>SXIE01000135.1 GCA_005772945.1 Pseudomonadota bacterium
ACGCGGCGGTGCGCGCCGTGATCGCGCGCACGCTGCGCGGTGCTGGCTACGCCGTCGTCGAGGCGGCCAACGGGGCCGAGGCACTGCTGAAGCTGCAGGCCATCGGCGGCCGCGCGGACCTCGTCTTCACCGACCTCGTCATGCCCCAGATGGGAGGGCGCGAGCTGGCCGACAAGATTCACGCAGAGGCGCCCGCCATGCGCATCCTCTTCGCGTCCGGCTATTCCGAGAACGCGGTCGTTCACCACGGCGAGCTGGACGCGGGCCTGCAGTTTCTGGCGAAGCCGTTCTCGCCCGAGGCGTTGCTGCGGGGCGTGCGCGCGGTGCTGGATGCGTGAGCGGCACGGTGCCGCCGACTGCGGCGAGGGGGCGCGCTACTCCGGCGGCAGGTCGCGGGCCGCTGCGAGCCACGCGGCGAACCGATCGAGCGCCGCTATGAACGCCGGCGCGTTGGCGAGCAGCTTGGCGACGTGTCGTCCGAGCTCGGACGGATCGAGCTCGACGCAATAGGCGTTGCGAAAGAAGTGCCGGAAACGACGAAGCTCTTGAAGCCAGTCGCGGAGCGCCGTGTCGATGAGGGCGTCGCGCAGGCCCGGGATCTCGAGCGCCATTTGGTCGATGAGCTGGCGATGTGAATCCGGCCCACTCGGGACGTCCTCGTCGAGGAGGCGCGCCACGCGCTCGAAGGCGGTCTCGACGGCGGTATAGTAATGGTGCAAGTCGATGGCGACGAGCCCGAGGTCGCGTCGATCGGGCTCGGGAGCTGCGAGGCTCGGCGCGAGGCGGGCCAGCTCGGACGAGAGCAACGCAAGCGCGCGGTGCTCCCGCTGGAGCTCGGCGAGGAGGCGTGTGAGACGTGTTCGCGCGCCGCTCATCGGAGTCGCACCCCGTCCGCCCGAATGTGCGTCGCGAAGTCGGCGCCGAGGGCTTCGAGGCGCAGCACGTCGACGGGCCGTCCCAGCGCGCGCTCCGCGGCCACGCCGAAGGCGAGGGCCTGCTCGAGGGCGAGACCGGCGACGCCCAGATCGACGTCGGACGCCGCTTGGAAGTCCCCCGAGGCCAGCGAGCCAAAGAGCCACACGGCAGCCTCGGCCGGAAGCGGCCAGGTGCCGAGGAACGCGTCGAGCCGGGCGCGCACCGCCAGGCCCAGCGCGCGATCGGCGCTACGGGCCGCGGCCCGGCGTGCGCGCATGGCGGCGGCAAGATCCTGGGGCCGGGTGGTCATCGCGTCCGAGCCTACACGAGGGCGGGCGAGGTGCCCAGCGGGGGCGCGCCGTGGCCGACCGGATCGGGGCGGTTGGGCCGATCGGGTCGTTCGGGGCGGTTGGAGCGTTCAGTCTTGGACTAATCGCGTTTAGTCGAAAACTAAACGCGTGGCGCGGCCGCGTCGGTCACGGCAGGTAGAATCGGTTGCGCGCGTGCTCGGCAAATCGCCCCAGGGCGGCGGCGATCAATGCGGGGGCTCGGCGGCCGCTTTGATGTCCTGCATCATCAGGTACACCGCCGTCGGTTGCGGGCGGGCATCCGACTGACCCTCGAGGGGCTCGAAGGCGGTGAAGCCGTACTTCGCGTAGAAGTCGATCGCGCCCGGCTTGGCATCGACGACGACGGCGCCGCAACCGACCTCGTCGGCCATCTTCGATGCGAGCTCGAGCACGAAGCGGAGGAGCTGTCCTCCAATCCCCTGCGACTGTGCCGACTGGTCTACGGCGAGCCGTGCGAGCCCGAGCGCCGGCATCGGGTAGCGGGGTAGCGTCTTCCTTGCGCGCTCCGGCAGTTCCTCCATGTCCACGTGACGTGCAGCGACCGTGGCGAAGCCCAGGATGCGGCCCCGATGGACGGCGACGTACGTCACCCCGATGTGGTGACGAAACTGGTTCTGGCCGGCGTACCGGCGGAAGAACCGATCGAGCGCCTCGTCGCCGGACCGGAACGCCGAGCGGTCGTCACTCGGGCGGAGCGCCCTAATCTCCATCGCGCATCAGCTTGCGCAGCGCGGGAGTGGGATTCGGATTCTCGGCCTTGCGGAGCATCTCCTCGGCGGTTTTCCGCGAGACGACGATGCGCGGGTGGATGATGTACTCGGCCGGGATCTCGTCGAGAGCCTGCAGATGATGCAGCAACGCCTGTTCGACGAGGTGGCCCTTCTTGACCCCCGTCCGGCGGACGTGCTTCTCCATCCGCTCGCGCGTAGCCTCGGAGATCTGGGCCGAAATCTGGGTTTCCTTCGCCATGGACAACTCCCAGTAGAAAATCTACGGTTTTGTAGCCGAGGGGTCAAGCCCGCGCTACAGGCTGCTGCGGCCGGGCCCTGAGTCTCGTCCCGGCGGATTGGGGCGCGGCCATCGGCATTGCGTTTGGTCCAGACCTGAACGCGTGGCGCGGCCGCGTCGGTCACGGCAGGTAGAACCAGGCCTCGTTTGTCGTCCAGCTGTCGCGCGCGTAGATGCTGAACTCGCGCGTCGTGTAGTCGTCGATGTCGAAGTTCTGGTTCAAGACGCGAAGGACGCCGAGGCGCATGCGGCTCTGCGACGGAAGCGCGGTGATGCCGGCGGCGGTCTGGAGATCGGGGAGGTAGGCGGTCGTGACCGCGCCGTCGACGATGAGGGTCCAGAGGGTGATCTGGCCTTCGGGGGTCAGATCGAGGCGCGTGTATTGGTTGGCGGGGCCGCCGTCCCAGGTCCAGCCGAAGGCGAGGCTGTCGAGGGATGCGGCGTGGAGCGGGGCCGTGACGATCGGGAAGTGGAGGAAGGGGCCGAGGATGAAGGCGGCGCTGCCGACGACGCGCACGCGGCCGTCCGGCTCGGCGAGGGCGCCGAAGGCCTTCGAGCGGTAGTCGTCGATGGGCTCGAGGTGGAGCGTCGCGGGGTCGGGGCCGACCAGGGCGGTGCCGTGATCGCCGACCACGACCAGGGTGCGGTCCGGGGTCTCGGTGAGGGCGGTGAGATCGTAGGGGGTCGAGGCGACGGGCAAGGGTGGCGTGGTCAGGCCGAGGTCGAGCTGGGCGAGCGAGGCGCCGAGGCCGACGAGGCCGACGAGGATCGTCCCGCGGTCGCCGACGACGACGAGCGTGCCGTCGGCGCGGACGAGCGCGGCGCGCAGGGTCTGGGTGGTGTCGGTCGGGATGCGGCGCCAGGTGCTATCGCGTCCGGCGTAGACGCGGCCGCCGGTGCCGAGCGCGAGGACCTCGCCGCCGGGGAGGGAGAGGAGCCCGCGGATAGCTTGCAGGGAGGGGCCGCCGACGATGCTCCAGCTGCGGTCGGCGAGGGACAGGCGCCGGAGGCGACTCGCGCCGGCGACGTAGAGGGCGTCGTCCGTGAGGGCGGCCGCGACGAAGCTGTCGGTGTTGGCGGGGGTGGGCTGGCCCGAGGGGGCGGGGGGCCCCGAGGGGACGCTGGGGCCGGGGACCGCTTCCCAGGCGAGGCCGGTGAAGTGACGGATCGTCTCGTGGTCGCCGACGGCCCAGAGATCGATCGCAACGTCCGGAGCGGGCGGAGTGGCGGGGGCGTCGGCGACGCGGCCGACGATGGCGCGGAGGTGTTCTTGGGTGAAGCTCGGTTGGGGCGTCCAGCCGTTGCCGACGTGGAGGAGGATGAGGCCGCGCTCGCCGACCGCCCAGGCGCGCGTGCCGGTGGCGCCGGTGAAGGTGGGGGCAGGCGCGGCGAAGACGGCGTAGAGGTCGCGCTCGAGTTGGCTGCCCTCGAGGTGCCAGCCGCCGCCCGGGTCGCGCACCGGAAAGCGGTCCTCGACGATGCGCTGCACGTTCTGGACGAAGTTCAGGCTGCGTGGCTGGGCGCCGGCGACGTCCTTCGGGGCGAGCGTCGTGTAGAAGAAATACTGCGCGTCGTAGAGCTCGCGGTCGAGCGAGGCCAGCTCGTTCGGGAGCAGGTAGGTGTCGTCGCCGATCGGGACGGGCTTGCGCGAGAAGGGGACCGCGCCGTCGGCGCCGAGGTCGAGCGTGACCGCGATATTCGGCTCGGCAAGGCCGCTGGGCCAGACCGGGGGATCCATGAGCCGCACCCGAAAGCTGCGGCGCAGCGGGTGATCGAGCGTCACGTCGAGGTCCGTCTGGGTCGCGCCCGAAAGTGCGTAGACATGGCGCCGGACGCCGAAGGCGGTCGGGAGGAAGGTGCCGAGCGTGTCCTTGTAGCCGCCGAAACAATAGATCGCGAGATCGCCGAGGCGGCGCGAGTCGAGCTGGTAGGCGGCGTCGCCCGTGATGTCGACCCAGCCGGTCTCTTGGATCGGGTACTCGTAACCGAAGTCGCTGGTCGAGGTGACGTTGCAGTAGGCGGCCTTCTGGCCCGGGGAGGGCAGGCAGCGGAGCCCGGCCGAGGAGTTGCTGCACGCGTAACCGGCGGGGCAATCGTCGCTTGCGAGGCATGCCTGGGCGCAGAATTGGCCCTGATCGCCGACGGTGACACAAGCGAAGTCGGCGGCTGCCTCGGGCGCGGCATCGGGGCGCGCCGGGTCGTCGCAGCCGGGCCCGAGTGCGGGGTCGTCCTCACACGGCGCGCAGTGGCGCGAGTCCGCGATGGCGAGGGCGGCGCAGCTGCCGGGCGGGGCGACGACGTACTTGCCGAGGCCGAGGACGTGCCCGCTGAGCGTCGCGTTCGGGTACGGCGGGGGCGGGGTGACGCCGCCGTTGCCTTGGTCGGGGATCGGGTTCTGCTGGAGGACGATCGTGACGTTGGTCGCGTCGAAGGCGACGACCGAATAGGAAGTAAAGCCGGTCTTGCTGGCGGTGACGTCGAGCGGCCCGACGCGGCCCGGGGTCGAGAACGTGACCTGGCCGCGGTCGTCGGTGAGGCCTTGCCACTGCCACTCCGACGGGGGGGGCGAGGTGTCCGCGCGCGCGGGGGTTGCAAGGACGAACGCGCCCGCGACGGGGCCGTAGCCGTTCCCGCCGTAGACCGTGACGTTGAGCGTCTCGTCGATCGGCGGGCCCCAGGTGCCGCCGTAGCCCGAGCGCGGATCATAGACGGTGAGGGCGCGCGCGAGCGTCGCGGTGTGGGCGCCATCGCTGAGGACCGCGTCGTACGTCCCGACGTCGAGGCGCGGGCTGCTCACTGCGAGCTCGGCGGAGGAGACCCGGGCGATGGGGGTGCAGGGGGCGCCACCGATCGTCAAGGTCGCGTCGGGACCGAAGCCCGCGCCGAAGACGCGCAGGTGCGTTCCGCCGGCCTGGGCCGCGGTCGGGGGCGTGATGAGCTGGAGGCTCGGCGTGTCGGCGGTGAAGTCGTAGCCCGCGGGAAGGCGCGCCGTGAGGCCCGACGAGCGGACGATGACGTCGGCGCTACCGGGGGCGCCGGGGGGTGTGGTGGCCGTCAGGTGCTCGGCGTCGAGGACCGTGATGGCGGTCGCGGGGAGGGCGCCGATCTGGACGACCATGCCGGGCTCGAAGCCCTGGCCGGTGAGCGTCACCGCTTGGCCGCCGGCGAGGGGGCCGGTGGCCGGGGCGATTGCAGCGAGCTGCAAGCGTGGCGCGGGGTCGTAGTGGAAGGGGGTGGCGAGCTGGGTGTCGGCGGCGGCGGTGCGGACCGTAATGATGGCGTCGCCGTGGCCTGGCGGGGTGCGGACCTGGAGGGTGTCGGCGCCGCTCGCGGGCCCGTTGGGGTCGGCGAGAAGCTCGGCCGGGGCGTCGCCGAACGTCACGGCGAGGTCGCCGTAGGCGAGGCCGCGGCACGCGATCGTGACGACCTCGCCGCCCGCCTCGGCGCCGTGATTCGGGACGGCGTGCGTGCAGGCGAGGACCATGGGATCGGCGAGGGGGTCGCGCCACTGAAAGGCGCGCGCGAGGGAGGCGACGCCCCAGCGCGTCACGATGCGCACGTCGGCCCATGCGCCCGCGAAGAGCGCGGAGTTCTCGCCCGGTGGCCCTGGTGGGGCGGCGGGCGAGAGGACCTCGAGCCAGCTTCCGTCGGGCGCGGCGCGGGTGATGGTCGCTGGTTGGTCGCTGCCTTGGGAGGCAAAGACGACGCTTGCGACGCCCTCGGAATCGGCCTCGAGCGCGTGGCCGATGAGCCGGACGGTCTCGCCGCCGGTGGCGCGGCCGACGATCGGGGCGAGCGCGCTGAGCGTGGGTGGGGCTCCGAACGTGAAGGCGTCGGCCGCGATGGCGACGCCGTTGGAGCTGACGACCTGGACGTCGGCGGGGCCGAAGGCGCCGGGCGGGAGGACGCCCGAGAGGCGGGTGTCGCTCTCGCGGAGTGGGGCCAGGACGGGGCGGCCGCCGACGAAGAGCGTGCCGTCGGGGGCGAAGCCGCGGCCTTCGACGGCGATGGGGATCCCGCCGTCGGTCGGGCCGCGCGCGGGGGTGACGGCGGTGATGGCGACGCCGCTGAAGTAGCGAAAGGCGGTGGGTAGGATCTGCGGGCGGCCGTCATCGCTATCGGGGTGGGCGACCGCCACGTCGACGCGCCCGGCGGGGTGCGGCGGGACGCGGGCGATGGCGGTCGTGGTGCTCGCGACGAAGACGAGCTCCGAGGGGGTCTCGTCGAAGTAGACGGCGAGGCCCTCGCGGAAGCCGTTGCCGCGAATGGTCACGTCATAGCCGCCGGCGACGTCGCCCTCGGCGGGGTCGAGCGCCGCGATGGCGAGGATGGCCGACGGGCTCGCGTCGGGGTTGGCGTGGGTCGGCTCCTCGGTCGGCAGGCCGGCGATGTCGCCGGGGAGGGATGTGTCGGGGCCGAGGTCGGGGCCTGGGTCGTTCGCCCGCGGGATGGGGAGGAGATCGGAGCAGCCTGCAGACGCCAGCGTGGCGAGGAGCAGCGCTGCGGCCCATCCTGCGCCCCGCTTCGTGACCCGCTTCACATGCGGCGCATCGGGGCGTGGCCCCATCAGGAGGTGACCCCAGGGGCCCCCGCGGTGGTCGCGGCGTGCGGCGTCGGGAGGTGGGCGAGGCGCTCGAGCTCGGCGACGTTGCGCTCGAGGAGGCGCGCGAGCGGGCCGTCGTCGAGGGCGCGGGCGCTGTCGACGAAGGCGCGATAGAACCAGAGCTGCTCGGCGCGGGCCGCGTTGAAGCGCTCGAAGGTGCGCGCGCCGTGCTCGTGCAGGTCGGCGATGGTGGTGCGGCAGTTGTGGAGCTTGTCGGCCATCGACACGCGCCGCGTCGAGGCGTCGCAGCCAGCGAAGTGCGCGAGGTACTTCACCTTGCGCTCTTTCCAGGGCGCCTTCTGCGTGTCGTCCACGGCCAGCGAATCGCTGCAGCCCTCGACGATCTGGGCGACGCGGTCGCCGAAGCGCAGCGCGATCGTGTCGAGGACGGGCTGGCCGCCCTGGTCCTCGGCCGCGTCGTGGAGGAGCCCCGCGATCGCCTCGTCCTCGTCGCCGCCGTGCTCGAGGACGATCCCCGCGACCGCCAGGAGGTGGCTCACGTAGGGAATCTCGGAGCCCTTGCGGATCTGCGCGCGATGAAGCTCGTGGGCGTAGGCGAGGGCATCGGCAAAGCGCGGCCCGAGGATCGGATTGTCGGTCGAGAGCGGCATGTCAGTCCTCGCCTTTCGCGCTCTTGCGCGCGGGAATGTTCGCGATGCGGCCGAGCTCGCGGTGGATGCGGGAGACGCGCTCGACTTGGCCCTTGGCCGGAAAGCGCTCGTAGAACCCCTCGGCGCGGAAAGTGCGCACCTCTGTCCCCCACGGGGCGAGGCGGGCCTCCCAACGGGCGACGCGCCCGTCGACCGGGTCGCCGTCGAGCGCCGCGAGGTCCCCGCAGACGCGCAACATCGCCTTCAAAACGACGGGGCGGGTGACCATGAAACTCGCGTGGCCCCAGGCGTCGCCCCAGACGCGCGCGGCGGCCTTCAGGAAGTCGCGCACGACGTCGTAGAGGCGCTCGGCCTCGCGCGCGGTGGGCTTGCCGGCGGCGTCGCGCGTCCAGCGATGCACCTCGTTGAAGAGCTCCGCTTGCAGGATCCACTTCTCTTGTTTGCTGCGTCCGCCGAGGCGGTTGATGCGATAGCGGAGCGGGCTGTCGTGCTCCTCGTAGAGCTTCTGGACGACGCGCGCGGCGAGCTTGCGGTCGGCGCCGGTCCACGACACGCGCTCATAGAGATCGATGAGGTGGCTCTTGTTGATGCGCGTCGGGGTCGAGTTGATCGTCACGAACATCTCGGTC
>SXIE01000136.1 GCA_005772945.1 Pseudomonadota bacterium
CGCGGAGCCGGCGCGCGCCAGGTCCGCCGTCCGATCGCCGCCAGCCGAGAGGGTCCCCGAGGTCATGGTGGGCGACTATACTGCAAGTTCGCCGCGCGCACCCGACGTCTTGGCCCGATGGCGCCCGAGGTGCTAGGGTCGCGCGGTGCCGCTCACACGCCGCCGCTGCCGCCCCGCGCTCGCCCTCCTCCTCGCGCTCGCGTCCGGCGTCGCCCTCTTGCCGAGCCCGCGCGCCAGCGCCTCGTTCTTCGACATCTACGGGTTCTCGGCGCGCGCCATCGGTCGCGGCAACGCCATGGTCGCGCTCGGCTTCGACTACGACGCCGCCTATTACAACGTCGCCAACGTCCTCGGCCGCAAGCGGACGCACATCGGCTTCGGCTTCTCGCTGGTCGCGCCCGACCTCGATATCCGCACCGTCAGCGGCGAATTCGCATCGATCCAGCCGAGCACCGAGGTCGCCATGCACCTCGGTTTCTCGACCCCGATCGGCGGCTGGTTCGAGAACCGCCTCGGCTTCGGCCTCGCGTTCTATCATCCGCTCACGACCGGGACGAACATCACCTCGTTCGACCCCAACCGCCGGTATTTCTATCGGTATCAGGATCTCCCCGACAAGCTCATCATCGCCGCCGGCCTGGCCGGCGAACCCCTCGATTGGCTCCGCCTCGGCATCGGCGTCCAGATCCTCGCCGAGCTCGACGGGCGCGTCGACGCGTCGCTGTCGCTCGCCCAAGGCCGCTTCACACACGAGAAGATCGACGTCAACGTGCAGCCCACCGTCGCGCCGACTGCGGGGCTCGCGCTGGGGCCCATCGCGGGGTTCCGCCTCGGGGTCTCGTACCGACACGCGCTCGAGCTCGGATACCACCTGCCGGTCGTGGTCGACATCGAGGAGATCGGCAAGCTCGACGTCTTCGTCGACGGCGTCTCGCTCTACACCCCGAGCCAACTCTCGGTCGGCCTGGGCTGGGACAGCGGCCTCGAAGGCGAGCCCGGCGTCAGCCTCGAGCTCGGCCTAACCTGGGAGCGCTGGAGCGAGGCGCCGCCCTTTGGCGCGCTCTTTCGCCTCGGGATCGATCTCAGCAACGTGCGGCCGACCGATCCCCAAGGCGTCCCCGAGAAGCTGATCGACGTGAGCTCGGCGCCCGTGCCGCTCGGCGCCAAAGACACCATCACCAGCCGCCTCGGCATCGAGTACCGCCCCTCGACGATGTGGGCCATCCGCGGCGGCTACACCTACCGCCCCTGCCCGCTGCCGCTGCCGATCTATGAAGGCAACGCCATCGACGCCCCCGGGCACATCATCAGCCTCGGGTTGGGCTTGACGATCGGCGATCCGCTCGGGGACACCGGAACTCCCGTGCACATCGATCTCGCGGCGCAGCTCACACGCCTGACCCAGCGGGCCGTCCAGAAGGACCCGCAGTTCGGTTCACCGCAGGGCGCCTACGAGGCCGGCGGGATGATCTGGCACATCGGACTCGACCTGCGTCACGACTACTACTGAGGTTAGGCCGCTCGGCCTCGAGTTCGCCTCAGACCCGGTCGAGCAGGTGCCCGAGCTTCTCTTTCTTCGTCGTGAGATACGCGCGATTGGCGTCGCTCGGCGCGACCTCGAGCGGCAGGCGCTCCACGACGTCGATGCCGAACTCGCTGAGTGCGCTCACTTTTTCGGGGTTGTTCGTCATGAGCCGCACGCGCGCGACCCCGAGGACGTGCAGGATCTGCGCGGCCAAGCCGTAGTCGCGCGGGTCGACCGGCAGCCCGAGCTCGATGTTCGCCTCGACGGTGTCGCGCCCGGCGTCCTGCAGCGCGTACGCGCGGATCTTGTCGAGGAGGCCGATGCCGCGCCCCTCCTGACGCAGGTAGAGCACCGCGCCGCGCCCGGCCGCCGCGATGCGTCGGAGCGCCTCGTCGAGCTGCCCGCCGCAGTCGCAGCGCAGCGACCCGAGCACGTCGCCCGTCAGGCACTCGGAATGAAGCCGCACCAGCGTCGGCTCGGGCACGCGCAGATCCCCGAGCGATACGACCAAGTGCTGGCGCTGATCGAGCCGATGTTCGAACGCCCGCACCAGAAACGGCCCGTGCTGCGTCGGCAAGGTCGCCTGCGACAGCTGACTCACGAACGTCTCGGTCGCCATGCGATGCGCCAGGATCTCCTGGATGCGCACCTCGGGCACGGCGTGCTCGACCGCAAACGCGTGCACGGCATCGCCGGTCGCCAGCTCGCCCGACGGCGCGAGCACCTGCGCGAACGCCATGACCGGCTCGAGGCCCGCGAGGCGCCCGAGATCGATCGCCGCCTCGGACCCCCCGCGGCGAAAGACGAGCCCACCGGGATCGGCGATCGTCGGATGGACATGCCCCGGAAACGAGAAGTCGTCGGCCCGCGCATCGGCCCGCGCGAGCGCTTGGATGGTGGCCGCACGGTCCTGGGCGCTGATGCCGGTCGTCACGCCACGGCGCGCCTCGACCGTCACCGTCCAGCGCTCGCCGTCATGCCACGCGCGCTGCACGAGGCGCCGATCGTCGGCTTGCGCCAGGAGTCCGAGCCGCTCGGCGCGATCGGGCAGAACGGCGACCGCCGTCAGCCCGCGCGCGTGCGTGGCGAGAAAGTTCACGCCGTCGTCGCTCGCGCGCGCGGCCGCCACGACGAGCACCGCGCCGCGCTCGGGGCGCGCGCTGTCGCGAACGAGCGCAAAACCCCCGCGCCGCACGGCCTCGACGGCGGCCCCGAGCGACGTCGGCAGCGAGCGTGGAAGCGGCGCGGGAGGGTACGATTCGGAGCGACCTGCCATGAGCACCTCGGCCATGAACACCTCGTCGGAACGCGCGCACACTACTCAGGTCGGGCCGGGGGGTCGAGCGCGGTGTGCCCGCGCCGCGCATGGCCTGGGGCACCACCGCGACACGGATGTCGCGTGCGGCAGGCCGCTGATCGCCCGATCGGCACGGTCGGCGCGGGGGTGATAGCAAGGCGGAGGCCCGCATCCCGAGCCGCTCCGCGCTCTCTCGAACGTTCGGCGAAACGAACATCCGCGTGGCATGTGCCTTGCGACTGTATCGCCCTCGCGTGCGGGGCGGTTGGGCGCGAGCGGAGGCATGACATGGCCAAGGCGACACCTGTCGATGATTGCGTGACCTGCTTCGTCTCGGGCGAGCGCGTGCCGAAATCGCTGGCGGTGCTCGTCCGGATCGGGCCGGGTCAGCGCGTTTGGATGCGTCCCGAGTTCACGCAGGAACCGCGGCGCGGGCGCACAGAACCGGGCCCTCCGACCGGACGCGGCTTCCCGCGCCGCGGCCGCTGAAGCGCCTCAGAACAGGCGTTCGACGGCCGCCCGCACCTTGATCGTGACGGCGCTCGGCTCGTCCTCGCCGTCGATGATCGCCAGCTGCCCATCGCGGTAGCTCTCGAGCGCCTTCTCGTACCCCGCGGCGATCTTGCGCTGCAGCGGCAGCTGCTCGAACGTCTCGCGCTGCGTGCGCGACACCTCGATGCGCGCCATCGCGACCTCGGGCCGGACGCGCAAGAAGATGGTGAGATCGGGCGCGATCGCCTTCTCGTTGATCGAGCGGACGAAGCGCAGATCGACGTCGAGCCCCTGGTACGCCAAGCTCGACAGCACGTAGCGATCGCAGACCACGTGGCGCCCCGCCTCGAGCTGCGGCACGAGCTCGCTGTGGAGATGGTCGAGGCGATCGGCGGCGAACAACAGCGCCACCGCCGCGGGATCGAGCGGCTGCGTGCGCGCATCGCCGGTGGCGGCGCCCGGGGTGGCGACAAGCCGCCCACGCAGCACCTGGCGAAGCAGCGATCCGATCGGTCCGTCGGTCGGCTCGCGCGTCGCATGAACGAGCTCGCCCCGCTTCGAGAGCCACTCGACGACGTGCCGGAGTTGGGTCGTGGTCCCGGCGCCATCGATCCCCTCGAGCACGATGAAGCGGCCGCGTTGCTTGCTCTTCTTGCTGCTCATGCTCGGCGCTCGGGGCTGCGGTCAGACGTCACGCGGACGCCCGATTCAGTAGCACGGAAGCTCGTCGAGCGTCGCGCCATCCGGGCAGCCGTGCTCGAAAATCTCTTTGTTCACGGGCGTTTCGAGATCGATCTCGCGCAGCTCGATCCGCAGATCGGTGTCGTCCCGCGCCATCTTCACGTCGATGCGTCCGGGGAGCACCTTGCCCTTCTCCGTCTTGAATTCGCTGTAGCGGACGTCGACCTGGACCTTCCCATCGGCCTCGATCTGCGCGCGCAGAATCCGGCCGTCGCCGTGCGCAACCCACAGACGCTGCGTCTGACCGTGCGCCAGGCCGAGCTTCGCCGCGTCCCCGATGAGCTCGACCCGATACGCCCCGGCGCCCCGATCCCAGCTGAGGTGTCCGTCCGCGTGCGGCAGGATCGGCGGCCGGCCGAGCATGACGCCGGCCAGCTCGTCGGCCTGCATCGGCACGCCGGTGAAGCGCCCGACGTTGATGGCGCACGCGTTGCCGACGTGGCAGACCGCCTGGCCGCGCTCGAACGCGCTGAAGCGCAGGCCGTCGGTGACCAGCACCGAGACCTCGTCATCGGTCGGCGTGAGCGCCGCAAACCGCAGGTGCCCCGGGCGCGCCACGACCATCTCGAGCTTGCCCTTGATGCCGCCGCGCTTCGAATACTGGCTCGCGCGCGCGACCAGGATCCCGCTCAGCGGGCCGCTCGCCTCGTACTGCCGGACCGTGTCCATCAGCGCCTCAACGCTGGTCAGCACATCGGGCGGCTCGGGAACGTCACTGCGGCAGCCGACGGTCGCGCTCGCGAGGCCGAGGCCAACCGCTAGCGCGACGCACGCCCGCGCCATCATCCGCGTCGGTACTTCGCCTGCCATCCAGCCAGGAGCTCCGTCACGTTCCGATCGAACGCGACCTTGCCGGCCGCGATCTCGCGCAGGGCCCGCACCGCCGTCTTGTTCTTGCGGGTCTCGACGAGACCCTCGCTGCCGCCCTCGAGCTGGCGCGCGCGCTTGGCCGCGAGCATCACGAGCGCGAAGCGGTTGTCGACCGCATCCAGGCAATCTTCGATGGTGACACGGGCCAAGGTCGCCTCCTCGGGAGGGCGCGTCGGCCGCCTAGCGACCAGCGCATGTGAAGGGGGCCCGGTCCGGCGCCGGACGCGGGGCTCGACATACGCGCACGGCCTCGCGCCCGCGTCAAGCCTGCAGTTCGCGCGCGCCAACCTGCTGCGCGCGCACGCGCGTCATTCGAGCTTGTCCTGTTTCCAATCGAAGTTTCCGTCGGCCTTGGGGACCTTCAGCGCGCGGTACGCGAGCCGCGGCCCTTGAAACGCCAGAACGAGCTCGGCCTGTTTCCAGCCGTTGGCGGTCTGAAGCCCGTCGCCGTAGGGGATCTTGACGTAGAACCACGGCGTCGGGTCATAGCCCCGCTCGAACGTGGTCGTCACCCCGGCCAGACGCGGCTTCGCGACGCCCGCCCACGCCCGCGCCGGCACCGAAACCGCCAGCCCACCGCCGCCGTGCACCGTCACTTCGGCCAGCGAGGCCCCGCTCGCATCGAGCTTCACGGTCACGCGGACGGTCTCGAACGGCTTGTGCACCGTCGTGACGAGCGCGACTTCGGCCCACGGCGTGAATTCCTCCTCGCTCGCTCGCGCGAGCGCAGACGATCCGACGACCAAGAGGGCAAGGAACCATGGCATCACACGACGGGTCGAATGGCGCATGCCGCATGATAGGCCGGTGGCTTCGGAGCGCAACCCGCTCGCGACCGCGCGCTGAGCGCCCCCTCACGCCCCGCGAACTCGGGGCTTGACACCGCGCGCCCTCGCCATTAGTTCAGTCGACGTCGCGCGGGTGTAGCTCAGTTGGTAGAGCGTC
>SXIE01000137.1 GCA_005772945.1 Pseudomonadota bacterium
CGTCCCGCTCGTCGCCGCGAGCGGGGCCCAGCGATGGTCCGCGACCTCGCCCGCGTTCGTCGCGCACCCGGCCCCCGCCGTCCCCGCGGCACCCGACGCGCCGGGCGCCCCGTTGCCGCCCACCGCCGGCCCGTCCGGCACATGACACACCGAGCAGTTCGCGTTCGCGTCGGCGCACGTCGCGTCGCTGTACGGTCCATCCTTGCGGTTGATGTACACGTCGAGGCCCGCGCTGCCTCCATCCCCCGGCGTCGCGCCCCGACCCGCCAGACCCGCCTCGGCGGCCGTCGCGACCTGCGACGATGCGACCGGACACGCCGACGCCGGGCTCGCCTCGTTGAAGTCGGGACAGATCGCCGTGCCCCCCGCGCCCCCACCAACGTCGACGCCCCCGCACACGCGCGGCCCGCCCGTGCCGCCCAGGCTCTGATCGCTGCCACCGCAGCTGTCGTCGCCGATGTCCTTGGCCGCCTTGCCCATCACGCCGGGCACGCCCGACGTCCCGCTCGCCCCATTCGTGCCGGGCGCGCCGGGTGCGCCGTTGCCGGCGTAGATCGTATTGTCGGCGATGCGCAGCGTCGCCCCGCAGTCGACGATCCGGACGGCGTACGAGCTCTCGCCCGGCACCTCGGACGAATACCCGAAGACCGTCACACCGACCAGGCCACTGGCCGCCGTATCGGCGAGTCCGATCCCCACCGCATTGACCGCAGCCGGCGCATCCGCCGTCGGCGCCGCCCCGATCAGCGCGGTCTCGTAGAGGACGATGTCGCGCTCCTCGAAGTCGCCGCTGTAGCCCCCATAGACGGTCACAGCGGGGCGCAGCGTGATGCTCTCGCCGTAGACCCCCGTCGCGACGTAGACGTCGCGCTTGACCGCATTCTGGGCGCGCTCGATGCCCGCCTGCACCGTCAACAGCGGGTCGTCGATCGCCCCCGTCGCGCTGTCGCTGCCGCCGCGCGCGACGAAGATCGCGTTGCCGATCTCGCCGTCGATCCCGTCGCAGTTCTGATCGATGCCATCGGGCCGATCGGTGTCCGACGCCTTCACGCACTCGCAACCATTGACGGGGTCATGGTCGATGTCGGCCGTCCCGGGCGCGCACGCGAGCACGCAGCGCGGCACCTCCCCGGAGATGTCGCACACGCGCGTCGCGTTCTCGGGCGCATCGGCGGTGCAGTTGTTGCCGCAGATCCCGCAGTGCTCGTCGCGGAAGTAGACGCCCGCCGCATTGACCCACGGGTTGTCCACGAGGCCGTCGCAGTCGTTGTCGGCGTTGTCGCAGACGTCCTCGCCCAGATCGCAGGCGCCCCACCCGTCGGCGGCGCACGTCTCGAGCCCGACGCAGGTCGTGAGCGGTCCGCCCGGCGACTGGTGCGTCTTCTCGCAGCCGCGCTGCAGGCCGACCGTCGCGGTGTCGCACACGCACGAACCGTTGGTCGGCAGGCACTGCGCGCTGCCGCCGCCCGCGTTCGGCGTGCAGCTGTAGCCGTCGGGGCAATCACTCGGATTCGTGCACGGGACGGTGCAGAACTGGCCGCCATCGAAGCTCGCGCACTCGGAGCCCTCGACCACGCAGCTGGCCGCCGTCTCGCACGTGTTGCAGAGCTTGGCCGGCACCTTGCCGCAGAAGAACGACGACAGCGCGAAGGACCCGGGCAGGCACGTCGCGACGACGCACGCCGGCGGGTCGCGCTCGGCGTCGCAGCGCGCCTCGGCGTTCGGGATCGATCCCACGCAGCTGTTGCCGCAGTACCCGCAGTTCTCGTTCGTCGCGTACACGCCCGCGTCGTTCTTGAACGGCTCGTCGACCGCGTCATCACAGTCGTTGTCGACGAAGTCGCAGATCTCCGCGATCGGGATCCGCGCCGAGCACGCGGTCCATCCATCGATCTGACAGACCTGAACCCCCTCGCAGCTCCAGCCCGATTGCGTGTTCTCACAGGAACGCACGGCGTCCAGGGTCGAGGGCGAGCAGTCGCACGTGCCCGAGGTCGGGACGCAGGCCTTGATGCTGCCTCCGGCGTCGGTCGGCACGCTGTCGCAGCGGAAGCCGTCGTCGCAGAGATCGGTGCAGGCACGCGTACAAAAGTGACCGCCCGCGAACGGCAAACACAGTCCGCCGTTACACTCCTCATCGACGATGCAGCTCCGGCACATCGTCGTCACGTTCGGAACGCACACGAACACGACGTCGGCGGACCCGCTCGCGACCCCCTTGCAACCGAACCCGTCCGGACACTCATCGACGCACGGGGTCGTGCAGATGAATCCGTCCGCCCCTTGGATGCAATAGCCCGAATCGCAGTCGCGATTGTCCACGCACGGCGCGCCGAGCCCGCCTGGCACCACCTCGAACTCCCCGCCACCTGTGTCCGTCGTCGTCGGTTGCTGCGTCTCGAAGGCGACCTCGAACGCGTCGTCCGCATCACCGGCGGGCCCGGTATCGCGCGCGACGGTGTCGTCACTGCAGCCCCCGATGAGAATCGATGAGAGCAACGCCGCGGATGCGCCGAGCCACTTGCAATGGGTGCGTCGACAGATGTTCATTGTGGTCGCCTCGATGCTGGCCAAGGAACGTGCATGAGCTGGAACACGAAATCTCGATGGGCGCTAGGCGCACTCGCCCTCACGGTCGTGACGCCCTTGGCCGCCTCGACCATCGGCGCTTGCGCGGGCGATGACACCGGCGCCGGCCGCGAGGTCGTCGCGACGATGCCGTCGGAGACTGTCGATGAGGGCGTGACCGCGGACGTTCCAACGGATGGCTCCGGGGGCGATGCGAACGACGACGGGGGGGACCAGACGGGGGACGGTCTGGACGGAGTCGCGGAGGTCGACTCGAGCACGGACAGTACCTCTCCAAGCGACACCGACGCCAGCGCCAGTTGCGATCCCGCCTGCGGTGGCGGCCGAACCTGCGACGACGGCGCCTGCGTCTGCGGCCCGGGCCTGGCGGAATGCCCGACGCGCTGCGCCGACCTCGACCGCGACCCCGAGAACTGCCACGCCTGCGGTGCCGCCGCGCAGACCGAGGTGTGCAACGCGATCGACGACGACTGCAACGGCACGACCGACGACGGTATCGCGCCGCCGCCCGACCTCTGCGAGGCGACGAACACGCTCGGCACGTGCGTCGGAAGTTGGCTCTGCGAGCCATCCGGCTGGCGCTGCGCGGTCGCGCCGCCCGCCACTGAGACGTGCGATGGCCACGACAACGACTGCAACGGCGCCACCGACGAGGGCTTCCGTGATCTGGCGACGGGCGTCTACGAGAGCGACGTCGCGTGCGGCAGCTGCGGCGTCGACTGCACGCGCGACCTCGGCCCGGGCGACCACGCGCACGGGACCTGCCTCACGGCCGGCGCCGCGCCCGCGTGCGGGATGATCTGCTGCACGGCGGACGACGCGCACCCCAACTGCGACGGATCCGATTGGGTCGACACGAACGGCGGCGCGGGCGACGGCTGCGAGGAGCGCGTCGTGCGCAGCTGCGACACCGAAGGCGACTGCCCCCAGAGCGAGCGCTGCATCGATCAAGTGTGCACGCCGAATGTTCCGGGCGGCCCCTGCGAGGGTGACCTCGACTGCGCGCTCGGCGACGTGTGCGTGGGCGGTATCTGCGGGTGCAAGGGCGACGCGTACACCGCTGGACGGCAGGTGCCGAACGTCCTCGTCGTGCTCGATCGATCGAGCAGCATGAACGAGGTGGTCGGCGGCACGAACCTGTCGAAGTGGGAGGTCGCCAAGGCGGCAGTGCGGGCGCTCACCGAGGCCTACGAGGGCCAGGTCCGCTTCGGGCTCAAGCTCTTCCCCGGTATCGACCAGGCCGGCACGACCGGCGGCGACTGCGGCTCGGGCGTCGTCTGGCTCGATCCGGCGCTCGACAACGCGGCCGAGATCAACGACTTCCTCGCGAGCTCGTCCGTGTCGCAGGGCACGCCGATCGCCGAGGCGCTGCGATCCCTTGCCGGCTACGCGGGCCTCAGCGACACCACGCGCAACAACTACGTCATCCTCATCACCGATGGCCGCGCCAACTGTGACGACCCGGTCCCCGAGGTCGCGGCGCTGCTCGCGCGCACGCCCTCGATCACGACGTTCGTCATCGGCTTCGGCGACGGCGTCGACCCCGCGCAGCTGAGCGCGATGGCCTCCGCGGGTGGCACGGCGCAAGGGGCCGACGGGTATTACCAGGCCGACAACCCGCTCGCGCTCGGGAGCGCGCTCGATGACATCGTCGGCGGACTCCTGGCCTGCGAGTACGTGCTCGACTCGGTGCCACCCGATCGCGACGGGCTCGCGGTCTACTTCGATCGCGCGCCCCAGAGCCTCGACCCGGGGCACGCGAACGGCTGGGACTACGACGCCGCGACGAACCGCGTCACGTTCTTCGGCGCCGCCTGCGACGCGCTTGTGGCGGGCGCCGTGACGGATCTCGTGTTCGTCTACGGCTGTCCCAACCCGATCATCATCGGCGGGCCGTGACGGTCAGCGCCGGACGCGCCCCCACAGGAACTCGCGACCGGCGTCGAGGCTCGCGTAGGCGTCCTCCCAGGCGGGCTTCTTTTTCTCGTCGCTGACGTCGATGCCGCAGCGCTCGAAGAACCAGAGCATGCGCTGGTAGGCCTCTTCGGCCCGGCGGTAGTACCGCTCGTAGATCGCCTCGGCGCGCGCCTTGTCGATCGAGCCCTGGATCGTCACGGTCTCCCAGATCTTGATGAACGCGAGCTCGCCCGGGCCATAGAAGTGCGGGGTCCAGGGGGCGCGCCCGTGGACCTCGGCGAGCGCGTCGTCGAGCGCGCGCGCGATGCGCAGCCGCTCCGCGATCGGCGCCTCGTGGCCGGCCACGATCGCGCCGGCGCTCACGAGCAGGGCCTCGACGTGGACGCGGATCGCGTCGGGGGCGCGCTTGCCGACGCGCTTCCAGATCTTCTCGATCGCCAGGGTGGCACGCGCGAGACCTTCGTTGCTCACGGGGGACTCGGGTGCGAGCGCGGGGGCGCGCGGCCGCTCGGCAGGCGTCTCGGGGTCGGTCGGCGCGTCGCTCATCGCCGCACCTCGGGGTCGCACGCGTCGACGTGGTGCCCGAGGACGAGCGCGCGCTGCGCGTCGACGTGGGCGAGCCAGCGTCCGGTGACGTCCTCGGGCGCCCGATGCGCGCGCAGCGTCTCGAGCAGGATCTGGCGGCGGCGCATGAAGTGCCCGCCCGAGATCGGGCTGGCGCGATGCGCCTCGCCCAGCGGGCGGCCGTCGTAGCTATCGGGCCCGCCGAGGTGCGCGGCGGCGTAGCGGAACTCCAGCTCGCGGATCCGTGCCTTGGGCGCCGCCGCGAAGAGGAAGCCGATCATCCCGTCGGCGAAGACCTGCGCCATGAAGTCGTCGATGATGGCGCGTAGACCGGCGGCGCCGCCGAGGCGCGCGAAGTCGGTTTCGACGGGCTGGACGGGCTCGACGGGCTCGACGGGCGAAGCAGGCGCCGCGGGTGCGGCCGGCCCGGCGTCGTCAGGCGCGTCGCCACCGAGACG
>SXIE01000138.1 GCA_005772945.1 Pseudomonadota bacterium
CCTCGGTCGCGCCCGGCGTCGGGGGCTCGGGAGGGTTCGCGGGGGTGGGCGGCGCGGGCGGCGTCGCGGCCACCTCGGCCTCGCGCTTCGTGCCGGGCCATTGAATGACCGTGGCGGTGCGCTCCTCGTCGTCCTTTTCGTTGCTCATGCGTGCTCTCCACCCGGCGGCTCGGTGGGCGCCGCTGGCGCTGTGGCCGGTGTGGCCGGTGTGGCCGCTGTGGCCGCTGTGGTAGGCCTGGTAGGCGCGGGAGCCGGTGCGGCGCCAGCGCGGCCCGTGATCAGCGACGTCATGAGCGACGGCAGATCCACGCGGTAGTCGACCCGCGTCTCGGCGTCGGTGTGGGGCGCGGTCGACGGGGCGGCGTTGGCCGCGCTCGGGTTCGTGAACGCCGTGCCGAGCGCCTGCACGATGCGCCCGATGAGCGGCGCGCCGTGGCGCAGCAGGAAGCGTCCGTCGATCGACACGGGCGCGGCCGGCTCGGGCGTCGCACCCGTTTGGGATGTGAGCGGCGACGCGGGCGGCGTCGGGGGGACGGCCTCCTTGAGATACGCGTGGAACGCGCCCGTGACGGCCGCGCTCGCGTGCGAGAGGAGGCGCCCGGCGACCTCGGTCGCATTCGGGACGTTTGCAGGATCGCGCAAGCCTGCTTGCGCCTCGCGATCCTCGGGGGTCTTCTCGACGAAGCCACGGAAGAAGCCGCGCATGAATTGGTCGGCTTTCTCGCCGAGGTTCTCGAACGAGCCGCGCTGCGGCAATTCGAGCACGCCGTCGGGGCGCTCCTCGAGGCCCAGGCGCGCCTTCATCCAATCGTTCGCGAGGCCGACGATGCGTTGCTCGATGCTGCCCGCGGGGGGCCGGGCCGCCGAACCGGCCACGCGCGGTCCCTCAGCTTGGGTTTGGGTGGGCGGGGGCGTCGGCGGGTCGCCTGGGCCATCACTTTCGTTGGACATCGTGACCTCCGGGAGGCGCACTGTCCCAGACCAGGGCGGCGTTGGCAATGACATGGCGCGACCTGCGGCGGACCGCGCGCGACGCCCGGAAGGGTGGCACGGCGCTGCGCGTCATTCGCGACGCAGCTCTTCCTCCCAGAGCCGATACGCCGTCTCGCGCATCCCGAGCGCGGCGTAGGTCGCCTGGGCGCGCGTGTTGTCGCGCTCGACGTAGAGGCGAATGCCGGCGACGGGCTCGGGGTGGGTGGCGACGCGCGCGCGCACGGCCTCGTGGAGGGCGCGATAGACGCCGCCGCGCCGCGCCTCCGGAAAGACGTAGACCGATTGGATCCAGAGCCACCAACCGTTGCGCCAGTCCGACCACTCGTAGGTGACGAGCAGGTGCCCGACGACCCGCCCGTTCGCGTCGGCGACGAGGTAGAAGCCTTTCTGCGGATCGGACAGGACCGCGTCGACCCCGGCGGCGAGGCGTGCCGGGTCGAGCACGAGCTGCTCGGTCTCGAAGGCCATCTGAGCGTTGCCCGCGACGAGCGCCTCCCGGTCAGCGGGCGTCGCCTGGCGTACGCCCAATGGCACGGTGAGCTTGACGGTGAGCTTGTCGGAGGGGGCGGCGTTCATGAGGGGCGGTCCTGGCGCGGGGTGGCATATTCGGAATGTGACATGGGTCTTTGCGAGAGTGACGCCACTCTCGCGGGCCGCCCGGTCCGCCCGGTCCGCCAGGTGCGTCAGGCCTCGGGTACGAGCAGCCCTGGGTTGAGGAGCCCGCGCGGGTCGTGGGTGGCCTTGAGCGCCCGCCATGTCGCCATCGTGGCCGCTCCGAATTGGCGTTCGAGGAAGGCCGCGTCGGTCGGCTCGATCCCCATCAAATAGATGCGACCACCCGCCGCGTGCGCGAGATCGACCAGCGGCGCGAGGGCCGCACAGGCGCGCGCCGCCTCGCGCTCGGGCACCTCCGGGCGCAAGGCGAGCATCACGGCGTGGGTCGCCCCGGGCGGCAGCGGCGCGAGCGGAAAACGGGTGGCGGCCGGCAGCGGCATGATCGAGCTGCCGAGGGGGAAGTACGCCGCCATCGGCGAGTCGGTAATCGCGTGATGGATCGTGGCGAGCGCGCTGCGTCCGCGCGCATCGAGCGGCAAGACCAGCTCGAGATCGGGCGAGGGGAGTGCCCAGCGCGCGTCGGGCGGCTCGGAAAGCTTGTCGAAGTATGCAAGGGTTTCGGGCGGGCCGGAGCGGGCACGGAGGCCTTCGAAGTCGCCTACGCCGCCGGCGCCCGCCCTGGGTTCGTCGCGTCCGAAATGCCCGGCCGCCGCCGCCACGGGCGCGTTCGGCGCATAGAGGAGCCGCGCGCGCAGGTAGTCGAAGCGACCCTGGGCGAGGATGACCGGCGTGTCGTCGAGAAATGCGTCGAGCGTCGGCCAGAGGATGACGCGAGCGGTCAGATCGTCGGGCGTGCGCGTCGTCTCGAGCAGGACCTCGGTCACGATCCCGAGCTGCCCTCGCCCCGCCAGCGACCAATCAAAAAGCGCATCGCCGGGGCGCACGCGATGCCGGGTGCCATCGGGGGTCATGACGACGAGCTCGCGCACGCCGTCGAGTTGCAGCCCGAGGCGGTGCGAGGTGTCGCCGAAGCCGCCGACGGCGAGGGTGCCGCCGACGCTGGTTCTGCCGTTGTCGGTCAGGACCTTGGGACGTCGCCCCGTCGCGCGCAGGTGACGCCAGAGCTCGAGCCACCAGAGGCCCGCTTCGACGCGCACGGTCTCGCCCGCGGGGTCGTCGGCCACGATGCGACTCAGTCCGCGCAGGTCGAGGACGACGCCGTCGTCGATGAGCGTCTGCCCGCCCGCGCTGTGGCCGGCGCCGCGCACCTTGTAGCGGATCCCGCGTCGCGCGAGCATCTGGACGCACTCGGCGAGCTGGCCCTGGTCGCGCGGGCGCAGCGCGATGACCGGCGTCTTGGAGCGCAGCTTGCCGAAGTCCAGGCTCGGGTTGGTCGTGAAGTCCGGCGGCAGCGTGCGCAGGACGCGCCCGGGGACCGCCGTGACGCCATGCTCCTTGGCCCAGAACGCGAGCGCCTCCTCAGTGCGCCCGCGCGTCGGGACCGCGCGCTGCATCGTGCCCGCCATCTTGACCAGCCAGCTCGCGTCGTCGTGGACCAGGCCGTCGAGGAAGCGGCGGTCGTTGGCGCAGGCCGCGAGCGCGTCGGCATGCGGCACGGCGCGCTCGACCATGGCGCCGCGCAGGGTCGTCAGCTCGCCCCAATCGGCGCGCGATAGTTGGTGTCCCAACCTTTCCGGAGCGTCGGGGCGGAGCCCCTGACCGAGCAGCATGATGTCGAGACCGCGTGGTCCGAAGACGGCGTCGCCCGCGAAGGTCGGCGGCGACGGGCGCGCCGAGAACGGGCCGTTCGCGCGGAAGTCGGCGATGGTTTCGGCGAGCGGGCCGAGGTCGGTGTCGGCGCGGGCGGCGCGCCAGAACGGCGTGTCCTTCTTGCGGTTGAAGCGATAGTGGACCGCGAGGAACCAGCGCAGCCAATCCCAGTGGCCGCCGATCTCGCTGACGACGCGCGCGGCGCCCTGGCCGCCGGATTGCACGAGCGCGAGGAGGCGCGAGATCCCGATGACGACCATGTGGAGTGCGGTCGACTCGAGCGGCTCGACGAAGCCGTAGGCATTGCCGATGGCGACGACGTTGCCGCGCACGAAGTCGCTGCGGCGGCCCGCGCGGAAGCGGACGGTCTTGAAACCGTGGACCCCCGGGAAGCGCTCGGCGAGCTCGGCTGCGGCCTGATCGGGCGTCAGGAACGCCGACGCGAAGACGTAGCCCAGGTGGTCCTCGCCGCGCATCGGGATGGTCCAGCACCAGCCCGCGTCCATGGTCGTCGCGGTCGTGTAGGGCTTGATCGGCCCGCCGTGCGGTCGGACGCAGGTGACGGCCGTGTCGGTGACGAGGCTCGACGCGAAGGACTCGAACGGAACACCGAGCGCGTCGCCGAGCAGCAGCGAGCGAAAGCCAGTGCAGTCGACGTAGAGGTCGAAGGCGAGCTCGCGGCCGTCGTCGGCGATGAGCCGCGTGACGTGCGTCGGGGCGCCGGAGGCGTCGCGTGCAACCTCGACGCGCGCGAGCGTCGCCGAAAGGTGTTGTACACCAACTATTCTCGCACGTCGGTGCAGCGCCGCGACGAGGCGCTCGTTGTCGAGGTGGTAAGCGAGGCGCGTCTCGCGCATGAGCGACTGCAGGCGCGGCGTCGCCGGTGTCCCGAGCCGCACGATCGGGCCCTTGCCCGCGCTCATCAGCTGCGAGCTCGCAGCGTAGCGCAGCGTCGCGCCGTCGTGCCGGACCGCGTCCGCCAAGTCCCCGTCACCAAAGGCGTAATTGAAGTAATAATCCGGCGCCGGGTCGCCCCATTCGAAGCGGATCCCGAGCTTCCAAGTCGGCTCGACCTCGCGGTAGAACGCGTGCGGCTCGATGCCGAGATACCCGTGGAGGAACGCGACCAGCGGCGGGGTCGTCGCCTCGCCCACGCCGATGATCGGGATGGTCGGCGACTCGACCAGCGTCACCTCGAGCTCGGGGCGCAGCTCGCGCAGCGCCAGCGCGGTCAGGAGCCCCGCCGTCCCGCCACCGATGATGCCGACCCGCTCGGGTCGGAACGCGCGCTCGTGGATCATCGGCGCGTCAGAACCGGAGGACCATCGCGCCCGTCCCCGGCGCCTTCGCGAAGGGCGGCGGGCTCTCGCTGCTCTGCGTCGCCAGCACCGCGGCCGTGACGCCGCCCGCGACCGCCACGCCGATGATGGTCCAGAACCACCACTTGCCGACGATGCTGCCGCTGGCGGCCTTGCCGCCCTTGTTTTCCTTGCCGCCCAGCGCCGTCACCCAGTCGATGTCGAAGGTCGCCGCCACCGCCGCCGCCAGCGCATCGCTCTTCCCCGCGGTCGCGTCGAGCCCCTCGACGACGCGGTGCGCGACCAGGCGTTGGGTCGGCACGTGAAAGAGCGCGAGCGTCAGGCGCTTGGCGGCCGGCGGACCCTCCATGCGCGTGACGAGCACGGTCTCGGCGCGAAACAGCGTTCCGAGCTGCGCGACCGCGTCGCCGCCCTTGCCCTCCATCGGATCGCCGGCGCTCTCTGCCGCCGCCAGCTCCTTGCCCAGCTTAGGTTTCAGCTCGTCGAGCAGCAGCTTGCGGCGCGCCATCGGGAGCTTCAGCTCGCGGTGCAGGGGCTTGTCCTTGGCGAGGTCGATGCGGCTCGTCACGCGCTCGTAGCCCGCCTTGCTGACCGTCACCAGGTGCGGTCCAACGACGAGATCGCGGAGGTCCTTGGTGGCGAGCGGCGAGATCCCGCGGAACTTCCCGTCCACGAAGACCTCGGCGAACGAGGGATCGGTCGCGATGTCCACGCCCCCGAATGGGCGCGCGGCGACGTCTTTGGTGGCCTGCTCGAAGAGCGCGCGGGCCGTCGCACCGAGCCGGTCACTGTCGGCACCCCAGATCGCCGCCTCGGCGAAGGTCGCGAGCGCGCCCTTCCGGTCGCCGCTCAGCGTCTGCGATTCGCCGAGGGCCAACAGCACCGCCGGATACGTCACGGCGGGCTGATCGACGACCGCGAGGCTCTCCTCGTAGAGCTTCTTGGCGCTCTCGTATTGATCGGCCGCGTCGCGGTAGTCCTTGGCGTCGAAGGAGGCCTTGCCCGCTTGCGAAATCCCCTGTGCGGTCGCGACGTTCTGGCGGTCGCGCGTCTCGCCGCCGGCGTTGAGCGAGGCGTTGACGTCGTGCACCTGGTAGTCGCGCTCGCCCCGCTTGTTGGTGTGGTCGGCGACGGCCACGCGCAGCGCCAGGAGCAGCTCGGCGTTCTCCTTGGCGTCCGGCGACAGGTCGACGACGACCAGCGGGCGCGCGTCCGGCGAGCGCGGGGCCGCCCCGAATGCGGCCGGTGCGGGCAGCGCCAGCAGCGTGGCGAGCAGGCCGGCGCAGCAGCGGACCGCGCGCGATCGTGAAGAAAGAGGCCGTTGGGCTGAACGCGACATGACCGCTCCGAGGGCGAAGGACCGCGACGAAACTAACCCAGCGCCGGTACCTCCGCAACGTCTCCGGGCCGCTGGGCGTGCGGTGGTCATCGTGACGAAGCAGGCCAATCTTGTGACATCGGTGATTCTGATGTTATCTTTTTGCCGTTGTGGCGAACGACACGTCTGGCTAGATCCTCCGGCGGACCGCGGATACTCGCACGGAGGCGACGATGAAGTTCCTGCCGACCTCACTCACCAGCGCGGCTTGGTTTGCCGCTGGCGTCGCGCTGATGCCCATCATCGACTACGCCTGGCACGCGTGGATAGGGCACGCCAAGCGCCCCCTTCCGACCCGCGACCAGCACCGCGAACACCACCGCGCGCCGTACCTGGCCGCGCCGACCGAGGAGCTGCGCAAGAACGTCCCGCTCGCGGCCGCGTCGGCGTTCGGCGCTGCGCTCGCGCTCACGCCGCTGCTGGGTGCCAAGCGTGCCGTTCCATTTGCGGCCGGCGTCGTCACGGCCTACGTCCTCATTACATACTCGCACGCCCGCATGCACGCCCGCGGCCCGCGCACGCGCTACGAGCGCTGGTTCTGGCGCTTCCACTTCCACCACCATTTCGGCGACGCGAAGAAGAACTTTGGTCTCATCACGCCGATCTTCGACGTCGTGTTCCGGACGATCGAGGTCCCGGCCGTTGTCACGTTCCCCGCCCAGCTCGCGCCGCAGTGGCTGACGGCGGACCAGCCCGGCTTCCGCTTGCGCCCGAGCGCGGCCTGACGTCGGCTTGCGCGCGGGTCGTGGCGCGCGAGGGCCCGCGAGAATCATAGGGCGCCCACCCGCCGTGCCCCTTCGCAGATGGCGCGCGCCCGTGCTATAGGCGGCTCCGATGGAAGCACCCGACCCGGCCGCGCGCCGCCTCCAGTCGTATCGCGGCGTCCGTCCGACGCTCGGCGCGGACGTCTTCGTCGCCGACACGGCGCGCGTCATCGGCGATGTTCATATCGGTGCGTCGTCGTCGGTGTGGTTCGGCGCGGTCGTGCGCGGCGACGTCCACCCGATCCGGATCGGCGCGCGCGTCAACGTCCAGGACGGCGCCGTCATCCACGTGACCAGCGGGCGTCACGCGACGAACATCGGCGACGACGTGACGATCGGACACATGGCGGTGCTGCACGGCTGCACCGTCGCGGCGCGCGCTCTCATCGGCATGGGCGCCATCCTCTTAGATGGGGCTGTCATCGGCGAGGAGGCGATGGTCGCCGCGGGCGCGCTCGTGCCTCCGGGCAAGGTCATCCCGCCGCGCACGCTGGCGGTGGGGCAGCCCGCGAAGGTCGTGCGGGAGTTGGGCGCGGACGAGCTCGCTCACGTGCGGTCCAGCGGCGCGCACTACGCTGAGCTGGCAGCCGAGTACGCGCGCGAAGAGCGTGGCGCGCTCGCGGCCGAACCTGGCGGCGCGGCCGAGCGACGAGAGGGCGCGTGAGGAGCGGCCGGGCGATGATACGAACGATCACCCGCATGGCCTTGCTGGGTGCGGTCC
>SXIE01000139.1 GCA_005772945.1 Pseudomonadota bacterium
AGCTGCCGCCCGACGACACCACCACCGCCGCCGACGACACCGAGCTGCCTCCCGACGACACCACCCTCGTCGCAGACGACACCGAGCTGCCTCCCGACGACACCACCACCGCCGCCGACGACACCGAGCTGCCTCCCGAAGACACCACCCTCGTCGCCGACGACACCGAACTACCGCCCGAGGACACCACCCTCGTCGCCGACGACACCGAGCAAGCTCCCGAAGACACCACCACCGTCGCCGACGACGCCGACGTCACGGATCCTCCGACCTACGACACCACGCCGGTCTGTGAACCGCTCTGCAACAGCGCCGGCTGGTGCACGCTCGGCGCGACCTCCTGCGCCAACGACGTCCTCGCCGTCCACGGCTCCGCCGCCGACGACGTCTGGTTCGCCGGCACGTCGGGGTTCATCGCGCGCTACGACGGCCACACCCTTGCGCGCGTCGTCCTGCCGCTCGGGGAAACACTCACGGCCGTCTGCGCCGTCGCCCGCGACGACGTCTGGCTCTATGGCCCGAACGCCAGCGTGCACCTCGAGGGCGCCACCCACACCATCATCGCAGGCAACCAGGTCGACCCCCTGCGCCCGGTATGGGCCGCCACCGGGTGCCAATGGGATCCAACCCATTTCGAGCGCGGCGGTGTCCAGTGGGACGCGGCCGACGAACTCACGCGCACCGAGGGCGACGCCGTGCGCACGTTCCGCATCGCCGGCGCGCTGAACTTCGACAGCGGCGTCGCCGTCTGGGGGCTCGCCCCCGACTTCCGCGACGTGATCGTCGCCACCACGTCGATCGGCTGCAACCCCTACGGCCCGCGCTCACCGCGTCTCGACGCGCCCGGCGGCTCGGGCTCCGGCGCGGGCTGTCCGGTCGCCCTAATGGGCGCGGCGGGCCCACTCCGCTACGACGACCCGTACTTCATGTCGCGCGAGGCGGCCTTCGTCCGACCGATCGCCGTCTTCGGCGTGAGCCTCGACGATTGGTGGGTCGTCGGCGAGGGCGGCCTCATCCGACATGGCCCCCGCCAGGCGCTGCCATTCGGGCTCGTCGACGGCTGGATGGCGCCGAGCGGGGCCGCCTGGGTCACGGCCCGCGGTCCACTCCTGCGCTTCGACGGCAGCGGGTACGCCGTGATGCTCGACGCACCGACCACCGCCATGGGCGGCACGGCCGATAACGACGTGTGGGCCGGGCTCGCGGGCACCGACACGGTCGCCCACTTCGACGGAGCCGCTTGGTCGCGCCTGCCGCTCCCCGACGGCCTCTTCTCGGTGAGCGCCTTCGAGGCCCTCGCACCCGACGACGTCTGGGCCGTCGCGAGCGCGCAGCTCGTGCACTACGACGGCATCGCCTGGAGCCGCGCGACGACGGCCTTCGGGTCCGCCAGCGGGCTCGCGTCTCACGCAGCCGATCGCGATCGAACCCTGTGGGCATTCAGCGCGCACGCGGTCATGGCCAAGACGGCGGACGAAGAGCGGATCTGGGACCTGCCCACGCTCACGATCTTGGACCTGCTCGCGCTCGGGCGCGATGACGCCTGGATCGTCGCGCAGGACACGCAGGTCTCCAAGGTCCTGCACTGGGACGGCGACGCCTGGGTCACCGCGCTCGAGACCGCGCCCTACCCCGGCTTCGTCTTCAATACGATCACCGGCTTGGCCGACGACAACCTCTGGATCTCGCGCGGCCCGTTCGTGCGCCACTTCGACGGAACCGCGTGGAGCGCCGACACCTGGCCCGGCGCCAACACCCACGCCATGGGGATCACCGACTTCCTCATGACCCCCGATGGCGACGCCTGGGCCGTCTCCTTCGACTCGGTCCAGCACCACGGCGCAGCCCGCGATCCCAACGCGCTCTTGCCCATCACCATCGACCCCCACCTCCCCGCGGCCGTCGACGATCCCGCACTCGGCGGGCCGCCCGCGGCGCCCGAGCTCGGGTGGCATACGACCTTCGGCGGCGCCCAAACGGATCTGGCCCGCAGCCTCGCCATCGCGACCGACGGCGGCCTCTACCTGGCCGGAGACTTCGGCTACGTCGCCGCGACCCCGCGTCCCGAGGACCCACCCCAAGAGCTCGGCATCACGCTCGGGGTGGGCGAGCCGCACGAGACGTCATTTGCATTCACAGGCAAGAATCAGGGCTTCCTGGCGCGCTTCGCCAGCGACGGAACGCTGGCCTGGGCCCAGCTCGTCGGCGGCGCGGGCGCGTCGACCTTGGTCACGACCGTTGCCGACGCGGACGGCGGCGTCTTCCTCTACGGGTCGATCTACAACCTGACGACCGCGGTCTTCCAGACCGCGGAGGGACCGGACGTCTCCGCCAGCGACCGCAGGTTCGTCGCGCGCGTCGACCCGAGCGGCGTCATGCGCTGGGTGCGCATCCTCGAGCCCGCCGACTTCGGCAGCCTGGCCGCGGCGACCCTCACGTCGAGCGGCGCGCTCGTCGTCACCGGCCGCGCGAAGTGGCCTGGCGTGTCGGCGTTCGCCGCCGGTTTCGCCGCCGACGGGACGCGCACCTTCCTCGCCGAGCTCGCCCCGCCGAGCACCAGCGACTACACGACGCTCCCCGCAAACGCCGCGCTGGACGCGGGCCGCGTCGTCATCGCCACGACCGCCAACAAGGGCGGGACCTGGGGCCCGGGTGAAGCGTCTCCGCTGCCCATCCCGAGCGGGTTCGGCCTCTCGATCCTCGACGCCGAGGGCGCCATCGTCTCGCACGCGTCGATCGCGGTCCTGCCGAGTGTCCTGGCCCCCGATCCGACCGGTGTGGCCCGGGGCTTCGTCGCGGCCGGCACCGCGAGCACCTCCGCCACGATCGGCGCCGACAGCGCAAGCCCATTCGCGCTCGTCGTCCCCCCCGGCAGCAGCGCGGTATTCGTCGCGCGCTTCGCGGCCGATGCGAGCTTCCTCAGCGCCACCAGCCTACTCGGCACCGGCAATCCACGCGTCCGCCAGGTCGCCCTCGACGCCGGCGGAGACGCGTGCATCGCGGGCTCGTTCCCCGAGGTGCTCCAGCTCCCGCAAGCCGGCGCCGCCGCTTACCGGCTTCATGCCGACGGCGTGGACGGCGCGTTCCTCGCCTGCTTCGACCCCGGCAACGCGGTGGTCTGGGCGGGCGCCATCGAGGGCCTCTACGCCAGCATCAACGGCCTCGCCTTCGACCCCTCGGGCGCCCTCTTCGTGGCGGGTGGCTACCGCGAGGCGACGGACTTCTTCGACGCCTGGACGGCCACCTCCGCGGGCCTCTGGGACGGCTTCGTCCTCGAGCTCGCGCCGCGCTGACCGACGGCCACACCCGCGCGCCCGTCAGAGGTACCCGTAGCGCCGGCGCAGCCACCACTCGAAGCCGAACAGCAGCGCCGCCAAGACGAGCGCATACGGCGCGTCCCACAGCTCTTGGTGCGTGCGGCTCTTGACCCGCATGACCGTCGGCGCCTCCATCGGGATCTCCTCGAGCGGCGCGGCGAACGTCAGCAGCGCGCCCTTGGTGCTCTTGGCGATCCCACTCACGAGGCGGTCGTCACCGACGACCTTCTCGAGCTCGGGGTTCGTGTCGCTGCCGACGAAGAGGTCGATGCCCTTCGCGGTCCGCCCCTTCACGATGTTGGACGTCGCCTCGACCTCGTACACGCCGGGCGCGGCCACCGGGACCCGCAGCCGCAGCTCGCCCTGCGCATCGGTGCGCGTGCCGCCGCCCTCCCCGGCGCCCATGCGGCGCAGCACCTCGGTCCCCTGCCCGCGCGCATCGCCGGGCCCGCGGCGCCGGACGACGAGATCGACCGGCTGATCGGCCGCCGGCCGGTAGTCGGCTCGGAATGCGGTCACCAGGACCTCGACCTCGTCGCCGACCGGCACGTTCTCACGCAGCGCGCGCACGCGGATGAGGTCGAGCTCGGGGTCCTTGATGAGCCAGCGGATCGCGTTGTCCCAGAACTGTTGGTAGTGGTGCGGGTCGCCGCCCTCGCCCGCTTTGAAGCTCCAAAACCAGGTCGAGTCGGTCATGACCGCCATCGAGCGCCCCTCGCCGACCTCGCGCACGGCGACCACCGGCTGCGGCTTGCCGTTCGCCATCTTCAAGGTCGGGTGCTCGACCAGGACAACCGAGTCCTCGGGCACCGACGTCGCCTGATTCACGCCCTCGAGCGGCTGGAGGTCGTTCCAGATCGCCTCGTTCTGCCCGGGGTCGATCGCGAGGCGCGTAATGGGATGAAAGCCGCCGCTCTCGCTGAGGTGCGGCTGGAACACCTGCTCGTCGATGGCCGCGCCATCGCCCCACCCTTGCGGGATGTCGATGGGCAAGACGCCGGTGATCTCGGTGCCGTAGTACCCGCCCGCCGTGAACGAGAGCGGCCCGCCGACCATGATGAAGGCGCCGCCCTTACGCACGAACTCGGCGATGTTCGGCAGATACTCGCGCGTCTGGAACGGGCCGTAGTTGAAGTTCTGGAAGACCAGCAGATCGAAGCCGCCGAGCTCGTCCTCGAAGAGCTCCTTGGCCGGAAACGGGATGAGCGAGGTCTCGCGCGAGCTGAGCGGCCTGGCGCCCATCCCCATCTGCGACACGAGGATGAAGAAGCTCACCAGATCGACGTTCGGGTTTTCCTTCAAGAGGTTGCGCAGATGGCGCTCATCCCAGCTCGGCTGGCCGACGATCTGCACGACACGGATCTTGTCGCGCACGATGTTGATGATGACCGAGCGCTGGTCGTTCTTGGCGTAGATCTCGTCGGGCACCGGATCGAGCGCGACCGTGTAGACCTGCTTGCCGAGCGTCTTGGGCACGAACTCGAACTTCACCCGATAGAGCGTCTCGCCCGTCCGTGCCACGACGATCTGGGTCCCGAGCTCGGTCCCGTTCTCGAGCAGGCGCACCGGGAACTGCCCGTTCGCGTAGCCGTGGACCTCGATGACCGCTTCGATCGACGTCGCGTTCAAGAGGAACGCGAAGTTGTTCGCCGCCAGCGACGCGACCGCGATGTCCTTGATCCCCGAGTCGCCGGCCGTCCCGAGGATCGTCACCGGCGCTGCGAGGTCCCGCAAGACCGCCTGCAGCTCCGCCGATGGCTCGACGCGCCGGCCCTCGGGGGTCGTGTCGATGCCGTCGGTGAGCAGCACGACCGCGCCCACGTCCTGATTCCGAAAGCGCGCGCGCAGGTCCTTGAGCGCGTCGAGAAAGCGCGTCCCCGACTCGTGCGGCACGAGCGCCGCGGCGGCTTTGTCCCAATCGGTCCGCGGATCGGGCAGCTCGCCGACGCCCTCGCCGAAGGTCAGAAAGTGGACGTCGTGATCCTCGCCCAGCGTTCCCAGCGCGTCGCGATGACGCTCGAGCCAATCGGCCGCGAGCGCGCCGCGCGTGGTCTTCTGATGCGGCAACGCCATGCTCTCGGAGGTGTCCGCCACGAAGATGACCGCGTTCTTGTTCTTGGCCACGCGCTCCTCGAGGAACGCCGGCTGGTAGAAGAAGAGGAGCAGCACCCCGACGAGCAGCACACGCAGCCCGACCATGACGGCGCGCCGACGCGGCGGCTGGAGGCGCCGATGGTTCACGACCGTCATCGCGATGACGAGCGCCCCGAGCGCCCACACGCCGACCTCGAGCCACGTCGCGCCGCCACCCAGGAAGACCAGGGTGCGCTCGGTGTCGACGGTCGGCGCGGATGCCGCGAGGATGGGGAAAAGCGACATCATCGCGGCGGGCTGATCCTCCACTTGCGCTTGTGGAGCAAGTAATCGATGTGCACCTGGTCGTCCTTGTAATGAAGGCACGCCGAGTACATGACCAGGTTCACGCCGAAGCGGATCGCCATCTCGCGCTGGTTCTCGCCGCCCGGGACCGGCTGGTGGGCCCAGTTGCCGATCGAGTCGCGCGCCAGCGCACCGGTGAGGTCATTATGGATGAGCACGGCGCAGAGGCGACTCCCCTGGTGGATCGCCTCGACGTACGGCTTGTGGATCGCGCGGCCGGCCGGGTAGTCGAGGCGATAGAAGGTGCGAAAGAGGACGTGGTCGGGCGAGATGCGCTCGAGCGGGGCATCGGGGAAGATGGTGCCGAGCTCGGTGCGAACGGACCGGTCGAACCCCGCATCGGGCGCGGTCCGGCCCGTGTTGTCGAAGACCAGAAAGCCGCCGAGCCCCATCCAGCGCTCGAGGCGTTGGCGGGTTGCGGCATCGAACGCGAAGGGACCATCGCCCGCCAGGACCGCGAACAGTGAATCCTGCATCCGCTCGGAGCCGGCCGTCACGGTGACACCCAGGGTCGCGAGATCCGTCGAGGTGCGCAGGCGCGTTTCCTCGGACAGGACGTCGAGCGCGCCGTTATTGACGTCCCAGTGCCCGTCATACTGGACGCGCAGCAGCGCCACCTTCTGCTGCGGGCCGATCGCGCGCGCGACCCGCGCGAGGCGCGGCAAGACGACGAGCGACGCGAGGCCGGTCGCGAGGAAGTGGCGCCGATTCATCCTTGGACTATCCCCATGCGCGAGCGAACGCGCGATCGCACTGGGCCCACCTAACATCCAGGGCCCCCTCCGGCAATCCCGTGTCGCGCGCTTCGCCACAGAAGGCGGGCCCGCGATCCGCGCGGTTCCGGCGCGGCGAGCGCGATACGCCACCGGTTGCGCCGCAGCAGCGCCCCCGTTAGGCTCAAGCGCCTCGTGCCGGGAGAGGGCAGCGCCATGGCCCGTGAAGATGAGGACCACACCGATCGGGTCGGGGGGCGGACGCTCGGCGACCTCCTCGACCGGCTCGGCATCGGCGCCTTCCACATCGATCACACCAACGGCACGATCACCGACGGCACGCACGCGTTCGCTCGCATGTTCGGGTACGACACGGTCGACGCGCTCATCGGCAAGCCCGCCGTCAACCACTACGCCGACCCCAAGGAGCGCGCAGAGGCCGCCGCACGCATCTTCGGACACCCGGATCTGGCGCGCGACGGCCATATCCGCTTTGAGGCCCGACGCCTCGACCGCGACGGCGTACCGCTCGACGTCCTGATGGCGCTGCTTCCGACGTACGACGGCGACGGGCGCGTCGTCGGCTCGCACGTCCTCATCGAGCGGCTCGGTCCGCGGCGTAGCGCCGACAAGGCCTTCCGGCTGAGCGAGGAACGCTTTCGCATTTTCTTCGACACCTCCCCGGTCGGCATGGCGCTGACGACGCCGGACGGGCGCGTGGTCAGGGCCAACGCCTCGCTCTGCGCGTTTCTCGGGCGCACCGATCACGCGCTGATCGGCTTTCCGCTCGCTACGTTCATGCACCGGGACGACGGCGACCCGGTGGGGCTCGGTGTCGGGGACGCGACCGGAGGCGACGACGACGGGCGCGAGGAGCGCGACGGGGTCGTCGGCGTCGAGCGACGCTTCGTCCATCTGGACGGGCGCGCGGTCTGGGGGAGCGTCAGCGCGTCCTGGCTCGAGGACCAGGGCGCGCGCCACAGTCGCGTGGTCATCGTTCAGGACATCACGCGGCAAAAACGGCTCGACGAGGTGCTCGTGCGCAGCCAGAAGATGGCGGCGGTGGGTCTGC
>SXIE01000140.1 GCA_005772945.1 Pseudomonadota bacterium
CGGCGTGATGGCCGGGCGGGCGAGCGGCCACGAAGGCGTTCTTGGCGCGGCCGGTGACGACCGCGTCGACCGCTTCGATGGCGGCGCCGGCGGCGAGGAAGGCGGCGTCCACGCTGCCGAGCGAGAGGCGTGTGTCGGCGTCGAGGGCGGCGCGGGCGACATTGCGGAGCGAGGTGATGTGGCGGACGTAGTGCGGGTCGTGAACGGCCTCGACGAACTCGGGGCGAGCGGGGATGGCGCCGCCGAAGGCGACGTGCGGAAGGCGGGCGCGGGTGACGGCGTCGAGGATGTGGCTTAGGCGCTCGGGGCTTTCTGGATGGCCGATGCCCGGGTCGTGGGCCAGCATCGATTCGTCCACCACGAAGAGCGTTTCGGTCATCCGGGTGCCCCTTCCTAAACAGAATCGCCTGGTTCGTGATCCATTCGTGATGCTTCGTTACTTCCTCAGTCGCTTGTGCGGCCTACCAGAAGTAGGCCTCCGCCCTCCTTCGTTCGTTCCTTGCCTGACGAATGGAGCACTTCCCATGCGATTCTGCTCAGTCCCTGCAGCCTCTTGGCGTGAGGTCCCTACTCGGGTGGTAGCACGGGCGTCAGGGGGGCGCGAGAAGCAGCGGCGAGTGGCACCAGGCGACGCCGCCGCGCCCGTCGCGCAGGACGACCCAGAGGTCCGCGGGGCCGCTTTCATCCTTGGCGAGGGACCACTCGGTGGCGGGCTCGCCGGGCGCGCGTGAGACCGTTTTCTGGAAGCCGCCGACCGTCGCGAAGAAGGAGTAGAACGCGTACTCCTGGGTGGTCTGGATTTCGAAGGGCTGGGTGGTCGTCGTGCCCGCGAGCAGGACCACGTAGCTGGTGCGTGGATCCGGTAGGTTGATGGGCGTGAGGACGTAGCGCGTGTCGTTGGCGAGCGCGAGCGCCGTGGGCGAGGTCGTCGGTACACCGACGAAACAGCTCTGGTCGGCCGGTGGGGCGGCCCGGGTGGGTGGCGTGGCGTCGTCGGCATCGTCTTGGGGCGCGAGGTGGATCGCGAGATCGGTCGGGTTGAGGTTGCGCGCGTTGTCGGGGAGGAGGCTGTCGAGGCTGACGTTGACGCGCTTGGTGGCTTCGACGCGGCGGCCGTCGACCTCGGCGACGAGCGTGACGGTGTAGTTCACGCCGGCGATGCCGAGGAAGAGGTCGCGGACCTCGGGCGGAAGGGCGAGGCTCTCGGGCAGCTCGTAGGCGGTGCGCAGAGGCTCGTCGGTGGCGAAGAAGTCGCTCGGGATGGGGAGCGTGGCGCTGGGGGCGGTTCCCAGATCGAGGGCGTAGGGGCGGTTGGCGGCGACCTTGGCGATGCAGGAGCTGCCCTCGGCGTCGTCGTCGAGGGCGGCGCCGTTGCCGCCGCTGGTCTGGGTCTCGCTGCCGCCGCCGAAGAAGCCTTGGCCGCTCTCGGGGAGGACGCAGGCGTACCAGTGGTAGGTGATGAGGCGGCCTTGGGGATCGACGACGAGGGCGTCGAGAGCGACGGCGGCGCCGGGGGGAGCCTCGGGGGGCTCGGCGCGTACGGCGAGGATCCGGAGGTCGTCGACGCGGCTCGGCGATGGGAGATCGCCGAGGCAGGCGCCGAGGGTGAGCGGGGCGAGGGTCCCGAGGACGCAGCCGATGGCGTGGAGGGGCGCGCGGAGGGGATGCATCAGAACACCATCCGGAAGCCGATGGAGGGGAGGATGGGCAGCGAGATGCCGTCGACCTTGATGCGGTAGTCGTAGGAGTAGCGCGGTGTCTCGGGGTTCGTCTGGTTGTAGACGTTCTGGATGTCCAGGTAGAGCTGGAACATCCAGTCCTCGAAGCGCCAGGTCTTGTCGAGGCGGAGATCGAGGCGGTGGTAGACCGGCAGGCGGCTCGAGCGCGCGGCGTAGACCGGGGCGTGTTGGTCTTGGTCGGCGTCGAAGCGGGCGCCGACGATCGGGTAGTAGGGGTTGCCCGAGGCGAGCTGGAAGCGGAGGCCGAGGGACCATTCGGCGCCGAGGCGGACGGTCCAGGCGAGGTTGAGGATGTGGGTCTGGTCGAGCTCGAAGAGGCCCCAATCGCGGGGGGGACGCAGGCGCTCGGCGCGCGAGAAGGTGTAGGAGAGCCAGCCGTAAATCCAGTCGCCGAACTCCTTGCGCACGAGGAGCTCGGCGCCGAAGGCGCGGCCCTCGAGGTCGGAGCTCCAGTAGACGCGGCCGACGTCGCCGTCGTTCGAGGCGAGCTGGCCCGAGGGTCGCACGAGCTGGTCGAGGTACTGATAGAAGCCTTCGAGCGAGATGAACCACCCGTCGGCGGGCTTCCACTCGAGGCCGAGGCTGCCCTGGATGCCGAGGACGGGGGGGATCGAAGGATCGCCGAATGGGGCGGCGACCTGGAAGATCTGCGGTGGCTGGTGGGCCATGGCTCCCATCGCCTTGAGGGTCCAGTCCGGGTGCACGGTCCAGCGGATGGCGAGCTTGGGATCGACGTTCGGGACGATGCGATCGGCGTAGCGATCGAGGTTGAGGCGGAGGCCCGGGAGGAGGCGCAGGCCGGGCGCGAGCTCGAGGTCGGCTGAGAGGTACGGATCGATCGTGAAGTAGGGGGACTTGAGGCCCGCCGTCACGATGATCGGGGCGAAGACGGGCGGGCGTGGATCGCCGAGCGGAGGCGCGGCCGGGATGGCGAGCTGGGCGCGGTAGTCGGCGTAGCCGAGCTCGAGCCCGAGCTGGAACTTGGCGGTCTTGGTCGGGCGCCAGTGGAGGGCCGAGAGGAGCTGGAGCATGAAGCCGTCGGTCGTGGCGTCGATGTTCGCGTCGCCGCTCGCGACGCGCTTGTTCTCGAGGTAGTCGTACTCCCAGAAGACGCTCTCGCTGAGGGTCAGGGTCTTGTCGAGGTCGACGTCGAGGGCGGCGTTCAAGCGGTGGAAGCCGAGCCCGAACGTGGTCGTGCTGTGGCCGGCGCCATCCTGGGTTGCAACGTCGAGCGTCTCGAGCGCGTCGACGGCGCCCATCGCGACGAAGCGACCGCGCACCGAGGGCGAGAAGTCGTAGGACACGCGGGCCTGGTAGTCGGTGTAGTCGAGCGTGATGTCCTTGGTGATGGCGGGCAGGATGAGCTCGTAGTAGCTGCGGCGCAGCGAGATGGTGGCGATGCCGTTGGCGTGGCCGCGGTCGTCGCGATCGAAGGGCACGCTGAAGAGGAAGCCGGCCTTGAAGAGGTCGACGTCGAGGTCGAGGTGCCAGCGATCGCGCGGCGGATCCTTGGTGTGCAAACTAATTACGCTGGAGGCGACGTGGCCGAACTCGGCCGGGTAGCCGCCGGGGTAGAAGGCGATGTCGCCGACGAGCTCGGGGTAGACGACGCCGGGGCCGCCGAGGAGATGGTAGAGGAAGATGGCCGGGTGGCCGTCGATGAAGAAGCCGGTGTTGTCGAACTCGGCGCCGCGCACGACGTAGTAGCCGAGGCCGAAGGGGCTGCGGGCGACGCCGGGGAGGGTCGCGACGACGCGCGTCGGGTCGCCGAGCGTGCCGGCGACGTTCGTGAGCTCGTCCTCGGTGAGCTCGATCTCGCTGGCGGCGCGCGGGGTCTTCTTCTCGCGGACGATCGTGCGGTAGGCGGAGAGGCCGCTGGGCGCGAGGAAGTAGCGCTCGGCGCCCTCGCGTGCCAAGGGCTCGCTGGCCGCGGCGACGCGCACCGGGCGGGTCAGCGGCTCGTAGGCGCCGGTGAAGATGTCGAGCGTCAGCTTGCCTTTGGGGAGGCCGAAGATGACGAAGCGACCGCGCGCGTCGGTGAGGGTGTCCCAGCGCTGGTTCGTGCGCGCGTCGCGGATGACGACCGGGATTCCGGGCTGGGGCGTGCGCGTGCCCTTTTCGACGACCTCGCCGGCGAAGACGTAGCCGGGGGCCGGCTCGAGGTCGCGGCGCGGGGCGCGCTCGGCGATGGCGCGGCCGCGGCGCGCGGGCCTGCGGTAGGCGTACTTGAAGGGGACCTTCACGGCGATCGGCTGGTCGCCGCTCATGGCGGGGACGAAGCGGAAGCGCTTGGCGGCCTGGATGGCGGCGTCGTCGTAGGGCGCGCCGAGGCCGCGCGTGAGGGCGACGTCCGTCACAGCGCCGGCCGTGTCGATGGTGAGGACGAGCTCGACCTCGCCGGCGATGGCGGGCGTGCCCGGTGGCAGCGCGGCGTCGACCAGGGCGAGCGGCTTGGGCGGGGTGATGGTGGGCGCGGGCGGAGCGGCGTGGGCGTGTCGCGTGAGGGGCGTGCCCGCACCGACGGCGGCGACGGCGACCGCGAGGACCAGGAGAAAGCGCGCGAGGGACAAGCGGACTCCGGAGCGGCTCGCATTGCCGCGTGAGGCAGTATAGGTTCCCGCCGTGAGCGCGCTCGTCAAGAGGGCTTTGGTGGTAACGACCGCAGCCGCCGTCGCCGGTGTGCTGGGACTCGGGTTGCTGCCCGTCAGCGCGTGTGCTCGGCCAGGGGGTGGAGAGACCGTGATCACCGAGCGCGTGAGTCCGAACTTCAAGGTGTTCGTGATCGAGGACGAGGGTGGGGTCCGGCGCTTACGGTTCGGCCGCTACGGGGTCGACCAGAGCGCGGTGAAGCTCGACGATCCGACGCACATCGAGTTCGCCTACATGCGGGCGCTGGTGGCCGGGCTCGGGGTGCACATCGCGGCGCCGCGCATCCTTCTGATCGGGCTGGGCGGTGGGACCTTTCCGCGCTTCGTGCGGGCCCAGCGACCCGACGCGCACATCGACGTCGTCGAGCTCGACGCGGTCGTGGCGGAGGTCGCGCGGCACGACCTCGGGTTCAAGACGGACGCGCGTTTGGCGCTGCACATCGCGGATGGACGGGCGTTCATCGAGCGCGCGCGCGAGTACTGGGATGTCATCGTGCTCGACGCGTACAGCGCCGACAATATCCCGATGGCGCTGGCGACGCGGAGCTTCCTCGAGGCGGTGAAGAAGCGGCTCGCGCCCGATGGGGTGGTCCTGGCGAACCTCTGGAGCGAGCATGTGAACGATGTTTACATCGACATGCTGCGCACGTACGAGGCGGTGTTTCCGGAGATGCACGTGGTGGCGCCGGACCGGAGTGACAGCCGCGTGGTGATGGCGTTTCCGGAGCTGCGCGGGATGACCGCGGAGGCGCTTGCCGAGCGGGCGCGGGCGTTATCGCGGGCGTGGAAGCTGCGCTACGATCTGGGGATCATGGTGACGCGCGGGCACAAGGGGCCCGGTGAGTTGCCCGTTGGCGGCACGGTGCTCGAGGACAAGGCGAACTGAGATGGCGATGCGTGCGGGGTGTGGGTGGTTCGTGGGGTTGGCGATGCTGGGGGCGGGCTGCGGGCGGCCGAGCGGGACTGCCGATGTGGGGACCGGGGGGACCGGGGCGACCGCCGGGGCGACGGCTCCGGCGACGTCGGGAACCTCGGCGACCGCGTTGGCGGCGGTGGACGCCGGAGTGCCGGCGCCGGACGCGGGGGTCGGGGTGGCGCCGGTGGCGGCGCTCTTGCCGAGCGAGAGGCACCTCGCCGACTTGCGGCAGCTGACGTTCGGCGGCGAGAACGCCGAGGCCTATTGGTCGTTCGATGGGACGCAGCTCATTCTGCAGGCGCGGCATGCGGACGCGGGGTGTGATCGGATCTTTCGCATGCCGCTCGGGGCGAGCGGGACGCCGGTGCCGGTGCCGGTCTCGAGCGGCGAGGGGGCCACGACGTGCTCGTATTTCCTGCCGGGCGACGCGGAGGTCATCTACGCCTCGACGCATTTGGGTGGCCGCGAGTGCCCGCCCAAACCCGATCGCAGCAAGGGCTACACCTGGGCGCTCTACGACAGCTACGACATCTTCAAGGCCAAGGCGGACGGCTCGGACGTGAGGCGGCTCACGGAGACGCCGGGTTACGATGCCGAGGCGACCGTGTGCGCGAAGGACGGGACGATCGTCTTCACGTCGACGCGCGATGGGGACCTCGACCTCTATAAGATGGATGCGAACGGGGGGAACGTCGTGCGGCTGACGAACCTCGTCGGCTACGACGGCGGGGCGTTCTTCGACGGCGAGTGCAAGCGCCTCGTGTGGCGCGCGTCGCGGCCGCGGGTGGGCAAGGATCTGGACGACTACAAGGCGCTCTTGGCCGAGGGGCTCGTGCGCCCGTCGAAGCTCGAGCTCTGGGTCGCGAACGCGGATGGGACCGATCAGCGGCAGGTCACGTATCTGTCGGCGGCGTCGTTCGGGCCGTTCTTCCTGCCGGCGCGCGAGGGTCGCGGCTCGGCGGGCCTCGAGCGCATCATCTTCTCGACGAACCACGGGGATCCGAAGGGGCGGGAGTTCGATCTGTGGGCGGTCGACAGCGACGGCACCGATCTCGAGCGCATCACCTTTGCGAACGGTTTCGACGGGTTCCCGATGTTCTCGCCCGACGGCAAGACGCTTGCGTTTGCAGGCAATCGTGCGACCGCGCCGGGGGCGAGCGATACGAATGTGTTCTTGGCGCGCTGGGTGGACGGGCCGCCGGCGGAGGTCGAGGTGTCGGCGGCGGATCGGACGGCCGCGGACGTGGCGTGGTTGGCGGATCCGGCGCGCGAGGGGCGCGGGCTCGGGACGGCCGGGCTCGAGGCGGCCGGGGCGTACGTCGAGGCGCGCTTCAAGGCGCTGGGGCTGGCGCCGGCCGGGGACGGTGACGGATTCCGGCAGGTGTTCAAGGCCGTCACCGACGTCGCGCGCGCCGACGGGGCGGTGTTCAAGCTCGACGGCAAGGCGGTCGCGGCGGAGGACTACGTCGCGCTCGGGTTCTCACCGAGCAAGGTGGACGTGGCGGGCGAGGTGGTCGCGGCCGGGTGGGGCATCGTCGCGAGCGAGCGGGGTGTCGACGACTACGCGGGCCTCGACGTGAAGGGCAAGGTCGTGCTGGTCAAGCGCTTCGTCCCCGAGCGGCCGGAGTTCGTTCCCGAAGAGCGTCGTTTGGGCGACCCGCGTTACAAGGCATGGGTGGCGCGCGAGCGCGGGGCGGTAGGCGTCATCGTCGTCGATGATCCCACGCCGGGCGCGGACGGGAAACCGGCGAAGGCCGAGGCGCCGCTGCCGGCGATGGAGGTGCCCGGTTACGGCGACGCGGGGATCCCGGTCGTGGTCCTGAAGCGGGCGGCGGCCGAGGCGATGCTTGCACGGATCAGCAAGAAAGGGCGCGTGCGCGCGGAGCTCGCGTTCGGGCTCGTGCGCGGGGAGCGCGAGGCGTTCAACGTCGTCGGGCGCATCGTCGCGGCGCCGACGAGCGGCAAGAAGTTGCCGGGCGTGGTCGTCATCGGGGCGCACGTCGATCACCTGGGGTTCGGGGGGCCGGGGTCGCTCGCGCCGGAGTCGAAGGCCGCGCACTTGGGGGCCGACGATAACGCGTCTGGGACGGCGGCGCTTATGGAGGTCGCGCGGACGCTGGTTGCGAAGCAGAGCGAGCTCGCGCGCGATGTGCTGATCGTCGCGTTCTCGGGTGAGGAGCGCGGGACGATCGGCTCGGGGCACTTCGTGGGCGCGTGGGCCGCGCGGGAGGCGGCGGCAGCGCCCGAGGCGACCGAGCGCGGCAAGGTCCAGGGGATCACGGCGATGATCAATATGGATATGGTCGGGCGCATGCGCGAGAACCGCTTGCAGGTCTTCGGTGCGAGCACGGCGCGCGAGTGGCCGGAGCTCGTCGGGGCCGCCTGCGATGCGGCGCGGATCGAATGCGGCGGGCTGGACGCGGGCTCGGTCAGCGATGGCTTCGGGCCGAGCGATCAGACGCCGTTTTACGCGGCGGGGGTGCCGGTCGTGCACCTCTTCACCGGCTCGCACGGCGACTATCACAAGCCCAGCGATACGCCGGAGAAGGTCAACGCCGCCGGGATCGGCGCGGTCGCGACGATGTGCGCGACACTGGCGGCGACGCTGGCGACGCGCGAAGGCACGCTCGCGGTGCAGGCGGGGACGGCGGGGCCGGCCTCGCTGAGGGGCGATCGGCGATCGTTCAATGCGTCGCTCGGGACGATCCCGAACTACGCGGGCCCGGGCGCGGGGAAAAAGGGTGTCCTGCTCGACGGCGTGAGGCCCGCGGGGGCGGCCGAGAAGGCCGGGATGCGGCGTGGCGACGTCCTCATCAAGCTGGGAACGAGCGCGCTGAGCGGCGTCGAGGACCTCATGTTTGCGCTCAATGCGCACAAGCCCGGCGAGACGGTGAGCGCGGTCGTGGTGCGCGACGGGGTGGAGGTGACGCTCGAGGTCACGTTCCAGGAAGGGCACCGACCCAAGTGAGCGTGCCAGCCTCCCGACGCGCTACCGGCTCGCGCTCAGCGCGTCGGTGCGGGGGCGGGCAGGGCGGGGATGTGGAAGCCATGCTCGTGGGCGGCGAGCCAGCTCTCGACGTGGACCGCGTTCACGGGGCGCGCGATGAGGTAGCCTTGTGCGGCGTGGCAGCCCATGGCGCGCAGGCGTTGGGCGTGGTCGAGACCCTCGACGCCCTCGACGATGACGCGCAGCCCGAGCACGTGCGCGAGGGCGCGAATGGTCTCGATGATGGCCCACGAGTCCTCGGCGTCCGCGTCGCGGGCGAGGAAGGCGCGGTCGATCTTCAGGGTCTCGACCGGCAGGCGTCGCAGGGATGCGAGCGATGAGTAGCCGGTGCCGAAGTCGTCGATCGCGAGGCCGACGCCGAGCTCGCGGAGCGAGTTGAGGATCTGGCGCGCGAGCTCGGCGTTCTCCATGAGGACGCTCTCGGTGATCTCGAGGTGAAGGCGGGCCGCCGGCAGCCCGGTGTCCGCGAGCACGGTCCGGACTTCTTCCACGAAGCCGGGCATGGCGAGCTGGCGTCCGCTCACGTTGACCGCGACCCAGAGCGGCGTCGTCGGGTCGGGGTTGCGCCATTGGAGCGCCTCTTCGCAGGCCGCCAGGAGGGCCCAGCGCCCGATGGGGTGGATGAGGCCCGACTCCTCGGCCAGCGGGATGAACTCGACTGGGCCGACCATGCCGTGCTTGGCGTGGCGCCAGCGCGCGAGCGCTTCGAAGCCCTGGATGCGCCCGTCGCTGAGCGAGACGATCGGCTGGAAATCGAGCGAGAGCTCGGCGCGCTCGAGGGCGCGTCGCAGATCCGTCTCGAGCGTGAGGCGCCGAATCGTCTCGTGACGCATCGCGGCGCCGAAGATGACGCGCTTGCCGCGCCCGCTCTTCTTGGCCCGGACGAGGGCGATGTTCGCGTCGCGCAGGATCTCCTCCGGCTCGGTGTAGTCGTGCGACGCGGGCGCGACACCCATCGAGACCGAGGCGTAGACGGAGTAGCCGCGGAGATCGAACGGGGTCGCGAGATCGCGCTGGATGCGGTCCGAGACCGCCTCGATGTGGGCCGCGTCGACGAGCCCGTCGAGCAGCAGGACGAACTCGTCGCCGCCGACGCGCGCGATGGTGTCGAGCGTGCGGACCGAGCGCGCGATGCGGGCCCCGACGGCGCGCAGCAGCAAGTCCCCGAGCGAGGGGCCGAAGCTGTCGTTGATGAGCTTGAAGCCGTCGACCCCGATGAGGACGAGCGCAAAACCGTCGCCGCGCGTGGACTGCCCGAGTGAATCGCGCAGCCGATGGATGAGCCAGGCGCGGTTCGCGAGCCCCGTGAGTGGGTCGTGGAAGGCCTCGTAACGCAGGCGTTCTTCGGCGTTCTTGCGGTGCGTGATGTCGCTGGTCGAGCCGGCCATCACCTGCAGACGGCCGGCGGGGTCGCGTTGCGCCATCGCCCGGACGCTGACCCAGCGCCAGGTGCCGTTGCGGTGCTCGAGGCGATGCTCGTGCTCGAAGACGGGCGTGCGTCCGTCCAGATGCGCCCCGAGCGCCTGGTCGACCGCCGGGCGATCTCCAGGATGCACGCGCTCGAGCCACGTCTCGATGCCGCCCGTGATGGCCGCCTCGGCGAAGCCCAAAAGGGTCGCCCAGCGCGGGGAGTATTCGACCTCGCCGGTGTCGAGGTCCCAGCACCACAAGCCGTCCGTGGCCGCGCTCCCCAGGAGCTCCCAGCGCCCGCGCAGCTCGACGAGGGCGCGCCGCGCAAGCGCTTCGCCGTAAGCGTCGCGCACAAGATGTAGTACCCAGGGACGCGCGGCGGTGGCCGGCCCCGAGCTCGGCCACGCGGGGATCTCGGCGAGCACTTCGACGTCGCGCAGCTCGCCGCTCGCGCGCAAGAGTTGCGTCGGAAAGCGCAGCGGGGCGTCGCTGAGGTGGTTGAGGCGTGCGTGCCACAGGACGGGCGTGAGGCTCGGCTCGAGCTTGTCGAGGGTGCAGGCTTCGAGCGCGCCCGGTCCGAGGTCGAGAAGCCGCGCGGCGAGAGCGTCGATGCGGACGACCTGTCCTTGCCGGTCGGTCCAGATGGCGCCCGCGCTGGACCAGGCCGCGTCGTCGCGTCGTCGCGCCTCGGCCGTCTCGTCGAACGTGGCCTCGTCGGCCGCGCGCGCGCTGATGATCGTCCAACCGACCACGGGCGCAAAGGGGCGTCCACCCCAGCGAACGTCGACGCGCGTGCCGTCCGCGCGGCGCCACGTGCGGCTGCGCGGCGTGTCGCCGGCCCCGTCGTGGGCCGTCGTCAGGAGGGCCTCCTCGGCCACGTCCGCAAGCTCGCTGAAGCGCAGCCCGATTGCCTCCCCGCGAACGAGCGCGCCGAACGCGGGATTCGCCGCGACCACGCGCCGCCGCGCGTCGAGCAACGCCGTTGCGTCCGGCGCCAGCGCCACGACGTCGCGCCACTGCGACGCTTCGAAGGCTTCGTGCGCGGTGTCCAGCGGGAGCCGGACGCTTATGGGAGACGGTGCAGTCACGTTGGCGCGGGCGCTCCGTGGCGAGAGCCCAGACGCCCCCGCAGCCGGGAGCATAGACCAACCGCGGCGAGGTGGCGAGGGGCGGCCCGTTCGTGTCGTTCGTGCGACAGGCCCCGCGCCGACCACCGATGTGTCCGTCAAGTTGCGGTCAGAACTCGACGAGCTCGACGATGACGCCGATGGGCATGCCGAACGTGACTCCCCCGCGCCCCTTGACGGCCTGCGCGCCCGAGCCGGTTCCAAAGGTTCCGCCGTAACCGAAGTTGAGGCCGATCTCCAAGCTTACGGGGGCGAAGTCGTTCACCCAACGGAGTTGCGCCTTGCCCAGGACGTCGAACCCGAGCCCGCCGCCGTTCTCGACGCGCAGGTCGAGCTTGCCCAAGACGGAGGCGCGCAGCTCGAGCGGGGCGTCCGTGAACTGGTAGATCTTCCAGCCGACGCCCCCGGTCAACTCGAGGAAGACGCCGTGTCCGTCGCCGCCGACGCCGAAGCCGCCCTCGAAGCCCGGGACACCCTCGCGGACCAGCTTTTGAAGGCGCGTGCGCACGAACCAGGCCATGTCGTCCTGGTGCAAGAACGACACGCGCGCGCCGGGGCCGAGGCCGAGCGCCCAGTTGGACGGCGTGTCCTTCTTGGTGGCCTCGTCCGCGCTCCAGTACCAGGCGCGCTCGCGGCGCGCGTCGAACGCGGCGCCGGTGCGGTCGCGCAGATCGCGCTCGCGGACCGCCAGATAGCTGCCCGCGAAGCTGACGAGCACGAAGCGATCGGTCTCCTTGCTCTGGGCCCCGCCGACATAGATCGGTGCGCAGACGCCGCTCGGATCCCCCGACTGACAGAGCTGCAAGAGCGTCGTCCCGGCGGGCACCTCGAGCCACATCCCGGCGAGCTCCGCGCCGGGCGTGTCCTGCGAGACCCTGAACGTCTGCCCATTCTGAGCGGTCGCCCGCCACACGCCGCGCGCCACCGGGCACAGGCCGCCGTCGAGCTCCCGCGCGCCCTCGGCCGGGCCCGACGGCAGCGCCACGACCTTGCCGGGCAGCGCGATCGTGTGCGGCGTGCCGTCCACGACGACCCGCACGAGCGCCCACGACTCGCGCTGGTCGAGAAGCGTCGCCGGCGACCCTGCCTTCAGCGTCGTGCTCCCGTCGAGCTCGCCTTTGGAAGTCCCGCCTGGCATGAGCGCGCGCCATTCGCCGCTCGCGAGGAGCTCGCTCATCCCCGCCAGCGCCACGTCCTCGAGCAGCGCGCTGGTCCAGGTCGGTTGACGGCACACGTGGTAACCGCCGAGCGGGCGGGCCGCGCTGTAGTTCGTGCCGCCGTGCTCGTGGTCGGGGTCGGCGGGATCGAAGATCTTCATGCGCGCGTCGCGCGGCACGAGGAACCACGCGGCGTTGCCGGCCTCGGGGTTGGCCGGATCGGGCGGGCGCGCGACCGCCAGCATGAGGGTATCGAGCGACAGCCCCTCACAGCGCGAGAGGCGCAGGCCCTTCTGGAGACGCAGGGGCTCGACGCCGCGCGCGCTGACGCGGCCGCTGCGCGGATCGAAGGCGCCGAAGTTGGCGACGGTCGCCTCCTCGAGCTCGGCCGGCTGACAGGGCTCGGCGAAGCGCAACATCTGCGGCTCGGCCTGGAAGACCTCGGAGGGGGCCGGCCCGTCGCCCTCGCCGAGGAGGCCGCGCACGGGTCGCTCGGGGAAGTTCGCCGGCGACGACACGCTGAACGTCCAGACGGTGTCGCGCTGCACCCACTGCTCGGCGACCCCGACCAGCGACAGCGTGACCTCGCCGAGGCGCGGATCCTCGGGCGTCACGACGAGCTCGGCCTGCGACGGGTGCGCCACCCCGGCGCCGACGACGACCTTCTCGAAGACGAGCGTGTCGGGCGGCAGCGCCTCGTCGCCGAGCTTGATGATCGTCGGGACGCAGATGCGCGCGCCCTTGTCGGGGCTGTCGGCGGCCTCGACGTAGAAGCGGCGCTTGGGGACCCAAATCGACAGATCGGGCGCGTCCTTATTGTAGGCCGAGACCTGGCTCACGCGCGCGTCCGACACTTGCACGCAGAGCCAACCGAGCTGGTGCGTCCGGCCTTGAGGCGCGGCGGGTGTTGGATCGGCGGCGCGGGCGTCGGAGAAGACGGCGAGGGACGCCAGCGCGAGGAGTGCGAGCGCGAGGCGAGCGGGGCGGTCGAGCGGAGGCCTGCTCATGCTCGTGGACCTTTACCTGGGGTGGGAGGCACCCGCAATTTCGTCGCGGACAAGGACGGGACAAGGACGCCGCACGCTTGGCCGATCCTTCGCGCGGGCGCGTCACGGCCGCGCAGAAGGAAGTTCCTGGGTGCCGCCGGGCGCTCGGCGGTGTAGGGTCGGTGCGTGGTCGGAATCGTGTCGTTGGCCGTGAGCGCCGTGCTCTGGGCGGGTTGGGGGGAGGTCCCGCCAGCGCTTGGGGCGCCGCGCGCGCCTCAGGCGATGGGATGGATCGACCGCGGCGCGCGAACGATTCCCGAGCTGGCGGCGCGTCTGGCCCCCCAGCAGGTGCTGCTAGTCGAGGTCAGCGCCGTATGGTGCGCGCCCTGCCACCAGCTCGCCAATGAGATCCTCGACACGCCGGCGGCCGCCGCGATCGTCGCGGGCGACGTCGGGGTGCGCGTCGACTTCGATGACCTTGATGCTGTTGGGAACCCCCCAGCCCGGGTGGAACACGGCCGACTGCATGTCTTGGGAGAAAATCGGCGTTTGCTTGCTTATCTCGCCGGTAATGACGCGCTCGGTATGGATGACCTGCCCGTTCTTGATCACGCGCAAGGTATACTCGGGGATGTTGACCGTCACGTAGAGCTTGCCCAGGTCCTCGGGCATCCAGCGCCATTGTTCCATCTTGAGCAGGACACGCTGGGCTGTACCGACCTCGTGTTCGGCGGGTATCGTCTTGGGCTGTTTCTCTATGCCCTAGCCTTTCCCGCTCGTCTCCTCGCCAACCGGCTCGGCCGCGGCGACGGCAGGGGCCGGCGCTGTCTTGCTGGCACGCAACTCATTGTAGAGCTTGCGCAGCTTCTCGAACTGCGGATGCTGCGGATGTTGCTTGCGCAGCGCCGCGTCCGGAGTATCCGAGCCCGCGATTTCGGCCAGCACGAGCTTGGGGTCTCGCACGCGCGCCGTCCGGTCAATCGCCTCTGAAAGCTGGGTCGGATCCATGCGCCCGCCGCGCGCATCGCGCGCATATTTCAGCAGGACGAGCGAGAGCCGGGCCTCCGCATCGACCTGTGCGACGCGATCAAGTGATCCGGCTGCAATTGTCGGTGGAGAATAGTCCTTGGCGGCTAGGCCCCATTC
>SXIE01000141.1 GCA_005772945.1 Pseudomonadota bacterium
GCAGCCTCGCTCAGGGGTCCGATGCGGACCCCGCGCGAGGCCCTCGCGAGCCGAGTCGCCCACTCGCGCGCCGCTCTTGCGCCGACTTGGCGCATTTGCGAAGACGTCGGCTGCTCGCCCATCGAGCATCGACTGCCCGGGGTGGCGGCGGCCGAGCCTGGGCCTGCTTGGCGGGAGCATCGCCCATGCGTGCAGTCTCCGTGAGTCGTCGGGCGTCGGGTGCGCGGTTCGCGGCGGCGGTGATCGCGCTCGCCGCCTGTCAGGGTGCGGTCGAGCGCTCGGAATTGACCACGCGGGGCGCGCCGACGGCGCCCAAGGTCACGCTCGCGCCGATCGTCAACGGCCAGGCCGAGACCGGCTGGGAAGGGGTCGGCGCGCTCACGACGAAGTACGGCAGCCACTACGGCGGCGCCTACTGCACCGGCCAGCTCATCGCGAAGCAGTGGGTGCTCACGGCCGGTCACTGCACGACGGGCGCCGATCTCGCCGACCAGGGGATCACCGCGAGCAGCACGCGCTTCTTCGTCGGCGCCGACGCGCGCCGCGGTCCGGGCGGCGCCGAGCCCAAGGGCGCCTTCTACCAGGCCGACGTCGCCATCCCGCATCCGCAATACGTCGCCGATTCGCACTCGAGCGCGCACGACATCGGCCTCCTCCACCTCGTCGCGCCCGTGCCCGACACCGTCCCCATCTACGCGCTTGCGTCGATGGATCTCGCGGCCTACGCGGCCGAACACGCGCCGCTGGGGCTCTTCGTCGTCGGCTTCGGCGCGACCGAGGGGATCACCGAGTCGGGCTCGGGCCTCAAGCGCTCGACGCGCGTCGCGCTCACGTCGGTGCAGAGCTACTACTACACGACGGACTTCGTCGAGAGCGGCACCTGCTTCGGCGACAGCGGCGGGCCCGACTTCGTGACGCTCGAGGACGGCACCCATGTGATCGCGGGCGTCACCAGCGCGGGGGCCGGCTGCCCGCTCTACGACCCGAATTGCGACCCGTGCCAGACCCAGACCTACAGCACGCGCATCGACGTCCACCGCGACTGGATCGAGGCGGTCATCGGCGGCGGCGTGCCGACCTGTCACGCCATCCCCTCGATGTGCCGCTGCACCGAAGCCTGCCAACCCGACGGCGGCTGCGACGACACCGTGTGCCACGTCGACGACTGTCCGACCGCCTACCAGTGCGTCGGCGCGTGCGAGGACGAGGCCTGCCGGGCCGCCTGCATAGCGGCCGGAACCGACAAGGCGCAGGCGGATGTGCAGGCGCTCCTGGCGTGCGCGGAGGAGAAGTGCGCGACCGTGACGGGCTCGCAGCAGCATCGTCAGTGCATCCGCAACAACTGCCCGTACCAGATCAACGCCTGCTACGGGATGGGCCCGACGGCGTCCGGGAACGAGACGTGCGCGTACGTCTACGACTGCGCGGTCGCGTGCGGCAATGACAGCGACTGCGTGACCGAGTGCGAGAACCAGGGCACGCCCGAGGCACAGGAGCAACTCGACGACCTCACGCGCTGCTATTGGATGCGCTGCGGCGACCAGTCGGGCGACGCGTTCACGAACTGCGCGCACGCCGAGTGCGAGGACGAGCTCAACGCGTGCTACGTGCCGGGCGTTGCGACATGCGATGGGATCAAGGCCTGCTTCATGATGTGCGACTGGGAGGATTCGGCGTGCACGAACGGCTGCTGGCGCTCGGGCACCGCGGACGCGCGACTGGCGTGGGCGGCGCTGCGCGCGTGCCAGAAGGCGAGCTGCGCGGAGGAGGTCGGCGATCTGGTCGAGGTGTGCGCGCTCGAGGTGTGTCCGGGCGCGGTCCTCACATGCTCGCCTGGGATGGTGCTGCATCCGGGGTGTGGGCTGAGGGGCGGGGATTGTCCGGCGGGCACGGCGTGCGCGCTGGCCACGGGCGGCGGGACGTCGTGCGTGGCGTCGGTCGGTAAGCAGCTGGCGGCCAAGTGCGACGCGGGCGCGGGGCGCTACGAGTGCGCGGACGGGCTCGCGTGCATGGCCGCGACGTGCCAGCTGGCGTGCGTCGACGCGGATGGTGACGGGGCGTGCGCGGCGCTCGACTGTGACGACGCGGTCGCGACGACGCATCCGGGGGCGAGCGAGATCTGCGGCGATGCCCTCGACAACGACTGCAATGGAATCGCCGACGACGGCTGCGTGGTCGCGGAGCCGACGGTCGAGTCGGACGGGGAGGAGTCGACGGGGGCCGAGCCGGCGCCCGATGTGGCGACGAATTCAGGTACGAAAACAAATGGTTGCGGCGGTGGCGCCGAGGCGACCGGCGGCGCGTGGGCGCTCGTCTCGCTGCTGGCGACGTTGCTTGCGCGGCGGCGGTCGCGGTCCTCGCCGCGCTAGCGCGAGGTCAGGCGAGGTCGACCCAGAGGTCGGGGCGATCGGGGCGCGAGGCGGTGTAGTTCGTCGTCAGCTCGTCGCCCGGGGCGATGTCGCGGATGGCAACGAACTCGATGACGCCCTCGTCGAAGCGCTTCTGGTACTCGAGGTTCGGGTCCCAGCTGTGGTTGTAGATCGACCCGAAACCGAGCGCGATGGCGACCGTGTCGCGCCATGCGAAGACGTAGGAATCGAGGACGGTGCCGTCCAGGCGGTCCTGTTCGTCCGGTCGTAGGAGGAGCACCGGCACCGCCTCCACGAGGTCCCCGCGCGCGAAGGGACGCGTTGCAAAGACGCCGCGTCCCTTGCCGGCGCCCTTGCCCGAAATAGGGGCGACGCGCAGCCCGTCCTCCGAGGTGACGACGTCCGTCAACGCGTCGGCCTGATGGGCCAAGACGGGCGGCGACGTGCGCGCGCGCGGCGGGGCAGCGGGCGTGTCTCGGGGCGGGGCGGGCGGCGGCTTGGCCATGGCAGAAGCGCTTCCTATCACGCCCGGCGCGGCATGGACACGCTGTGTGGTCGTGGTCTAATGGCCGCGGCTCAGCCCGACGCGCGTGTGCGTCGGGGTCGGACCCAACCACTCCATGCTCGAACAGAGGTCATGCGATGAAGCGCGTTTTCGGATCGCTCTTGGTTATCTTCTCGATGTCCGTGGCCACACTCGCTGCTTGCGGCGGCAAGGCGGACCCCGCCAAGGTCAAGGCGTGCGCCGAGAAGGCCACGGCCAAGGGCGACGACTGTGCAGCGTGCTGCAAGGACGCGGGTGCGAACGGCCATTCGTGGACGCCCGACAAGTGTGAGTGCTTGTAGTTTCGTTCAGCGGCGGCGCGCGCCCGTCGTCGGCGGGCGTGCCATCCGCTTGGGCTTCTCGAGCCCGAGCGCCGCGAACAGGTCGCGCATCTCGATATCCGACAGGTGCCGCCACGTTCCGCGCGCGAGGACGCCAAGGTGGATGTGCATGATGCGGATGCGCTCGAGGCGCTTCACGTGGTTGCCGATGACCTCGAGCATCTTGCGGATCTGGCGGTTGCGCCCCTCCGTCAGGATGATGCGGATGCGCGTGCCGTTCACGCGCACGATGCGGCAGGGGAGGGTCTTGCCGCGCCCGTCGTCGATGTCGATCCCGCGCGCCAGGCGGCTGATATCGGTGTCGGTGATCGGCTCGGCGAGGTCGACGACGTACTCTTTCTCGTGGTCGTTCTCGCTGCGCAGGATGCGGTTGACGAGGTCCCCGCGGTTCGTGAGCAGGATGAGTCCCTCGGACATCTGATCCAGGCGCCCGATGTGGACCAGGCGCTCGGGGTAGCCGACCGCCGTGATGATGTTCTCGCGGACGTTCGGGTCCGAGGTGCACTCGACGCCGATGGGCTTGTTGTACGCGATGACGATAGGCGCGCGCGTGCGGGCCGAGACCGCGCGCCCGTCGACGGCCACGCGGTCGCTCGGGCTGACCTGCGTGCCGAGCTCGGCCTTCGCGCCGTTGACCGTGACGCGCCCTTCGCTGATCCAGCGGTCGGCCTCGCGCCGCGAGCACAAGCCCTGGTCCGAGAACCAGCGGTTGAGGCGCATCGTGTCCCTATCTGGGCCGCCCCCGCCGCCCGTGCCGCCGGGCCCCCCGCCGTCGCTCGCGTCCGTCACGCGGACTTCCCGGCCGTGAACACGAGCCCCGACTCCTGGCTCCACGCGAGCGGCGCCGTCGACGTCTCGATCCTCACCTCGGCCCACGCGAGGCGCACGCCGCCCTCACCGGCCTCCGGTGCGGCTGCCACCTCCAGCTGGAAGAAGCGCTCGCCCAGCTCGGCCTTCGGGCGCCCGAGCAGCTGGAACAGCGCCGCCGTCGCCTCGTTCGCCTCGAGCATGCGCGGCTGCCACCGCCCGAAGACCTTGGAATTGTCCGAATATGCCTCGGTCATCGTCGTGCGCACGAACGGGTAGCCGACCGAAAAGGCCGTCACGCGCCCCGCGTCCTTGCCGAGGTTCACGCGCAGGATCTTCGGCAGCGACAGCACCGCCCAGTTCGCCGCCGCATAGCCCGGCACGCCCGTGCCCGGGTCGTGCGCCTGGCGCGACGAGATGTAGACGAGCGTCAGATCGACCCCCGCGTGGACCGCCTCGCTCGCCCAGAGGTGCGTCATGATGATGAAGCCGTCGAGCTTGGTGTCGATGACGTCCGTCGACTGCTCGAGGTTGCTCACGAACGCCTGGCGCACGCGCGCACGCCGGGCCGACGGGGTCTCGGCGTCTTTGGCGCGCGGGGCCTTGCCGAAGACGTAGCCGTCCTCGGAGCGCCCGCTGTTGCAGATGACGATGTCGGGCGGGCCGCCCATTTTTTCGATGACATACGAGCGCATGGCCCAGCAGTCGCGCGCGTTCGTGACGTCCGCCTGCACCGGGAACGCCGAGCCGCCGGCCTCGCGGATCGCGTCGACCGTCGCGAGCCCGTCCTCGTAGCTCTGGTTGAAGTGAACGGCCACGCTCGCCGCGCCCGAGAGGCCGGCCGCAAACGCGAACGCCTGGCCGAGCCCGTTGTGCTTGCCGCTCCCGGTGATGAAGACGCGCTTGCCGGCGACGGCCTGGGCGATGTCGGGGGAGAGGCGGAAGGTCGAGGGTGCGAGGCGCGGCGGCATGGCAGGTCTCCACGTGAAGGGCAGGCGACGCGAGCGCCCTGCGCACGCCCCGGGGGTAGGGCGTGACGCGCCGCGTCATCCGTGATGATAGTGGCTTTCGCGCGGCGCGTCCATCACGCATTCGGGCCGCTCGCGGCCGCCCCTTTGGCCGTCGCCCGCCGTTTCAGAAGCGCCACACCGCGCGCGTCGCATACGTCCCGGACACCCCACTGCCGAGAACGTAGATGTGCGTGCCGTCGCCCGTGATCGTGTACGCGTCTTTGCCGTCCGGCTGGTTCGTGAAGAGGTAGTGCCAGCCCCAGCTCGCGTCCTGCGCGAGCGCCGTGTCGATCTTCGCGTACGCGATTCCGTAGTCGTAGTATTGGCCCACGTTCATCCGGCCGAGCACGAAGACGTATCCGCTGAATTGCGTCGTGGCGAGCCAGTTCGGCTCGCTCGTCGGCCCCGGGACCTTGATGGTCGTCCATCCGCCGAGCTGCGTCAGCGCCAGCGCCCCATCGGCGGCCGACACGATCCACTCGGGCGGCGAGCCGAGGATCATCCCGCCCCCGACCGTGCGGAAGTCGTTGAGCGCGCGGTAGTTCACCGTGCGCGCCAGGGCCGGCTCCGAGTACCACTGGTCGCTGTTGTGGCGCAGGACGTAGTGCTCGGTCGGCGAGCCCTCGTAGCCGTCGGCCGCGCCGATGACGACCTCACCGTTGTAGTACGCGAACCCCACGCCGTAGGTCGTCTTGTCGATGCTGCTCGAGACGCTCTGGTTTCCGCACGTCCAAATGCGCGCGGTCCCCGCCGAGCAGCGCCGCACGACCATGTTCGAATCGGTCGCCGTGCGGCCCGCCCCGTAGAAGTACGACGTCAGGCTGAACGCGGGCGTGTACGGGAAGATGACGTTGAACTGAGGCGGCGCCGACGCCCCGATCGGCGTGGGCCACACGGCGCGCAGCGTCCCGGCATCCTGGGTATTGTCCCAGTAGCCGGCGCTCCATTGGAAGAACGTGTTGTCGAAGACCAGGTACGCGCCGGCGACCGCGTAGCGCTCGTTGCCGTTCCAGCGATTGATCATGCGCGCCACGCTCTGCAGCGAATCGCCGAACGTCGCCGCGTAGAGGTAGTTGCCCTGCTTGGCCTGGTCGTAGACCATCGTCAGCGCGTTCGCGCCGGGCGACGTCGGCCCATACGACGAGCGCGTGAACGCCTCGCCGTACGTGCCGATCGCGTTCGGCTCGATGTACTCCTCGAACCCAGCGCACTTGCCGCTGAAGCACCAGTCGGCGAGCGTGCGCTGCGAGCCGTCGTCGCAGCTCGTGAAGTTTGCGAGCGGGTTGTGGCCGCAGTACCCCTCGCCGTCGCACACGTCGCTCGTGCAGCTCTCGCCGTCCGAGCCGCACGCCTGACCCGCGCCGACCGGGGTCCAGCGGTCCGGGTACTTGTCGTAGCAGTAGATGCACGCGTTGTCGGGCCCGAGCATGCCGTGGCCGTAGCAGACGCCCGCGATGTAGCAGTACCCGGGCTTGACGCTCGTTGCGCACTGCCCGTTCGCGCACGAGACCGTGAGGCAGGCCTCCGTCGGCGCCTTGCACGTCCCGCACGATCCGCCGCAGCCATCCCCACCGCACTCGTTGCTCCCGCAGTTCGGCGATCCGGGGCTGCACGAGTCGACGACGTTGCCGCTCACGCACGAGGTCGCGCCGCTCGCGCCGCACGCGCCGACGCCGCACGAGGTTCCGACCGGTTGGTACTCCTCGTCCGTATTGCCGTCGCAGTCGTTGTCCGCGAAATTGCAGCTCGCGTCGCTCGCCGTCCCTTGTCCCTTGCTGCAAGAGTCGACGCGATTGCCGCCCGAGCACGTGACCGTCCCCGCGCGCGTGCAGACCCCTAGCCCGCACGTGCTGCCGTACGGCGCGAACTCCTCGTCGGCCTGCCCGCTGCAGTCCTCGTCGACTCCATCGCAGGTCGTGTCGACGTTCGCCGGCGGCGAACCCTGGACACACGTGTCGGACTCCTGACCGCTGCGGCACGCGGTCGCGCCCGACCGCAGGCACGCGCCCGTCCCGCACGTCGTCTGGCGCGGGACGTAGTCTTCGTCGGTCTTGCTGTCGCAGTCGTCATCCACGTTGTCGCAATCGGCGTCCTGCGGCGCGCCCGTGCCGCTCGTGCAGCTGTCTTTCTCCTCGCCGGCGACGCAACTCGTGACGCCGCTACCGGCGCACCCGCCCGCGCCGCAGCTGGTGCCGTGAGGCTGGTAGTCCTCGTCGGTCTTGTTGTCGCAGTCGTCGTCGATCTTGTTGCACGTCATGTCGGAGCCCGCGAGCTGCGTGCCCGCCTTGCAGCTGTCGCCAAGCTGTCCATTCGCGCACGACGTCATGCCGGTCGCGGCGCACGCCCCCGTGCCGCAAGCGGTTGCTACCGGCGCGTAGTCCTCGTCCGTCTGGTCGTTGCAGTCCTCGTCGATCCCGTCGCAGACGCCGTCGGTGGCCGCCGGCGCCCCGGCGGCGCAGTCGTCGACGAGCTGCCCGCCCGTGCAGCGCTCCTGCCCCGTCGCCGCGCACGCGCCCTTGCCGCAGGTCGTCGCCCGCGTCCCGACGTCGTCGTCGGTCTGCCCGTCGCAGTCCTCGTCGACCCCGTTGCAGGTCGCGTCGGTCGCCGCCGCCGGCTCGCTGCACGTGTCCTTGACCACTCCGCTCGCGCAGAACGTCGTGCCGCTCCCGGTGCACGCGGTCTCGGGGCACGTCGTCGCCGCCCCGACAAAGCCCTCGTCGGTGGTACCGTCGCAGTTGTCGTCGAGCCCGTCGCACGTCGCATCGGCCGCGGACCAGCCGGGAACGGCCGTGTAATCGCAGGCCCAGGTCGGCGCCTCGGCGGGCGTCGCGCCGGGGGTGCAGCTGGCCGACAGATCCGCGCGATGCTCGCCGCAGACGCCGCCGATCGCGCACAGCTCGAGGGCCTTGGCCGCGAGGATCTCGGCCGTCTCGGGGTCGTACTCGTCGACGATGCAGTCACCGTCCGCGTCGGCCGACGACGACTCGATCGCGTCGATGTGCTGGTCCCCGTCGCGATCCGCCGGAGCGGATTGGTCGCCGCCGATCTCGGTCGCGTCGCCCACGCCGTCGCCGTCCGAATCGGCCAAGAGTGGGTTGGTGCCGAGCCCGGCCTCGAGCCCGTTCGCAAGCGAATCGAGGTCGTTGTCGGCGAGCGGGTCCAGGCACTGCCCCGCGTAGCAGAACGCGGAGTCGCAGTCCTCGGCCGCATCGCACGTGCCCCCGAGGCCGCGCCGCCCGGGGTCGTTGCAGGCACCGAGCAACACGGCCGCCGCGAGGGCGGCGACGCCCCAGGAGGACGCGTGCGGGCGACTCGCTACATCGATCGGACACGTGGTCGGACGCATGTTCATATTCTCTCCGTGAGGCGCCGGGGGCGCGCATCATGCCGCCTGGCGATGGGTGGGAGCAAGCTCGGATTGCGTGCGTGCCCCTGCGAGAGTATGGGACACGCGATCACGGTCCGACCGAAGGAGCAGCTGTCATGACCCGCATCGAAAAAGACACCATGGGGGACGTCGCGGTGGCCGACGACAAGCTCTGGGGCGCCCAAACCC
>SXIE01000142.1 GCA_005772945.1 Pseudomonadota bacterium
ACCTCGAGAGCGCGGTGATGGACCTTCTTTGGAGCGAAGGCGCGGCCGACCCCAAAGCGGTTCACGCGGCGCTCGGGCCTTCGCGCCGGATTACGCTCAACACCATTCAATCCACGCTCAAGCGGCTCTTCGAGAAAGGGCTTCTGGTCCGGGAGAAGGTGAGCCATGCCCACCTCTACCGGCCCGCCTCGACGCGCGAGGGATACCATCGGACGCTTATCGGCGCGCTCGCCGGCGGTGATCCCGATTCGCTCGTGGCTGCGTTCGTCGACATGGCCGAGCGCGCCGGTCCCGAGCACTTGGCGCGCCTCGAAGCGCTGGTTGCCGCGCGCCGCAAGGTCTTGCGCAAGCGAGGGGGCGGCGCATGAGCTTCCTCGCGACAGTCGCAGCCTTGCTCTGCGCGGCGCTACCTGCGCTCGGCGTCGGATGGCTCATCGCCTTCGTCGCCAGCCGCCTGACGCCGCGCGTCGCCGCCGCGACCGCGCGCGCGACCCCGGAGCGTCGCCATCGGGCCTTCGTGGCGCTGGCGATGGCACCGTCGATCCTCGCACTTGCGACGTTCACGGCCGCGCTGCTGCCGCCGCTCGTGTCTCTTTTCGTGCCCGCGTTCGATCACTGCCTCGAACACGACGATCATCATTTTCATCTGTGTTTTCGGCACATGCCGTCGGCGTTGACCTCGGGGCTGGCGCAGGGAGTAGCGCTCGGATCGGTCGTGCTGGGATCGGTCGCGCTGCTGCGGGCATCCATGCGCGCACGACGCCGTGCGCGCGCATGGCGCAGTCTCTTGCTCACGTCCCGCTACGAGCCCCTGCTGGGCGCGCATGTCGTCGCACTCACGACCCCGCTCGCGTTCACTGCGGGCCTGTGGCGTCCGCGCGTCTTCTTGTCACGAGCGCTCGTTCACGACGCTGACGCCGAGACGCTCGCGATCGTGCTCGCCCACGAACACGCCCATGCGCGCCGACGTGACGTTCTGGTGGCGGCGGTCGCCGCGTGGGGTCTCCGCCTCTTCGGTCGCCGCACGCGCGCGCGACTCCAGGCCGAGCTGGCGCTCTCGGCCGAGCGCGCAGCCGACGAATGTGCCGCCCACGCGAGCGGGGACCGGCTTGCGGTGGCGGCGGCCATCATTCGCGTCGCGCAGCATGTGGGCGCGGCCCCGCAGCTCGGGGTCGCCCGGGCCAACTTCGGCGCCGGCCACATCGACGCGCGCGTGGCCGCCCTCATGGCGCCGCCGGCCACCGTGACCGGGCGCGCGGTGGCACTGGCCGTCCTCGGCGCGACGGCCCTCGGGTTGCTCGTCGCCGCCGGTCCTCTCCATCAGTTGATCGAAAGCCTGGTCGGGCGGTTCGTGCGATGAAGCGGGTTGCCTGGACCTTCGTGCAGCTCTTGTTGTCGGTCACGTTGGCGCGTGCCTCGGAGCCAACGCCGGAGCCCGGCGCCAGCGCGCCGCGCCTGACCGAGGCCGAGCTCCTCGTCCACCTCGTCGATGGTGGCGACGATCCGCGGCTCCGTGTCTTCGCCGCGCGTATCGCGCACGCGCGCGCGCAGGTCGTCGGCGCGGGTGTCCTCGCGAATCCGACCCTGGCCTACGAGCGTGAGGAGCTCTTTCCCGACCGCGGATCGGTCTCGGAGAACACCATCAAGCTCGCCTGGCCCATCGACATCTCGGGCCGCCGAGGCCGACGAATCGCGGCCGCCGAGGCCGACGTTGCCGCCACCCACGCCGAGGTCGCGAGCGCGCGCAACGCGATCGTCCTTGACGCGCTGGCGCTCTTCGACGAGGCCGTCTATCAGCGTCTACGCGTCGCAGAGTGGTCCGCCGCGCGCGACGTCCTGGCCGAGCTCGTGGCGGTCGTCGCGAAGCGGGTCACGCGCGGCGAGACCGCGAGCTACGATTTGCAGCGTCTCGCGCTCGAGCTGGCCGCCCACGACGACGCGCTCGCGGGTGCCCAGCTCGAACGCGACACCGCTCAGCGCCGCTTGGCGATCTTGGTCGGAGATGACGGCGGTCGGCGTGACGCCGCCGGCACCCTCGGACTGCCGCCGGACAGCCTCGCTGGCGGCTGGGACGCATGGATTGGGGCCGAGCATCCGGACGTCAAGGCGGCCACGTCGCGCAAGCGTGCCGCAGCGGCCGCACTCGGCGCCGCGCGTCGTGGTTGGGTGCCGGATCTGGTGATCGATGCGGGCCTCAAGACCGCCGAGGGCATCGAGGGATCGAGCCTCGGTTACGTGGCGGGTATTTCTGTCGCCTTGCCGCTCTTCGACCGCGCCCAGGGCGACGAAGCGCGCGCACGTGCGGCGAGTGCCGAGGCCGAGGCGCAGCTTCAGGTGCTCGCGGCTCGGCTCGGGCCCCTGGCGCAGACGGCGGCCGAGGTGCTCGCGGCGCGAATCCTGCGCGCTGAGCGCTTCGCCGTGGAGCAAACCGAGCGCCTGCCGGCGCTGCTTCGTGCCGCCCGGGCGGCGTACCACGAGGGCGACCGACCGATCGGCGAGCTGATCGAGGTCCATCGAACGGCCCGCGACGTCGCCTTGCGTGCGCTCGATCTGCGCATGGAAGCGCGCGCCAGTGAGCTCGACTTGTGGCGCACGCTCGGGCGCCGTCTCCGTACCGACCGCGAGGGAGCCAATCCATGAGGTGTCGATCCTTCTCGTTCGAGGCTTGGTTGCTGGCGTTGTCGCTGTGGGTGGCCGGCTGTGGCGCCGAGCATGGTCATGAACAAGGCGGCCCCGCGGAGGCATCGCCCGATGAGCTGCCGGGTCAGTCGGTGACGGTGTGGGCCGCGCGCACCGAGCTCTTCATGGAGTATCCGCCGCTCATCGTCGGGCGCGAGACCGGGTTCGCGGCGCACGTCACGGAGATGCCGAGCTTCAGGGCGGTCACCGCCGGCAGCGTGACGCTGACCGTGAAGCCGGCGAGCGGCGCGCCGTTGGTCGGCCGCGTCGATGCGGCGACGAGTCCGGGGATCTTCCGTCCCAAGGTGACGCCGACGGTGGTCGGTCCCTGCACGATGGAGATGGAGGTCACGGGCACGCAGCTGACCGAGCGATTCGAGGTCGGTCCGTGCGAGATCTTCGCCGACGAGGCGGCCGCGCGGAAGGCGCTGGGAGGGGAGGAGGAGCCTGCCGGGCGGATCTCATTCCTCAAAGAGCAGCAATGGAAGACGGCCTTCGCGACCGCGCCGGTGGCGCCTCTGCCGCTGCAACCCGAGCTGCGCGCCGTCGGGGAAATTCGTGCGGTGCCAGGGCGCGAGGTGCGCATCACGGCGACCGCGTCGGGCCGCCTGCAGTTCCTGGAATCGGCGCCCGTGATCGGCACGAAGGTCGAAGCGGGCCAGCTCCTGGCGACGATCGCGCTGCGCGGGACCATGGGTCGCGACGCGCCGACGCTCGACGCGGAGGTGCTCGTTGCGAGAGCCGAGCTGGACGCGGCCCAGGCGCAGCTCGGTCGGGCCCAGCGCCTTCTGGCCGAGGGCGCCGGGACGCCGCGTGCGGTCGAGGAAGCCGGCGCGCGCGTCAAGGTTGCACGGGCCGCGTTGGGCGGCGCCAGCGGGCGGCAGAGTCAGTTCCGGGCGGCCACCGCCGGGACCCAGCGGGACGGGGACGCGAACGTGGTGCGCTTGGAGATCCGCACGCCGATAGCGGGGACGTTGGTCGCCGTCGAGGTCGCCTCGGGGCAGAGCGTCGAGGAAGGCGCGGCGCTCTTCACGGTCATCGATCTGTCGCGGATCTGGATCGTCGCGCAGGTGTTCGAGCCCGATATTCCCGCGATCGCGCAGGCCATGACGGCCAGGTTTCAGGTCGAGGGCTATCGCGAGCCGTTCGCGATCGATGCGTCGAACGGCCGGCGCGTGACGATCGGTCACGTGGTCGATCCGGAGACCCGCACGGTCGACGTCATCTTCGAACGCGACAACCCCGAGGAGCGCTTGCGGATCGGGCAGTTCGTAAGGGTCGCGATGGCGGTGGACGCCCCGCGCAGCGTGCTGGCGATCCCCGAATCGGCGATCATCGACGAGGCCGGGCGACCGATTGCCTACGTGATGGTCGAGGGCGAGAGCTTCGAGCGGCGCCCCCTCGCGCTCGGGATCCGCGCGGGCGGGCAGGTCGAAGTCCTCGCTGGCCTCGCCGCTGGCGAGCACGTCGTCACCGTCGGCGGCTACGAGATCAAGCTGACGGCCGCGTCGGGGATCATCCCGGCCCACGGTCACGCACACTGAGGGGCGTGCGATGGATCGGATCATCCATTGGTCGCTCCGCAATCGACTCTTCGTCGCGGTGGCGACGCTGGCGCTGATGCTCTACGGCGCACTGCGAGCGGTCGAGATGCCGGTCGACGTGTTTCCGGACCTGACGGCGCCGACGGTCACGGTCCTGACGGAGGCCCACGGCCTCGCCGCCGAGGAGGTCGAGGCGCTCGTCACGTTTCCGCTCGAGTCGGCCGTCAACGGTGCGACCGGGGTGCGGCGCGTGCGGTCGGCGTCGGGGATCGGGATCTCCGTCGTGTGGGTCGAGTTCGACTGGGGCATGGACATCTACGTCGCGCGCCAGATCGTGAACGAGAAGCTGCAGCTCGTCAGCGCGCAGATCCCGCCGGACATCGGCCCGCCCGCGCTGGCGCCCATCTCGTCGATCATGGGCGAGATCTTGTTCGTCGCGGTCAAGGGCAAGGGGCTGGATCCGATGGCCGTCCGCGAGTCGGTCGACTGGGTCCTGCGCAAGCGCCTGCTCGCGTTGCCGGGGGTCGCGCAGGTGATCCCGATCGGCGGCGGGGTCCGCCAGGTCCAGGTCAAGGTGGACCCCTATCAGCTGCGTCGCCTGGGCGTGACGATGGACGACGTCGTGACCGCGCTCCAGCTCTCCAACGCGAACTCGAGCGGCGGCTTCTTCGTGCACGGATCGCAGGAATCGCTCATTCGCGGGATCGGGCGATTGTTGGGCAAAGAGGACGTCGCGCGGACCCCGATCGCGGTGCGTCGCGGCGTGCCGGTCACGGTCGGGCAGGTCGCCGAGGTGATCGATGGGCCGGGGATCCAGCGCGGCGAGGGCTCGTCGAACGGAGAGCCCGCGGTGGTGGTCGGGATCCTGAAGCAACCGGGCGCCAATACGCTCGCGCTCACGAAGCTGGTGGACGCGAACCTGGACGCCATCGCCAAGACGTTGCCAAAGGGCACGACCATCGACCGCGATGTCTTCCGCCAGGCCACGTTCATCGAGACCTCGGTCGGCAACGTCTCGGAAGCCTTGCGCGATGGTGCAATTCTGGTCGCGGTGATCCTGCTCCTGTTTCTGCTGGATCTGCGCGCGACGCTCATCTCGCTGGCGGCCATTCCGGTGTCGATCATCGTCGCCGTCCTGGCGATGCAGGCGCTCGGGATCACGATCAACACGATGACGCTCGGCGGGTTGACCATCGCCATCGGCGCGCTCGTGGACGACGCGATCATCGACGTCGAGAACGTGGTCCGCCGCCTGCGAGAGAACGTCCAGCGACCCGAAAACGAGCGGCGCGCCGCCTTCAGCGTGATCTACGACGCGTCGCGCGAGGTGCGCGGCTCCATCGTCTTCGCGACGCTCATCGTCATGTTGGTCTTCGTTCCGCTCTTCTTCCTGTCGGGCGTCGAGGGGCGCCTCCTGTACCCGCTCGGGTTTGCGTACCTGGTCGCGATCTTCGCGTCGCTCATCGTTGCGCTGACGCTGACGCCGGCCCTGTGCGCCTTTGTGCTGTCGAAGGTTCGCGGGCTGCCGCACGGCGATACGTTTCTCGTGCGCGGCTTGAAGGCCGCGTATCGACCATTCCTGAGGCTCTCGCTTCGCTGGCCCTGGGTCATCATCGGCGCGGCGCTGCTGCTCCTCGGCGGAACGGCCGCTTTGCTTCCGGGGCTGGGCAGGACGTTCTTGCCGGAGTTCAACGAGGGGGCGCTCACGATCAGCGCCGTGACGCTGCCAGGCACCTCGCGTCAGACCGCCGACGCGCGCGGCCGGCGCGGAGAGGAGATCCTCCGCACGTTTACCGAGGTGACGTCGACGGCTCGCCGCACCGGGCGTGCCGAGCTCGACGAGCACGCCCAGGACGTGAATGCGGCCGAGATCGACGTTCGATTGGATCTCGGCGAACGCGACAAGGTGGAGCTGCTCGACGCGATGCGCAAGGCGCTGACCGCGGTGCCAGGGATGGTGATCACCATCGGTCAACCGATCTCGCACCGCATCGATCACATGCTGTCGGGCACGCGCGCGAATATCGCCATCAAGCTCTTCGGCGACGACATCGCCGTCTTACGCGTGAAGGCCGAGGAGATCAGAAAGGCGATGGCCCGCGTCGACGGCGCGGTCGACCTGTCGATCGAGCAGCAGATCGACGTCCCGCAGCTCGCGTTGGCCTTCGACCGCGAGGCGATCGCGCGCTACGGGCTCCGGACCGGTGAGCTGGCCAAGCGCATCGAGGCCGCCTACGCGGGTCACAAGGTCACGCAGATCCTGAACGACCAACGCACCTACGACGTCATCGTCCGGTACGCCGACGCGCATCGCGCCGATGTCCAAGCGATCGGCGACACGCCGATCGACACACCCGCGGGTCCGAAGATCCCGCTGCGCATGTTGGCGCAGATCCGACCGGACTCGGGCCCCAACACGATCACGCGCGAGAACGTGCAACGCAAGATCGTCATCCAAGCCAACGTCAGCGGCCGCGACCTGCGCAGCGTCGTCGACGCAATCCGTGGCGAAATCGAAGCGCGCGTGCACCTGCCAGACGGCTACTACGTGGTCTACGGCGGCCAGTTCGAGAGCGAGGCCGAGGCCACGCGCACGATCGCGATCCTGGGGATCTTCGTCATCGCGGGCATCTTCCTTCTGCTCTTCCTCGCGTTCCGCTCGGTGCGGCTGGCGCTCCTGACGATGGTCAATCTGCCGCTGGCGCTCATCGGCGGCGTGCTCGCGGTCAGGCTCGGTAGCGGCATCGTGAGCGTCGCGTCGTTGGTCGGCTTCATCACGCTCTTCGGGATCGCGACGCGCAACGGGATCATGATGATCTCGCACTACGAGCACCTGCGTCGCGCCGAGGGCGCGAGTCTGGCCGAGGCGGTCCTCAGGGGATCGCTCGAGCGGCTCTCGCCGATCCTGATGACCGCGCTGTGCGCGGGGCTCGCGCTCGTGCCCTTGGTGTTGGCCGGCGAGGAGCCGGGCAACGAGATCCAGGCGCCGATGGGGATCGTCATCCTCGGTGGGCTCCTGTCGTCGACCGCGCTGAACATGTTGGTCGTGCCCGCCTTGTACGGCCTCTTCGCGCGCCCAACCGCGACGCCGGACGCGCCCGCAGGCGCCTGAGCCCGCGATCGATCCGCAGCCCTCGATCGCGCCTCATTCGTCGGGCGTGAACTCCACGACCCACGGCACCCAGCTCTCGACGGGCACGCCGTCCTCGCTCGCCGGCTCGAAGACGACGCTCAGGACCACCGCGCGCGCCTCGCGATCGAACGCGCCGCCCGCGCCCGCGATGACCTTCACGCTCTTGACCTTGCCGTCGACGCCGACCAGCGCTGAGAGCCGCACCGCGACCGATCCCGCGCGCGGCGGCGCATCATCCGGCCAGCGCCCCTGCGGCCGCGTCTTGGGTCGCGCCGATCTCCGCACGACCTCGCGCGCCGGGGTTCCCGTGCCGCCCGGAACCCCTACGTCCGACGGTGGCGTGGTGGCGGGCGCTGAGCGTTGCACCGTTCCGAAGGCGCGATCGTCGCCCAACGTGGTCTCGCCAGCCGTGACCACCACGTCGGTCGGCCCGTTCGACAGCGCCTCGATCATGAGCGGCATCGGCTCGACGTTGGCGACAAGAACCTGCTTGGGGACCGGCTTCGAGGGATCCTTGACCCGCGGGCGTGCCGGGTCCGACTTCGGCGGTTCCGGTGGCTTGGGGTCCTTGGGCGGTTCGATCACTTTCGGGGGCTCGGGCGGCGGCTCGAGCTTCACGACCTCGATCCGCTTGGGCAACACCACCGACTCGGGCGGCGGTAGCGGCTGTGCCTCAGGGATCGGGCAAGCCGCGCTGTCGCGCGTCGCGACCACCGTCCGCGGCCCGAGCGTCCAACGAACCTTGTCGCTCGCTGCAAATGTCACCGCGAAGGCGGCGCTCGGAAACGCAGGGCTCGAGCCCGGCGCGAACACCGTCGGCTGCCCGTCGGGTGCGGTGCCGGGGCCGACGACCTCGTTGTCGTCGCCGATCGGGATCGCGACGACCTCGGCCTTCGAATTGGCGTAACCGAAGTACGCGACGTACGTCCCGGTCCCGAGCGGCATCACGCACTCGACCCGCGGCCTCACCGGCCCGTAGCTCGCGACCACCGCCCATGCCAGAAAGAAGCCCGCGACCAGCGCCACGCCGGCCGCGATCCCCCAGCGTTGCGCGGCCTCGCGCCGCAGCTTCTCGCGGGCGGACAGGTTCCTCATTCGATCTCCAACGGCTTCGTATTGATCGCCACGTCCGTCACCCCGAGCAGCCTCAACGCGTCGACCACCCCGAGGACGTCCCCGTGCATGACGCGCTGGTCCGCGGCGACGAACGCCTGGACCTTGTCGCCGGCACTACGCAGCGCCGCGATTTTCGACTTGATGCCGTCGAGCGTCGTCGCGTCCCCGTTGAGGTACAAGGCGCCCGTGCGGGCCATCGCGATCGACAAGAGCGCCACCTTGGGCTGCGCTTCCGCCGTCTTGGCGCTCGGCAGATCGATGGGCACCGCCGGCAGCGGGCGCGGCGCCTCGACGTCGCGCTCGACGAACTCGGTCGTGACCATGAAGATGACCAGCAGGACCAACATGATGTCGACCAACGGCACGATGTTGATCTCGTTCATGCCCTCGTCGGAGTCCGCGTCCTGACCGCCGCCCGCCATCACGCGACCTTGGTGTGAGCGGGGGCCGGCGTAGGCGTATGACTAGGCGTATGCGTCGGCGCCGGCCCGCCCACGGGTCGCCGCGCCTTCAGGTACGCCAGCAACATGCGCGCGACGTCCTCGGTGTTGGACGCCATCACGCGGATGCGACTCTTGAAGGCGTTGAACGCGACGACGCAGGGGATCGCCACGGCCAGCCCGACCGCCGTCGCGACGAGCGCGCCGCCGATCTGCGACATCACGGTGGCCTTGAGCGTCGCGCCCTTGAGGTCGCCACCCAGCGCCGAGAACGCCGTCAGGATCCCGATCACCGTCCCCAAGAGCCCGATGAACGGCGCGCTGTTCCCGAGCGTCCCGAGGATCGCCAGCCGCTTGTCGTAGCGCGTGCGCTCGCGCGTGATGGCCGCCTGCACGACCTCCTCGACCGCGTCGACCCCGTCGTCCCACGCGTCCAGCGCCGCATGCAGCACCCCGACCGTCATCCCGCCCAAGCCCCGCAGCCGCACGCGCGCCTCGGCCGGTCCGCCCGCCTTGACGGCCTCGATGACGCGTCGCGAGAGCTCGCCCGTGTCGATCTGATTGCGCCGAAAGAAGAGGAGCCGCTCGACCATCACCGTCAGCGCCAAGAGGAAGAGTGCCAGCAGCAGGTAGAGCACCCAGTCCTGGCCGAGGGACTCGAAGAACTGCGTGAGCTTCTCAGTGAGCATCGTTTCTACCAGGCCTTCCAGGCGCGCCCGACGCGGGCCGTCCATATATAGGCGCCCCTTGGCCGCGAGCTACCCGTTTTTTTCCGACCGACCACCCCACGCGCCTCGTGGCCGCGCGCCCGCCTGCCGAGCCGACCCGCGCGACCCCGCCGTGACACCGATCCCCGCTCGTGCTACGCGCTCTTCTATGATCGTCCTCGGTGTCGACCCAGGCACGCACATCACCGGTTGGGGTCTCGTGGGGCTCGTCGCCGGCCAACGCCCCGCGCACATCGCGCACGGCGTCGTGCGCACACGGGCCGAAGACCCGCTCTGGGTGCGCCTCGCCGCGATTCATGACGCGCTCGTCGTCGTGCTCGAGCAGCACCACCCGAACGTCCTCGCGCTCGAGCAGTGCTTCGTGAACAAGAACATCCAGTCCGCCCTCAAGCTCGGACACGCGCGCGGCGCGGTCATGGTGGCCGCCCACCGCTTCGGTCTCGACGTGTTCGAGTACGGCCCGACCCAGGTCAAGAGCGCCGTCGCCGGCAGCGGCCGCGCCGACAAACACCAGGTCGCCGAGATGGTGCGCTTGCTGCTGCATCTCCCGACGAGCGCGAGCGCCGACGCCTCCGATGCGCTCGCGATCGCCATTTGCCACAGTCACAATGGCCTCGCCCGTGCCCTCGCGCGCGAGGTCGTCCAGGTGCGCCGATGATCGGTTACCTCCGCGGTCGCTTCCTCTTTCGCGATGTCGACGGTCGCTTCCTCATCGACGTGGGTGGCGTTGGCTACGCCGTAGCCGCGCCGCTCGCCGTTCACGCCCAGGCCGAGCCGGGCGCCGAGCTCGCGTTCTACATCCACACGCATGTCCGCGAGGACGAGATCGCGCTCTTCGGGTTCGAAGACGAGATCCAGATTCAGACCTATCGCGCGCTCACCGCGGTCTCCGGCATCGGTCCGAAAGTGGCGATGCAGATCCTCTCGAGTCTCACTCCCGGCGAGCTGGCGCAGGCCGTCGCGGCCGGCGACGCGGCGCGCCTCTCGCGCTCCAAGGGTATCGGAAAACGGCTTGCAGAGCGGCTCGCCGTCGAGTTGAAGGGCAAGCTCGAGTTCGTGCCCGCCTTGGCCGTCGTCGCGCTCGGCGCCCGTCCCGCCAGCGCGAAAGTGCCAGCGCCCTTTCAGGAATTGCGCTCGGCGCTTGTCAATCTCGAATATCGTCCCAAAGAGATCGACGGCGCCATCGCGCAGGTGCGCGAGGAGTTCCCGGATCCCGCCCTCACGACGATCGACATCCTCTTGCGTCGCGCGCTCGCGCTCCTGCGTAAGAGCCCCGAGGAGCGCCGCCGATGAGCGACGACCGTGAGATCGCTCCGAATCCGCGCGACGACGACGGACGTTTCGATCGCGCGCTGCGTCCCCGCACGTTCGCCGATTACGTCGGTCAGCGCGCGCTCGTCGGCAATCTCAAGGTGTTCGTCGAGGCCGCCAAGCGCCGCAATGACGCCGTCGATCACATCCTCTTCTGCGGGCCGCCGGGCCTCGGCAA
>SXIE01000143.1 GCA_005772945.1 Pseudomonadota bacterium
CCGCGTCCTTCAGGAAGGTGTCGTCGAGCGCATCGGCGGCGTCGGCCCGCGCCCGGTCGACGCGCGCGTCATCAGCGCGTCTCATCGCGATCTCATCGAGATGGTGCGCGCCAAGACCTTCCGCGAGGATCTCTACTACCGGCTCGCGGTCTTTCCGATCCTCCTGCCGCCGCTGCGTGAGCGCGAAGGCGACATCGCGCTCCTCGCGCGCCACTTCCTGGACAAGGCGAGCGCTGACGAGCGCAAGGGCGCGATGACGTTCACGCCGGCCGCCCTCGGCGCGCTCGAGCGCCACCCCTTCCCCGGCAACGTGCGCGAGCTCGAGACCGTCATCGCGCGGGCGGTGCTGGTCGCGACCGACGGCCAGATCCGGCCCGAGGATCTGCCGGTGGCGCTGCTCGAGAATCTCCCGAGCGCGACTCCGACGCCGCTTCCACCCGCACGCGAGGCCGCCCCGCTCGCGGAACCGACGCTCGAAAAGACGATCGCGCGGCTCTACGCGAAGCTGGACGATCTGCCGAAGGTCGACGACGTCGAGGCGATGCTGGTGGCGCGTGCGATCCAGCTGGCCGATGGCAACGTCGGCGAGGCGGCGCGCGCGCTCGGATTGTCGCGGGCCACGCTCTACCGACGCCTGCGCAAGCCCGACGCCCCGCCCGAGTGACGTCCCCACCGGCGGAGCCCCGCACGTCGGCCGTCAGCGCACGTCGATCGCCAGGTCGTAGGGCGCCCCGTCGGCCCCGAACCCCGACACGCGCACGTAGAGCGTCGTCGCCAGCGGCACGGTGATGACGGCCTCCTCGTCGTCGTCGGTCGAGGTCGAGGTCGCGATAGGCAAGGTCTGCGACACCAGCGGGTCGTACACGCGCAGATCCAAGTCGCCGTCGGCGTGCGCGAAGATCGCCTGGATCGTGACGATGTCGCCGGCCTCGGCGTCGACCGCAAACCAGTCGACGTCACCCGCGCAGATCGCCAGATCCGCTGCCGCACCAGGCAGCGGCAGCGCGCTCGCCTCGGCGCGTAGGTCGTTGGGCTCGAGCACGTCGGCCTCGCAGGGCGCCGTGACCTTGAGCGGGAGCGCCAGGTAGTTGTCGGTTTCGTTCGCCTCGCCGAGCACCTCGTCGGCGTCCACCCAGACGAGCACCCAATACAGACCCGGCAGTGTCGAGAGCGGTATCGCCACCTTCTCGTTGACGGTCGCGCCCGCCCCCGATGCGAGCCCCGCGAACACGGTCCGATCGAGCACGACGTCGGTCGCGTCGGGCGCGTCGTCGAGCGACAGGAGTACCTCGGTCGCAAAGCCGGGCGCCGCATCCGAGCAGCTGTTGACGAGCGCGAAGTCGACCCCGATGTCCTCGCCCTGAACGGCGGCTGCGAATGAGGACGTGAAGGCCGTGACGCCGACGTCCGCGCCGCGCACGCCCGTCGTCTCGAGCGTGTAGGTCGTCGGGTCGGCCGTCGACGCACCCGCGTTCGACTCGACCTTTAGATAGACGACGCCATCGCTCGACGGCGTGAAGCTGACGTTGTCGTCCCACTGGGTCGTGTCCGTCGCCGTGTCCGAGGCGGATGCAAACAGCGACAACTTGAGGGCGTACGCTTGCGACTTCTTCGCCTTGAAGTAGCGCCCCGCTTGCACCGGCACGACCCACCAATCCACGTCGCCGGCGCACAGGATGGCCGTGACCGCGTTGCAGCCGATGCCCGCCGCCGCCGTGCGGGCGTTGTTCGGCTCGTAGGGATCGGGGGTGCATTTCTGGTCGAGGTCGCCAGGCCCGGCCGACACGCTCAGGTCGTAGCTGTAGGTCGCCGCGCCGCTCGTGACCCGCATGAACCAGCGCCCGCCGCGCCACGCCCAGGGCAGATCGAGCTGGACCGCGTTCGCGCTGGTGCCGGTCGTGACGACCGCCTGCAGATCCGGGTCCCACAGCTCGAGCGTCAGCTTCCCCTTCAAGCTGTCGTAGGGATACGCGAGCGTCAGGTGCGCGCTCTGCCCTTCGTTCAGATCGATCGCGTACCAATCGTCGATCGATGGGCACACGACGGCATCGTTCACGGTCACCGGGGCCACGAGCAGCGAGGCGATCGCCGGCTCGTCATTCGGCTCGAGCGCGTCATCGCGGCAGGTCTTCGCCGCATCGAGAAAGACGAGGCCGAGCACCGCCACGTTGTTCGTCTCGTCCGTCTCGATGGCGTCATCATCGGCGTCCGTTTCCATCAGGACGCGCCAGTCCCCGCCGAGCGTCGCCTCCGGAATGGTCACGACGGCGGTCGCCGCGACCTTGCTCGCACCCGCCAGCCGCGCCATCGCCAGCTCGCCCAGCGGCTTGTCGCTCAGGCGATTCAGGGTGTCGTCGCGCGAGAGCCACGCGCGCGACGTGCGCGCCGGCGCCTCGGTCAGCCCGAGCGCAACCTCCCCCCACGCGAGCGCGAGGCGCCCGCCCGGATAGCTCTCCGCCGGGGCCACCGTGCCATCGAAGCACGCGAGATCGACCCCGGCGCCCGGGGCCATGACGGCGATCGACACACTGTAGCGCGCACGATCCGCCGCGCCCGCACCGGCCACGCGCACGCGCCAGCGTCCGCCATCGGTCACCAGGTACGCGCGCGCCGCATAGTGGGGCCCCGTCACCTGGCGCGTGACGATCCGTCCCGAGGGGTCGGCGATCTCGACGACGAGCTCGCTCGGCGCGGGCGGAAACGCGTCGATCGCCGCCGCCTCGACATCCACCAGGAGGCTCTGACCGCCCGGCACGTCCACGCCGTACCAGTCGGCATCGCCGCAGCTCCAGAGGTCGGGGTAGCTGCCCGCGACGAGCGGACGCGCGGCCGCGAGCGAGTCGCTGGGCTCGAAGGCATCCGGGAAACACCCGCCGTCGGCGCCCGTCACGGCGAGGGGATCGGGCGCGATCATGAGGTCGTTGTCGGGCTCGGTGTCGGCCGTCAGGTACCCCTCGATGTCCGCGAGCGCGCCGACGGTATAGGCCGCCACCGCGTGATCGAGCTCGCGCGGGATGACGACGTCGCGCAGGACGTGCACGCTCTCGCCGGGCGCGAGCGAGTCGATGGTCAGGCTGTCGACGACGACGTCGAGCCGCGTCTTGATCCCCTGCCGCGTGATCGTCGCATCGGAGCTCAAGACGATGCCGACGTTGAAGCTGGTCGCGTTGCTGGTGCCGCCGTTGCCGACGTCGTACTCGACCTTCACGGTGCCGCCCGCCGCGACGGCCGTCGGGTGATAGACGAAGTTACTAATGCTCACATCGACGGACGCGAGCGCGTTGATCTGGAGCGGCTCGTCCGCGAGGGCGGCGTTGTTGCCTTCCTCGCATTCGGGCAGAGCGCCGAACGGATCGACGATGGCGCCCGCGTAATACGGGAGCACCGGCAGGTCCGACGAGACCGGGATGAGGATCTCGATGTCCCTCTGACCGCCGGCCGGGACCGACGCGAACATCCATTGCCCGAGCGAGGTCGCGTTCGCCGGGTTCAACGTCGGCTGGAGCGACAGATACGCGCGCAGGCCCCAGTCGTCGGGGCTCGCCAGGGTGCCGGTGTTCTCGACGGTCGCGATGAGCTTGACCGTCCCGCCCCAGTACGTCTGCGTCGGCGCGAGACGGAACTCGGTGAGCGCGAGATCGTAGCACTGCGGCTCGACGAACTGCATCTCGAGCGGGTGTCCCGAGACGGCGATGTTGTTGTCCTCGTCGCTCTCGCCGACCGTCTCGGAGACGTCGACCGCCCCGATGATCCACCAGCTCCCGGTCGGGAGGTCCTCGGGGATCCGGTAGCTCTTGAGGAAGCCGAGGACGAGCCCCGCCTGCATGCTCTGGACGCGCGCCGTCTGCTCGGTCGCGAGCTCGATCGGCCAGTCGGTCTCGGGGGACAGCTCCTGGTCGCGCGAGAGCCAGAAGGCATGGCGGAACTGGGTGGCGTCGGCCTCGCCCTGGTTGCGCAGCTTGAAGCTGTAGCTGAGGATGTCGCCCTGCTTGACGACGAGCCCGTCCGGCACATCGAGCGCTTCGATCACGAGGTCGGGGCGCTTGCCCGCCTCCGGATCGACCGTGACGGTGTTGGTCGAGAGGAGCGCGTTATTGGCCTCCTGACACTCGTTGACGACCTCGCCGGGATCGGCCACGAGGAACGCGTAGTACGCGCCGGTCGGCACATCGGTGGGCACCGCGAACGTGCGGTCGGCGAGATCGAGCGTGCTCTCGCCGAAGAAACCGGCCGGCATCCCGGGGATGTCGGCCGCCGACGCTGCGGCGAGGAGGATGTCGGTCGCCGGATCCCAGATCGGGTCGAGCGAGAGTCCGAGCCCGACCGCGAACGCGTCCTCGACGAGGTCCCCATCATTATGAAGGGTGCCCTGCTTGAGCTGAAACACGCCGCCGGGCGGCACGTCGGTCGGCTCGGCGATCGAGACGCGATCGAAGCGGAGATCGGCGCAGGCGCGGATCCGGATGACGACGGAGGCGTCCTGGAAGAGCACGGCGCCCGTCTCGGTGTGATAGGTCGTGTGCAAGACGACCGTCGAGGCGCCCGCGCGATAGAACGTGTAGGCCAGCGTCGGGTCGGAGCCGACCGCGACGTCGTCGATGCGCCACTCGACGGCAAGGCGCGCGGGATCGAGGCCGCTGATGACCGACTCGAAGGCGACCGAGAGCGGGGCGTTGCCGGTCGTGCGTGACGCGTCGATGGCGACGGTCCACGCCGGGATGGTGGTCTCCGGCTCGCTGGCGTCGCCGGCCGCGTCGACGTCGGCCTTTGTGTGGGTCGGGTCGCCGCAAGCGACCGCACACGTCACCAGCAGCACGCCCGCAAAGCGCGCGCGTGGGCAGCCGCTGCGCGGCCTTCGCGAGCACGCACCGTTCCAACCCCGAGCCATCGACGCCTCCTCGAAAGACCGGGCGACCCTACCCCAAAGGCCGAGTGGCTGCCATCGCAGACGAACCCCGACCGGACACGCGCCGGCGCGGACGGAGGAAGCCCGAGGCGCAAGCGGGGCGACGTTGACAGCGGCCGCGCCAGGGCATACGCGCCTCCTATGACCGGGACGACGAGCCTCAGTGATCCGCTGCGCGAGGGCGCGCTCGAGCTCGTGCGCGTCTTGCGTGCCGAGGGGTTCGAGGCGTACTGGGCCGGCGGGTGCGTGCGCGATCTGGTGCTCGGCCGCGCGCCGAAGGACTACGACATCGCCACCGGCGCCCCGCCCGAGGTGGTGCTCGCGACCTTTCCCAAGGCCATCCCCGTGGGCGTCCAGTTCGGCGTCGTGCGCGTCGTGCACCATGGCCTCATGTACGAGGTCGCGACGTTCCGCACCGACTACGGCTACGTCGACGGTCGCCGCCCGAGCGAGGTCCGCTGGGCCGAGGCGCGTGAGGACGTCCTGCGCCGCGACTTCACGATCAATGGTCTGCTCTTTGACCCCGTGAATGCGCAGGTGATCGACTTCGTGGGCGGTCAGGCCGACCTGGCGGCCGGCATCCTGCGCGCGATCGGCGACGCGCACGCGCGCTTTGGCGAGGACGCGCTGAGGCTCGTGCGCGCGGTGCGATTCGCGGCGCGCCTTGGGTTCGTGGTGGCGCCCGAGACGTGGCAAGCGATGCGCGCGCTGGCGCCGACGGTGCTGCGCGTGTCGGCCGAGCGGGTGCAGGACGAGCTGACCAAGACGCTCACGCAAGGGCATCCGGCGCGGGGGCTGGAGCTCCTCTGGCAGAGCGGCTTGGGGCCGTTCGTCCTCCCCGAGCTGGGTGGCGAGGGCGACGTGCATGCGGCCATCACGCGCCTCGCGCATCTGGGCGCCTGCGAGCCTATGGTCGGCTGGGCGGCGACGTTGTTTGCGCGAGACGGTGTCGCGGCCCAGGCGGAGGCGAAGGTCGAGGCGGTCGCGAGTCGCCTCAAGTTCGCGCGCGCACTCGCGCGGGACGTAACGCAGGCGATCGTTGGTGTGCAAAACATTCTGCGCTGGCCCGCGCTGACTGTCGCAGAGCGCAAGCGTGCTGCGCGCCTGCCCACCTTCGCGGGCGGTGCGCTTCCGGTGGCCCGTACGATCGACCATGCGCAGGCCGAGGCGGCGCGGCAGGAAGCAGCGCGCTGGACGCCGGCCGAGCTGCACCCCACCCCGCTCCTCGACGGTCACGCCCTCGCGGCGCGCGGCTACCGCCCCGGACCGGCCTTCAAGGCGGCGCTCGAGGCCGTCGAGACGGCGCAGCTCGAGGGCGCGGTGACGACCGCCGACGACGCCTGGACGGTCGCCGCCAGGTGTCTCACGCGAGACCCAGACGCGCCCTGAGCGTGTCGACGACCGGCCCCAGCGCGGCCGGCAGCACGATCGGCGGGTTCTTGCGTGCCGCGTCGATCCCCGCGAGCTTGCCGGCGTGGTAGGCGACCTTCTGCTCGGCGAACTTCAGCCCGTGCGCGGTCGAGACGACGACCACGCGCTCGTCACGCGCGATCACGCCGCGCGCGCGCAATTTGCCGAGCGCGGCCAGCGCGACCCCAGTGTGGGGACACGCGAAGAGGCCGGCACGGTCGGCGCGCGCCGCGGCATCCGCGAGCTCGTCCTCGGTGGCGTCCTCGACGACGCCGTCCGTCGCCTCGAGCGCCCGCATGGCGCGCCGAATGGAGACCGGATCGCCGATCTGGATGGCCGAGGCGAGCGTCGTCCCGGCAACGACCGGCTCGTAGTGCGCGAACCCCGCACGGAAGGCGCGCGCGAGCGGGTTCGCCTGCGCCGCCTGGGCCACCGCCAGGCGCGGCAGGCGCGTCGTCACGCCGAGCGCGCGCAGCATGTGGAACCCTTTGTAGAGGGCGTAGACGTTGCCCAGGTTGCCACCCGGCACGACGACCCAGTCGGGCACGTCCCAACGGAGCTGCTGCGCGATCTCGAAGGCGACCGTCTTCTGCCCCTCGAGGCGCAGGCTGTTCATCGAGTTCGCGAGGTAGATCGGGAGCGCGTCGACGACGTCGCGGATGATGCGCATGCACCCGTCGAAGTCGGTGTCGAGCGAGAGGACGATCGCGCCGTTCGCGAGCGGCTGGACGAGCTGCGCGAGCGAGATCTTGTCGGAGGGCAGGAAGACGACCGCCGGGATCCCCGCGTGCGCCGCGTAGGCCGCGAGGGCGGCCGAGGTGTCGCCGGTCGAGGCGCAACCGACCGCGTGGATCGGGACGCCGCGGGCGCGCATGGCGGCGACCTGCGACACGAGCACCGTCATGCCCCAGTCTTTGAAGGAGCCCGTGTGGGTGTGGCCGCATTGCTTGATGCGGAGATCGGCGAGGTCCCAGGCGGCCGCCAGGCGCGGCGACGCCAGCAGGTGCGACCAGCCCTCGCCGAGGGTTACGCAGTGCTCGGCGGCGAGCTCGGGCAGGACCCACTCGCGCTTGGCCCAGACGCCCGAGGCATCACGCGGGTCGCGGCTGGTCGCCGCCGTGCGGCTGTCGAAGAGCGCCCGCCACTCCGGCCCGCTGCGATCGCCGAGGGCCGCCAGGTCGTGCGCGACATCGAGGAGGCCCCCGTCCTTGGCGCGGTAGACGACGTCGTCGAGCGGGTAGGTCTCCTCGGCAGGACCATCGAAACACACGTAGCGCGCGGCGTAACCCATGCCGCGGTCCTGCCATGGTCGCCGGGTTTCGAAAAGCCTCGATGAAAGGACGCCAGCTCGCTTGCGGCCTTGAGCATCCTCGCTTACCGTAGCGCTCGGGCTCCGGCAGTCTCGGCCCTGGAGCCCGATGTTGGCGCCCGACCTCGATTTCACGAGGGCGGACGCCGCCCCGATTTGCCCGCTCGCGAGCCAGCTCGCAGCGTGGCCCTGGCATACCCGTGGTGTAACGGCATGACTTCCACGCAGCAGCTGCCTCGTCACTTCGGCAAGTACGTCCTCGTGCGCAAGATCGCGATGGGCGGCATGGCGGAGATCTTCAAGGCCAAAACGGCCGGCGCCGAAGGCTTCGAGCGCGACGTCGTCATCAAGCGCATCCTGCCGCACTTCACGGAGGATGAGTCCTTCGTGAAGATGTTCATCGACGAGGCCTCGATCACCTCGAAGCTGCAACACGCGAACATCGTGCAGATCCACGACTTCGACGTGTGCGAGGGCAGCTACTACATCGCGATGGAGCTGGTCGAAGGCGTCGACCTGAAGAAGGTCCTCGACGTCGGCATCAAGACCGGCCGGCCGCTCTCGCCCGCGCAATCGGTGTGGGTCATGATGGAGACATCGAAGGGGCTCCACTACGCGCACACGCGCGAACACAAGGGCCAGCCGCTCAACATCGGGCATCGCGACATCTCGCCGCACAACGTGATGGTGAGCTACAACGGCGAAGTCAAGCTCATGGACTTCGGCATCGCCAAGGCGGCCCAGCGCTCGACCAAGACGATGGCCGGTACGGTCAAGGGCAAGGTCGCGTACATGAGCCCCGAGCAGGCGCGCGGCAAGGCGCTCGACGGCCGCTCGGACCTCTTCGCGCTCGGCATCATGCTCTGGGAGATGCTGACGGCGAAGCGGTTGTTCCTGGGCGAGTCGGACTTCGAGACGTTGACGAACGTCCTCAAGAACCAGCCGCCGCCGCCGTCGTCGATCAATCCGAAGGTGCCCAAGGAGCTCGACGAGATCGTCGCGAAGTCCCTCATGAAGGACCGCGACGAGCGCTACCCGACGGTCGAGGCGTTCGCGCGCGACCTGACGCGTTGGTACTACTCGACGGTCTCGGATCTCGAGGCCGAGTCGCTCAAACGCTACATGCACGAGGTCTTCGCGGACGAGATCGCGAAGCAGACGCAGCTCGCGGCCGAGGAAAAAGAGCTGCCGCCGCCCCCGTCGGGGCAGAGCTCGCCGCGCATGGCGGCCGTCGGGAGCGGCCACAGCTCGCCGCGCCAGGCGGCCGTGGCGCCGCCGCCGTCGGACGGGAACGACGAACGGACGGTCGCGATGTCGGCCGACCCGAACCTGGCGGCGACGATGATGGACGGGGCGCTCAGCGCGTCGGCGTTGCAGCAGCGCATCCGAACGCAGTCGCGTCCGAGCCTGCCAGCGGCGCAGAGCACCGGCGTGAGCGGTGTTCAGGCGCAGATGACGCAGATGAACGCCGCCTTTGGCGGTGGCCAGGAGCCGGCGCCGAAGAAGTCGAAGATCTGGCTGTGGCTCCTGCTGCTCGCGCTGGCGGGCGGCGGCGCCGCCGCGGTGGTCGTGCTCATGGGCGGTAAGCCCGAGGCGGGCGCCGGCAAGCGGGAGACGTCGGCGAGCCAGGCGACGACGACGCCCCCGCCCGAGACGCCGAAGGAGACGGCGGAGCTCATCATCTCGGTCGATCCGAAGTCGGCCAAGGTGCGCGTCGGCGGAACGCCGGTGGAGGATCGTGCGACCGGGCTCGAGCTCGGGTCGTCCGTCAAGGTCGTCGCCGAAGCGCCCGGATACGTGACCTACGAGGAGATCGTGAAGCTCGACGAGAAGTCGAAGCCGCTCACGATCAAGCTCGAAAAAGAGCGTGAGAAGCAGTCGCTGGTGATCGACACCGAGGGCGATCCGCAGGCCGAGATCCGCGTCAACGGCATCAAGATCGGTGTCGGGCAGCAGATGTACAACGGCTTCAAGGGCGACAAGATCACCATTGAGATCATCCCGACCAAGGGCGCGCCCATCAAGGAGGAGCTGCTCTTGGACGGGAGCACGCCGGTCAAGCGCTTCCAGCTCGGCAAGCAGGAGGCGAAGCTCATCCTCAACCTCGATCCGGTCGGCGCGGTCGTCGTGTCCTCGAAGGGAACGGTCGCGATGTCCGCGAAGGGCAACCAAGCGGTCGTCTCGGGGCTCGAGGTCAACGACACGATCACCGTCACCGTGTCCAAGGCCGACTACACGGAGAAGAAGGACACGGTCGCGCTGACCAGCGCCAGCCAGGAGCTGACGATCAAGCTCGTCAAGAAGGCCAAGGTCGAGACGCCGAAC
>SXIE01000144.1 GCA_005772945.1 Pseudomonadota bacterium
GCCTCGGAACTCGAGCCCGAGCACGACCTCCTCCACACGCTCGTCCGCGACCTCCTCGCCGCCGAGGCGACCAAGACCCGCGCCCCCGCGAGCCCCCAGTCACCGTTCAGCGTGCTGTGCGCCGCCTACGTCGCCCTCTTCCCGGCCGACGCGGCCACCCTTCCCACGCTTCCCACGCGCTGACGGCGCGTTCGAGCACCCGCCGCCACAGCCGCATCAATCGACGTAGACCGCCAGGTCGTATCCCATCCCGGTCGTGACGTCGGACGGCTTGACGACGATCGTGTAGTTGCCGGCCGTCTCGAGCAGCTCCTCGATGAAGGCCTCTTCCCCGTAGTCGTAGCCCTCGGCGACCTTCGCACCGCTCGGCCCGTAGAGCTCCAAATCCACGTAGCCGCGGCCGCTCGCGTGCACCGCGATCACCGTGAGCGTGGCGAACGCCGGCACCGTCACCTTGTACCCATCGATGTCCGCCGTGCCGCACGCGCGCAGCCACGTCGTGACGGCCCCGGGCGTGATGCTCGCCGGCGCCTCCTTGCTGTTCGGCTCGAGCCGATCGGGCTGGCACGCGCCCGCCGGATCCTGCGGATCCACGATCAGGCTGTAGGTCACGTTCGCCGCGCCCGCGCTCACCCGATAGTAGTAGCGCCCCGCCTGCGGCACCGCGTAGTCGATGGTCGCGTACCCATCCGCCGCAGCCGCCGCTTCCCGAATCGGCGCGCCCAACGGGTCCTCGAAGAGCGCCAGCGTGTGCGCCACCTGCCCCTCGGCCATCGTCAAGAGCCCCAGCGTCTCACCGCCATTCAGGTCCACCGCAAACCAATCGGGCGCCGACGGGCACGCGATGAAACCCTCGTACGTCCCCTGGAACAGGACCACCGCGCCGTCCGCCGTCGCGTTCCCAACCAGCCGATCCGGCGGGCACGCCGCCGCACTCTCCGCCGCGACCAGCGTGTAGGTGTTGCCGCCCGCCCCCGCCGCGCCCCCTCCCGCCGCCCCGTACACGCGCAGGTAGAGCGGCCCCGTGGCGGTCGCCGCGTACGTCAGCTCCTCGATCGATCGCTCCGACGCCGCCGTCCCGAGCACCGTCGTCCCATCGGCCGCCCGCAGCTCGAAGTCGAGGTCGCCATAGCGCTGGTCGAACGCCAGCCGATACACGTACGTCTTGCCCGCCGCCGCCTGCACCCGGAAGACGTCCGCGTCGGCAGGGCAGATCGTCCCCGCGCGCGTGTCGCCCAACGCCAGATCGCTGGCCCCGTCCGCCGACGCGCCCGGTTCGTCCGGCGCGTCCTCGCAGCGCGCAGTGTCGACCGCCAAATCGAGCGCGTACGACACCCGCGTCCCCGGCAGCGTCGCCGCCACCACGAGGAACACCGCCTGGTCGCTGCCCTGATCATAGCGCAGCGACAGGTGCCCCGGCTCGGTCACCGCGCCCGTCGCGAGCACCGTGTGCGACTCGTCGACGAGCGCGAGCGACACCTCGCCCTGCACCGCATCCCAGGTCACGCCCGCCGCGATCGTCGTCCCCGCATCCGCGTTCACCTTCATATAGTCCTTTTCCGGACCACACAGGCGGCGACCCGCGTAATGATTCGGCGTGATGCGCGGCGCGGTCGCGAGCGAGTCGTCGTCCTCGATCGGATCGTCGATGCAGAGCGTCGCGGGACTCCCGGCCGGATAGAGCGCGAGCGTGTACGTCCCGACCTTCGGCACGCGCGTCGTGAGGTCGCAGGCGATCCCGGTCGGGTCGTCATTGTCGGTCGACGCCAGGTAATAGCTGACGAGCGTACCCTCGGGCGGGACCGACCCGACATCGACGTCGGCGCGCCACACCGTCGACGTGGCCGACGCACGCGTGAGCGACGTGGCCGCGAAGGTCGGCGGGTGCGCCGGATCCGTCGCATCGGCGCGCGTCCAATGCACGGTCGCCGACTGGACCTGCGACTGCGCGTCGGTCACGTCGGCCACCATCTCGACGTGCCCGCCCGCCCCCGACAGGACGGTGTCGGGCCGCGCCGTGTGCGCGATCATCGGCGGCACACCGTCACACCCCGACTGCTTTTCGGCGTTCAGCAGGACGAGCGTGAGGATGTGCGTCACCGGCGCATGCGACTCGTCGCGCGCCACCAGGATGGCGCGATGCACGGCGACCGTGCGCTGCAAGTCATCGGGTTTCCAATAGAAATAGCCCGACTTCTTGTCGGACTTCGTGAGCTTCGCGCCGGCGGGACCCTCGGTCATCTCGATCGTGACCTCGGTCGAGTCGTCGTCCTTGACCTCGACCAGCAGCGCGATGTCGTCGCGCTGCGCCAGGTTCACCGCGACGCCGGCGGGGAGCACGAAGGCCGGCACGCCGAAGGTCGGATACACGACGAGGCCGATGTCCTGGCGCGCGACGCCGCCGCGCCCATCGGAAGCCTCGACGCGCACGTCGTAGCGGCGCCCGCCCGGCTGGGTGTCGGTGATGAGCGGCGACCAGACCAGGACCGCCTCGGACTTCGCGCGCGGGGTGATCTGCGCGCCGTCCGGGAGGCCGCTGGCGGTGAACGTGACGCGATCGCCGTCGGGGTCGCTGGCCGTCAGGACGAGGCGCAGGGTCTCGCCGACGATCACCTGCTGATCGGAGAGGAGCCCGAGCGCGGGCGGGGCATTGTCACCCGCACAGGCAGGCGCCAAGCCGAGGAGCGCGCCGACGAGAAAGTAGATCGGGGACGAGCGGTGCACGATGTCGAGGAGTAGCATACCCGGCGGCGCGTTGAAACCCGCCGCGAACGATACGACAAGGGCCGGAACGGAGGTTCGGATGGGACTGCGCGCGAGCATCATCTTCGCTTGGATGGCGGGCCCGGTGGCTGGAGCC
>SXIE01000145.1 GCA_005772945.1 Pseudomonadota bacterium
CGAGGACGACGAAGAATCCGAGGGCTAGGGGGTCACCAGGGAACTTCGGACGCGCGCGCGGACCCGCGTGCCTTCCCCGAGAACATCTCGGCGATCGGGACGATGTGCACGTGGTCCGCCTGGATCGCCAGCGGGTAGGCCTCGATGATCTTGTCCTCGTCGAGGACCGCCTGCGGCTTCTCGACCCCGTCCGGGTATTTGATCGGCGTCGGCGCATCCGCGACGAGCGCGGCCTTCAGCTCGGCGGCGTGCTCCGAGACCATGGCGATCCAGAGGTCGCCGGCGCGCACCGTCTTCTTGATCGCGGCGTTCACGTCCTCGAACGTGAGCTCGGCAAGAACCTTGCGCGCCGTCACGAGGTGATTCTCGATGCCGTAATAACGATCGTCGAGCGCATAGCCGAGCCGGCGCGCAGTGGTCTCGGCATAATGCAGCACGTATTTCGCGAGGAAATTGCGCGTCTCTTCGAACTGCTCCTTCGTGAGACCCTTCGTCGCCAGCAGCTCGACCTCGCGCAGCGCCGCACGCAGCGCGAAGACGGCCTGCTCCTCGGGCACCGGGCGGATCCAGACCTCGAAGAGCCGCTTGCTCCGCGCCGCCCCGGTCGGCGGCATGATGCGCGAGCCGCCGTCGGGGAACGGCTCGATATAGGCATAGTCGCCGTAATTCATCCCGCGCGCCTCGCGAATCACCTGGTAGAGGTGACTCGCCGAATTGCGGTGCTCGCCGAGCCACGAGCTCGCGACCCACAGCGCGTAGAATTCGCGCGTGCCGCGCGTGACATCGATCGGATAGCCGATGCTGATCGCCGTCGAGGCCCCCGGCTTCTGAACGATGACGACGTTGCGACCGCGGATCTCGGGAGGGGCGACCGCAGGCGCCACCGGCGCGCCGCTCCCGCCACTCGGCAGCTTCCCCAGCGCCGCCCGCACCCGTGCTTCGAGCGCCGGAACGTAGCTGCCGCCGAGCCCGAGCACCGCCGTCTCACGCGTGTAATGCGTCGCCCAGAACTGCTTGACGTCGTCGACCGTCAGCGCCGAGAGCGACGCGACCGTCCCCTCCTCGACGTGCTGATACGAGGTCTTCGCGAAGACCGCGCCGTAGAGCGCCGCCTTCCCCAGCTCCTCGTCCGAGCTGAAGCGCAGCGTGTTCTCCAGGTACGACACCACCCCGTCGCGCAGCCGCGTGAAGTCGGCCTCGTCAAAGCGCGGCTCGGTGAGAGCGGCCGTGAAGAGATCGGCAAATTCAGCCGCATGGTCGCGATGGACCTGCCCCTGGAAGACAGTCATCTCGCGGTCCACGGTGCCCGAGTACGCGCCGGCCATCGGGAAGAGCGCGGCGAGAATCCGCTCGTACGCGAGCCGCTTGGTGCCACCCTCGGACAGCATCTGCGCCGTCAGGTTCGCCAGCCCCTCCTTGCCCGGCGGATCGTCCCAGCTGCCCGCCTTGAACCACACCGCGAAGGCCACATTCGGATCGTCCGCCACGGGCATGAGGACGGGCGCCTCCTTGAGCTGTCCCGGCGCCACGGCCACCTCGGGCTCCGGCGGCGCCGGCAGCGCCGTGCCCTTGGTGTGCAGCCGTCCGACGGTGCTGTGCGCGCGCGTCAGGTATTTCGCCGCGATCGCCTGCACGTCCGCCGGTGTCACTTTCATCAGCGTCGCGTAGTAGGTCTCGAAGCCCTCGATGTCACCGGTCAGCGCGATCATCGGCGCGAGGCTCTCGGCCACCTCGCTGGCGCTCGTCAGGCCCGACAGGAACCGGTACTTCAGGTGCGAGCGGACCGCCGAGAGCTTGTCGGCGTCGATCGGCTGGGCCGCGATTTTGGCAATTTCGGCCCAGATCTCGCGCTCGACCTCGGACACGTCTTTCGCGTCTTTCACCAGCGCAAAGACTCCCCAGAGCGCCGGATCGCGCTGGCTCTCGAAGTTCGCCGACAGCGAATCGAGGCGCTGCTCGTCGAGCACCAGCTTCTTGTAGAACGGGCTCGTCTCGCCAAAGGCCAGCTCACCGAGGAGCCGCCCCGCCATCACCTCGACGCTCGTCACCTCGAAGGCGGGCGCCTTGAATGCCAAAACCAGGATCGGCAGCGTCTGTCCGTCGAACTCCACGTCGACGCGACGCGCCGCGGTCTGCTCGGGCTCGACCGGGATCGTCGGGGGCTCGTACCCCTTCTCCCAGGCGCCGTAGTGCTTCTCGATCGCCGCCAGCGTCGCCGCGTGATCGAACGCTCCGACCACCGCGACGATGGCATTCTCGGGACGATAGAAGCGCTTGAAGAACGACTTCGAGTAGTCGTAGCGCTCGGGCATCTTCTGGATGTCCGCCTCGAAACCGATGGTCGTGTGCTTGTAGGTGTGGACGTCGAACGCGGTGTTCTGCAGCTGCTCGAGGAGCACCTCCCAGGGGTTCGTGTGGCCCTTGCGATACTCGCCGTAGACCGCGCCGGCCTCGGTCTTGAAGGCGCCCTCGTCGTAGGACAGCCGCTGGAAGCGGTCCGCCTCGATCTCGATGATGCGCGGCAGATCCGCGGTCGTGAGCGCCATGTGATACGCGGTGTAGTCGTCGCTCGTGTAGGCGTTCGCGTCGGCGCCGGCCTTCTTGACAATGGCGTCATATTCCTTGGCCGGGAAGTTCTCGGATCCGCGGAACATCATGTGCTCGAAGAAGTGCGCGAAGCCGGTCACGCCGGGCTCGACCTCGTCGCGACTGCCGGTGCGCACAACGGTCCAGTAGCTGACGAGCCCCTCGCCCGGCACATCGACCATCAACACCCGCAGCCCATTGGCCAGCGTGTGACGCTCGACCGGATAGGGAAAGATCCTGGCCGGGGGGGTCGCCGCGGTCGGCGTCTCGGGGGCAGCGCTCGCGTCGGGGACGGACGGGGTCGAGGCCTCGGACATGGCGCTGGCTCCTGAGTCGGAAGGTGGGGCCAAAGGGAGGGTCGATGCCGCGTCGTGCGCATCCTTGGCGCGGCCGCACGCGGCGAGAGCAAGTGACATCGCGAGAGTGACATACGCAAGGGCGATGCGGACGCTCATGGGGACCTCCGGGGAGCGGCTCTCGTCTACCACCCCCGCGACAGCGCGTCACGCGCTCAGGGCGCCGGCGGTGCGGCCTTCTCGACGTAGCGGCCGCGCTCGTAGACGAACGCCTTCGTTTCGACACTCGGCGTGCAGGGCTCGTGCTTCTCGCAGTCCTCGGTCATGGGCGCCTCGCAGCGATTTGTCGCCGTGTAGGTCAGCGTCTTGGGGAAGCTCGCGCCGAAGGTGAAGGAGCCCTCGAGCCAGGTCGTCGGCGGGCACGGGCTGCTGTACGCGGCGTCGGCGATCAAGGCGTCGGCGTACGGGGCGAGTTTGCCGTCCTCGAGGCCCCAGAACTCACGCATGATCGTGTCGCCGCGCTCGATGCCGCCGCAGTGCCCACCATAGGTGGTGAGCTGCACCGCGAACTCGCCCGCGCGCACGAGCTCGACGCGCTCGAAGGCCCAGGGAACATCGCCCGGAACCTCGGTCAGGCACGGTCGGTCATCGGTCTGCCGCGCGCTTGCGAAGTGGCCCAGCTCGCATTCGCGTCCGGCCTCGATCGGCCTCAGGATGCTCGCCGCGAACTGCTCGACACCGCTGTAGTCGTACGCGTGATTCTGGCAATCGACCAAGACGAGACGCTCGCGGCTTGCGCGCGAGAGCTCGAACGGACGGACGGAGGCCGTGCAGGTGTAGACCTCGCCCCAGATCGAAGGATCGACCGAGACGGCCTCGGCGACCGCATCCATCCCGAGCGCCCGAAGGTGGGGGGCATAGGCGGGGATGCGCTTCAGCGTGGGGTTGGCGTTCCAGTCTTGCGGGTCCTCGCCGGCGCCGCGAATGGCGTTGATCGCCGCGACCTCCCGGTCGATATCGACGGTGCGGAGCTGGTCGGGCGCACAGACGAACGCCGCGGACGCGATCGAGTCTGCGGCCTTGGGTTGAGCGGCTGGGCAGGCGCTCGCGCTCGCGGCGATGAGTCCCGCCACCCCGATGAGAGCGAGCCGACCGGGCTCGCACCGCTGCTTGCTTGAACGTGTCACGGCAACTCCGGAGGCATGAACCGTGGACCGTCACGGCGCGGGCGACTGTATGCGCAATGCGGCCGGCGACGCTAGACAGGTGCGAGGGAAACGGACCGGCGCGCGTCGCACGTGATCTCCCGGCTCGTTCCTGGTACGGGTCCGCGCGGGCGAGCAAGAGCGAGGGAGCCATGCGAGAGATCGTGCGACAGCTCGGTTGGGTTTTCGGGGTCGGCGTGATCGGCGGGTTGGCGGCTGGCGCGGGCGGCTGCGGGGATGATCGGGGACGCGAGGTCGACGGGTCCGAGACCGCGTCCGAGATCGCTTCCGAGACCGAGTTCGAGTCCGAAACCGAGACCGAGACCGAGACCGAGACCGAGATCGAGTCCGAGTCCGAGTTCGAGTCCGAGTCCGAGTCCGAG
>SXIE01000146.1 GCA_005772945.1 Pseudomonadota bacterium
CGCCATCCGCGGCCGAGCGCCGCCTCCCAGGCCGTCGCATCCGCCAGCGCGACCGAGCGCGCGAGCGCTTCGAGAGCGGTCGTCCTCACCCGAGACCTAGTTCTGCTCGCAACACGACGACCACCGAATGATCCCGTCGGCCCCGCCGAGGCACGCCGGGTCGCCACCGCAGATGAGGAATCCCTCGAACCCGTCCGCCGCGGGCGCCTCGAAGAACGTCGGGCCGCTCACCGTGATATCGTCGCTGGTCACGTAGGACACAACGCCAGGAAACGCGGACTCGAAACTGGGGATGGCCAGCGTGTCGCGCAGCGTCGCGCGCGCGAAGATGGTCCAATTGACGGAGCCCATCTGCGGCGTGTGGGCGGTGAGCGACACCGACATGACGTCGGAGCCCTCGGCCAGGGTCGGGTCGGCGCCCCAGGTCAGGCTGAGCGGCACCCTCGGGCGCACGTCGGTCCACTGGACCTCGCTCTGAAAGACGCGCGGCAGCAGGTCGCTGTCGAACGCGATCTCCGCCGTATGCGGAAGCGACGGCGCGCGCCCGCGCAACCCGCGCACGCCGAGGCCGTTGCCGACCGAGACGTGCGCCGCGATGAGCTGCCACGTGGCCGCCGCCCCGGGGACGCTCGGAAAGAGGTACGCCACGGCACCGTCGGCGCCCGGCGCCGTGAACCCGAATTGCGGCAGCGCGCCCTGGTTCATGGCATAGGGGTAGCCGCCGAGCTCGAGCGTCATCCCTACCTGGAACGAGCTGGCGTCGGCCTCGGACGACACCACCAGATCGCTCTCGACCCAGTCGGTCCGCCACGCGGTGATGCTGATCACCGTCTCTTTGCCGAGCCCACGCGACAGGTCGATCGTGGCTGCGGCGAAGCGCGTCGGGCGTCCGTCGGCGCCCTCGGTCGTCACGAAGGTCGGCATCGCCGGGGCGCCCTCCACGAGGCACGTAGGCGCAACATACAAGGTGGTGCCCGACTTGGTGTCGGAGCCGACCGGCACGCAGTCGGGCCCGCAGAGCAGGTGAACGCAAACCTGCGCCGCGTTGTTCGGGGCGGCCGGCCAATGGACCTGCAGCGGGGTCAGCGGCTCGGATGCGCCCTTCGCCGGATCGCCGAAGCTCGCGCCGATCCGCGCGGCGCCGCCGGGGATCAATCCGAGCGTGGAGACCCAGCGCCAGGCGAGCTCCTGTCCTGCGATCGGGAACGCCGCGGTCGCGCCGTCGCCAGCGCGGATCGTGGCCGTCACGCGGCCACTTGTGTCGGTTGCGAGCAGCGCCTTGGGCTTGCCGAACGCGTCGTGCAGCTGAATGGTTGCGTCTCCCTGCAAGCGTCCGTCGGCGAAGGCCTCGAGCACGATGTCGCCCTCGAGCGGGACCAGGACCGCGCACGCCGAGCGGTTGCCGGCCACGTCGATCGCGGCGGCGTAGACGACCTTCTTGTCGGCGTCGATCTTGGTATCGGCAAACCAGTGACCGTTCGCCGTTTGGGCGCCGCCCACGAGGCCGATCGGCGCGTCGACGCACGCCGCCTCGGTGTGCAACGTGACCGCGGCGGAGGGCTCGACCGTGCCGTCGAGAAAGAAGCGGAGCTTGCCGCCATTGGGTCCGCTCGCCTGGATGAAGGCCGCGCCCGCGAGCACGGGCGGCGCGGGCGACGCGAGGTCGAGCGTGTAGCGTCCGTCCGTCGCGACGTCGACGCTCGTGAGGCCCGCGCGGTTCGTCGCGCGCAGGAGGAAGCGCTGAACGCCCTCGGCCACGACGACCAGCACGTCGAGCGCGCCGGACTCGGGGACGATGGCGCTGCCGATCGGTGCGGTGCCGACGGCGTTGCCGTCCAAGTCCGCCCGGTAGACCGCGACGGTCGCGAAGGGCTCGGCGGCGCCGAGGACATGGACCTCGGGAACGTGGCCCGGCGAGGGCGGCTCGAAACCCTTCACCAGCGGCGCTGTGGGCGGGTCGCACGCGTCGCCGATCTTGTCGCCGTCGGCGTCGTCCTGGCCCGCGTTGACGAGCGACGCGCAGTTGTCGGTCGCGTCGGGCGCGCCGTCGCCATCGCGGTCGGGGTCGACGCAGTCGGCGACCTGGTCGCCGTCGAGGTCGGGGTGGCTCTCGTCGGCGCGCCCGTCGCAGTCATTGTCGAGGCCGTCGCAGGTCGACTCGAACGCCTGCCAGCCGGGGACCGCGTCGTAGAGGCAGGTCACCGCGCCATGCGCGTCGCAGCGCACGCGCACCGCCGCCCCGTGGGCCCCGCAGACCCCACGCGCCTCGCAGCGCAGGGCGACCAGCGCCGCGAGATCCGTCGCGGTCGTCGTCTCGGCGTCGAGCTCGTCGGGGAGGCAGTCGTCGTCGGCGTCCCGGAGCTGGCTCTCGAGGATGTCGGCGAGGCCGTCGCCGTCCGTGTCGGGGGCGCCGTCGTCGTCGACCTCGTCCCCGTCCGGGACGCCGTCGTAGTCGCTGTCGGGGTTGAAGGGGTTCGCGCCGAGCGTCGCCTCGAGCCCGTTCGTCAGGCCGTCGTGATCCTCGTCGACGCTCGGGTCGAGACACAGGCCGAAGCTGCACAGCCCGCTCTCGCAGGCCGCGTCGTCCGTGCACAGCGCGCCCAGACCCCGCCGGGCGGGGTCGCTGCAGGCCGCAAGAGCGCTCGAGGCCGCAACGACGGCGAGCCAGGTCACGCAGTGCAGGGAGCGCCGAGGGTGGTTCCGAGGCCACATGCCACCATCTTATAGGGGCCGCCCGGCGCTGTCACATTGCCCTCGACGTTCTCGACCGTCCGACGTTCTGACGCTCTCGCAGCGCGTTGCGAAATCGGCGCGGGTGGGCTATGGGGCACCGGTTCCGTCCCAGATCCGGTGGGTGCGAGCACTCCCGCCGGCCCGTGCGACTGCAATTCGAGCGGCCCGTGGGGCGCTCCTCAGGAGGTTTCCAATGCGTACCTATTTAGCGATTATTGCGGCGGCCGGCCTGTTGGGTGGCGCCTGTGGCAAGAAGGTCGATCCCCCGAAGACGGACCCGACCTCGGTCGCCAAGACGGATCCGCCCAAGACGGATCCCCCGAAGACCGATCCGCCCAAGACGGATCCTCCGAAGACCGACCCGCCCAAGACGGACCCGCCCAAGACCGATCCCGTACCGGCGGCCGACCGCGCGACGACCATCCAGGACGCCTTCGCGGCGTGGGCCGTGGCGGACTACGAGAAGGCGTTCGCCACCTTCGCGGACGACGTGACCTACACGATCGTCGGCATGCCCAATGGCGAGTTCAAGGGCAAGGCCGCCGTCATCGACGCGCACAAGAAGCGCCAGACGGGCATGACCGACACGAAGATCAAGGCGAGCCGCATCATCGACGCGGGCGAGTTCGCGGTCGTCGAGTTCGTCCTGACCCTGACGAATTCGGGGGCGCTCGCCGACGGCACCGCCGCGACGAACAAGACGGTCGGCCTCCAGGGCGCGCTGCTCTTCCACTACACGGCCGACGGCAAGATCGACCAGGTGGCGGACTACGGCGACCAGGTGAGCTTCATGCAGCAGCTCGGCCTCATGCCGGGGTTGGCTGAGGGCTTCCAGGCGCCCAAGCTCCCCGAGACCACCGAGGTCGTCAAGGCCGACAAGAACGACGCGAACAAGGACGCCTACACGGGCTTCTACGCGAAGCTCACGCCCGAGACCTACGCGCAGGTCATCAAGGATTCGTCGACGGCCGACATCACGTTCACGGACCTGACTGCCGGCAAGACCGTCACCGGCGTCGAGGCCGTCACCGAGTGGTTCAAGCAGTTCTACGGCATGTTCCCCGACATCAAGTTCGAGCTGAAGAACGTCATCACCGCCGGCGACTGGGTCGTCGGCGCGTTCACGGCGACCGGCACCTACAAGGGCGGCATCCCGAACATCGAGGCCAAGGATCAGAAGGTCACGATGACTGGCCTCGACGTCGCCAAGTTCGAAGGCGGCAAGATGAAGTCCGGCACCGGCTACGGCAACGGGCTCGAGCTGCTCGGCGCGCTCGGCGTCCAGCTCGGCGGTGCGGCGGCCAAGCCCCCCGAGGGCGGCGAGGTTGCGGCCGACATCGGCGTGGCCTCGTGCGACGCCTACATCAAGGCGGCGCTGGCCTGCGTCGAGAAGATGCCCGAGGCGGGGCGCGGCCCGGCCAAGGACGCGATGGCGCAGGCGAACAAGGCGTGGAAGGAGACGCTGGCGAACGCGGGCGCGGCAGGTGCGGAGGCCGCGAAGTCGGCGCTCGAGACCGGCTGCAAGCAGGCGCTCACGCAGGCCAAGCAGGGGATGGCGCAGTTCTGCCCCGACGTGAAGTGGGAGTAGGCGACCGCGACCCGCGATAGGTCGCGAGGAAGGGCCGGCGGCAACGTCGGCCCTTTTTCTTTCCCGCCCGTTGCTCGACGCGCTCACTTTCCTGCTCTTACCTAGCGCGTTGCGGGCGCCTCCACGTACGGCGCGCGCACGACGAACGCCTCCACCAGCGCCGCGAAGCGCGCGTGGTCGCGCAGCTCCGAGATCCAACGGGGCGGGATCCCCGCGCGGCCGAAGCGCGCACCGAGCAGCGCCCCCGCCACGGCAGCGTTCGAGTCGGCGTCACCGCCGGCCATGACGATCGCGGTGACGCCCGTCGCGAAATCGGGCGCATGCAAGACCGCCCAGAGACCGGCCGCGAGGGCCTTGAGCGTGTAGCCGATGCGCCCGTTGTCGCCGGGCACCATGCCCTCATCGAGACCGAGCGCGTCGACGTCGCCGACGGCGGCGGCATCGAACGCCTCGGCACAGCGCGGGTCGAAGCGAAGCGCGGTGCGCGCGAGCGTCGCGACGAGCGCCGGGCGGTCGCAGGTCGGATCGAGGACGAGTGCGCGAATGGCAAGAGCGACGACGATGCACGAGGCGACGCAGCGCGGATCGTAGTGGGTGACGCGACACGCCGCCGCGGCGTGATCGGCGACGCGCTCGGCGTCCTCAAGGTCCCAGAGACCGAGCACGCTGGTGCGCATGACGCCGCCGTTGGCCGCGTGGCGCGCGCGGCCGTCCTCCCAGGCCTGGCGCGCGGCGGACACCGGGTCCACCAGGAAGCCGTTCCGGTCCATCGCGCGCTGCACGGTGCGACCGATGCCCAGGCCGCTCGTCTCGGCCCAACGCGCGATGCGGCGCCCGATGTCGGCAGGGCTCACGGTTCCGCACGCGAGCAGGCTCTCGAGGATGCAGAGCATCTGATCCGTGTCGTCGGTCCACGCGCCGACCGGCCAGCGTGAGCGATGGCCGTCGCGAAGGATCTCGGCGTAGGACGCGAGTCCGCGGGGGTAGGCGCGCGCGACGTCGGCGCGGGTCATGAACTCGGTGCCAAGGCCGAGGGCATCACCCACTGCCTGCCCCCAGAGCACCCCGCGCATGCGATCGTCCATCGCGCCATTGGAGGTCACGGCGAACCGGCCGTCAACCCGCGGACTTCGAAGGCGCGCCGGCGATGCCTCACGTCAGAGGTCCGGCGAGCCCGCAGACCCCGTACTCGGGGCGCGGATGCGCTTGCGAACCCGTCGCGAGTGGCAGCGAGCGTCCAGGTGCCCCGCGGCGCCGGCCCGCCGCCGAGGGCGCCATACTCGAAGCGAAAGGCGCCGGTCGCGCGGCGCCGTCAGTTCGCGGCGAGCTTCCGCGCCTCGTCGTCGAGGACCGATCGCAGCGGCATGAGCCACGCGTCGTCGACCCACAGCTCGCGCGTGCGCGCCGTGTCCAACCAGGTGCGAACGTCCGAAAGCGGGATGGCGCCGCTCTGGATGAGGGCCACGCCCGCGATGACGAGCAGATGCCCGAGCGCCGGTTTCTGGTAGTAGTCGGCCAAGAGATCCATCAGCGCCCGCCAACGCCCAGGCTCGGCCGCCGCGATCGCCACCGCATGATCGGCCATCCACAGGCGCAGCGCCGGATCGCGAAACGCGCCCGAGAAGCGCTTGAGCGCCCTAGCGACCACATCCACTTCGCCCGGTCCGGCCGACCACGACGTGAGCAGCGCCCGTCGCAACACCTCGTCGGTGCGCGCGTGGAGCGCGTCGGTGGTTCGCCGCGGCGCGCCCTCGAGGCGCCCGACGATCACGTCGAAGAGCGTCGGCGGCACGGAGTCCTCGGGGATCGGGAATCCAACGACGACCGCCTCCGGGGCGCGCTCGGCCTCGGCGATGAGGCGGTCGAACCCCGCGGCCTTCGGAAAGCGCGCAAAGAAGTGGAGTACCCGCCCGCGAGCGATTGGGTCCGGCGACTCGGAGTCGCCGACGCGCGCCGCCAGCGCCACGGACAACGCGTCCGCCTCCGGCCGACCCTGCAGGTACGCATAGAGCCAGCCGAGCCAGAGCGCGGCACCGTCGGGTCGGCCGATCAGCTGCAACGCGCGCGGACACACCCCGCCCAGCACCTCGGCGACGACCGCCGCCCAGTCGCTGTCCGGCCGCAGCTCGAGCTCGCCCAGGCGCGTCGGCAGCTCGGGCACGGGGTGCCCGGCGCAGGCCCAATCCGTATGGGGATCGACCGGCGACTCCCGTTCGCGGTCGATGACCTGAGCGTCGAGCCAACATTCCCACAAGGCGCAGCGGCAGGCATAGAGGCGCACGGCGGGCGCACTCGCCGTGAGGTCCTCCCAGCGCTCGGCCGCGAAGAGCTCGGCCGCCGTCAGCGCGCGCCCGCTCGGCAGACCGCGGCCCGGCGGCCCCGATCGCACGCGCTCGCCGCACTGCCTACAGCGCATCTGGTTGCACCCGCACCGCACCGTGATGGCTTCGAGATAGTGCTCGCAGGGGTCGGTCGGCAGCCGCCCCGCCGCGTACACGAGAAGACCGCCCGCATCGCAAAAACGAAGCCCGCTCACGCCGCGACCGCCTTCTCGCCGAGCAGCACCTTCTCGGCGTCCGCCTTGTCGATGGGCCCGAGCGCCGCGTAGCCGTTCTGGCCCAGGAACTCGGTCGCCGCCGCGCGCATCCCGGCATCATTGGGCGCGAACGGCACGTACTTGCCGGCCGACATGCCGAGACCGGCCGCGTCGACGATCTCCCAGAGGCTGTGGGCCTCAATCGCCTGGAGATGCCCGAGCATCGCCACCGTCGCCCCGTTCTTGTCGCCGCCGAGCAGGTTCGCGGCACCGACGAAGCGTGCCGTCGTGCCGGAGATGCCGGCCTTGAGCGGCGCCGCCGCGTCGTTGGCGCTCGCAATCCACGAGTGCCGCGGGTCGACGATGTTCTCGAGCTTGCCCTCGATGTACGCGTAGTTGGCGCCGTCCAGCTGGTTCATCACGTCGACGGTGATACCGTCCTGGCCCTCTACGGTGGAGGTCGCATCGACCGCCGCGCCCTTGGGCTTGGTCGTGCGGATCCCCGCCCCGACGAGGTAGGCAGCCTTCTCGGCCTGGCCGCGCTTCAGGCGGTAGGCCGCCATATCGAAGGTCGGGTAGTCACTGGTCTTGACCTCGCCCGCCACGAAGTCGAGCTGCGCCTCGGTGCAGACCTCAATCGGCTGCTCGGGCGCCTTCGAGTCCATGCCGCTGAGCACCGCGCCCGGGTCCAAGGGGGCGCCGTTCTCTGTCGCGCGGTCGGCGTTGTGCTGCGCGGCCTCGCCTTCGTACTCGGCGATCTTCGCTCGGAAAACGGGCGACGTGAGGAGCAACGCACGCGCCTTCTTCGGGTTGAGGCTCTTCGCCGCGACCAAGAGCCCCGCCAGGTCGAGCTCGGGCTGCACGAGCGCGAGGTTCGCCTTGGCCCGCTGGAAGACGGCGCCCGAACCGCTGAGCACCCCAGGCACGAGGTAGCCGTCGGTGAAGCCGATGAGGCCCTGCGCCTTCTGCACGTGGGAGCCACTGTCGAGGGCCTTGATGATGTCGTCGAAGTTCTTCCCCACGACGCCCGCGAACCCGATGTTCACGTTCGTCCCGATCGCGCCGCCGATGCGCGTCTTGACCTCGGGCGGCAACGTCGCGAGGCGTTGGTCGAGCTCGGTGCCGTCCGCCGTGGCGGGCGCCTCCTGCTCCGCGATCATCGTCTTGGCGTTCGTCACCATCGTGTCGAGGCAAGCCGTGCCCTGCGGCCACTCGCCGGTCGCCTTCGTGCCCAGGAAGCTCTCGAATTGCACGCGCAACGCGACGAGGCTGTTCTCCTCGCCGCGCGCACGCTTCATCGCCGTCCGCAGCTCCTCGAACGTCGCCTTGATCGCGTCGAGCTTCGCTTGCTTCTCGGCCTCAGGCGGCGCGACCAGCGCGATGTACGCGGTGGTCAGCGAGATCAGCCGGTTCTTCAGGAGGATCGGATCCGGGCTGTCGCTCTTCATGTTCTCGAGCGACGTCGCGGCCGGCGCGAGCGTCGCCGGCGGCTCGCCGGTC
>SXIE01000018.1 GCA_005772945.1 Pseudomonadota bacterium
CCTGCTCACACCCGAGGGCGTCTGCGAGTTCGTGTATCTCGGCGCCGACGGCGCGCGACGCAGCGTTGTCGCCCCCGCGCGCGCCGAGCACGACCCGCGCGCGCTGCTCGCCACGCTGCGGGCGCTCGGCGTCCCGCCTTGGCGGCTCGGGGGCTTTGCCGCGATGTCGGCCGCGCTGGCGCTCTGGCCCGAGCGGGCCCTGGGTCGCCTCGATGGCGTCTCGGCGGCCGCATGGCTGCGAGCCTTTCGCCTGCCACGGGGGCTCGAGAGCTGGCTTCTCGCCCTCTTCAACGTCCTCTTTGTGGTGCCGGTCGATCGACTCCCGGCCTCCGAGGCGATCCGAACGCTGCGGCAGCTATGGCGGGGGGGTGCCGGACGCTATCACGCGGGCGGCTTCGGCCGCCTGGCGGTCGAGGCGGCGGCCTTCGTCGCGGCGCGCGGCGGGCGATTTTTGCCTAGCACCCGCGCCACCGCGATCCTCGTCGAGGACGGGCGCGCCGTCGGCGTACGCACCGCGCGGGGCGTCTTGCGCGCGCCCGTGATCGTGTCCAATGCGGGGATCCAGGCGACCGTCCTCAGGCTCGCTGGCGCCGCACATTTTCCAGAGGACTACGTCGCGCGCGTCGAGCGGCTGGAGCCTTCGTGGGCGCTCGTCGGCGCGCGCTACCGCCTGTCCGCGCCCGTCTTCGAGCATCCGATGACAGTCGTCTACGCCGACGATGCCTGGCTCGACGAAGCGCGCCTCGCGCACATGCGCCGCGGCACCTGGCCGCGCGACCCGCTCGTCTTCGTGACGGTGCCCGCGCTCTGGGATCCGTCGCTCGCGTCGGGCGACGAGGTTCGGCAGGTCGCGCTGATGGGGGTGCTGGCGCCTGCCGACGCCGACGACAGGCTGGTGGCCGAAGCGACACGCCGCGGCGAGGCGACGCTCGACCGACTCTGGCCGCGATTCGCCTCGGCGGTCATCGCCCGCCACCCCTACGGCGCCGACCAGGTCGCGACCCTGGCGCGCGACGTGCGCGACGCGCACGGCGGCGCCTGCATCGGCCTCGGGCAGCTCATCGGCCAGTGCGGCCGGAGCAAGCCCTCGGCGCGGACGCCGCTCCCGGGACTCTGGCTCGTGGGCTGTGACGCGGGCGGCTTCGGCTGCGGCACCCACCAGGCCGTCGACTCCGGCTTCAGGGTCGCCGAGGCGCTCTTGGCGAGCGCGCGGGGAGCGGAGGTGCGCGCATGAAGGCGGTCGTCATCGGCTCCGGGATCGGCGGCAGCGCGGCGAGTCTCCTCTTGGCGAGCGCGGGGATCCCGACGACGCTCGTCGAGAAGAACAAGCGGCTCGGCGGCTCGTGCGCCTCCTATGAGAAGCAGGGCTTTCGCGTCGATATCGGCACGCACATGTTCTCGCGCGGGCCCGCCGGGCCGCTGGGCGACGTGCTCGCGCTGGCCGGCGCCGAGGGCGCCCTCGCCTTTCGCCGCACCCACGACATCGCCGAGCTGCGCATCCACTCGCGCGCCCGGCAAGGCGAGGCCTTCCTCAGGCTGCCGGTGCCGTCGCAACGCCACCGCATGCCGCGCTTCGCGCTCGAGGCCGCGCGCGCGCTCGGCCTGTCCCCGCGCGAGGCGCTGCGCGTGGGCGCGATGTTCACCCACATCGTCGCGATGAGCGACGCCGACGCCGCCGCGCACGACCACGAGACGGTCGAGCACTTCCTCGCGCCGTTCACGGATCACCCGCCGACGCTCGCGCTGTTCGGGTTCCTGCTCGGGCTCTACTTCGTCCTGCCGTACTGGGAGGTGAGCGCCGGCGAGGCGATCTGGGCCTTCAAGAAGATGGTCCGCGACAACTGGCTGAGCTATCCGCTCGGCGGCGCGAGCGCGATCCCGACGACCTACTGCCGCCTGGCCCAGGCGCGCGGCGCGGACGTTCGAGCCGGCGTCGGCGCCAAACGCATCCTCGTGCGCGACGGGCGCGCGGCTGGCGTCGAGCTCGACGACGGCACGGTCCTCGAGGCCTCGATCGTCGTGTCGACCTCGAGCCTACGCACGACCGTCCTCGAGCTGGTCGGCCCCGAGCACTTCCCGGCGTCGCACGTCGAGCGCGCGCGCGCCGTCCGCGGCTCGTTCATCGCGGTGCAAGCCAAGATCGGGCTGCGCAAGAAGCTCGTCACGGCGGGCTGCCTGGTGGGCGGGGTCGGCGACGGCGTCGACCTCTTCAACATGCGCGCGGGCGACCTCAAGGCGATGTACGAGGCGGTCGCCGACGGGCGCGTGCCGGCGGTCGTCCCCTTCTATTGCCCCGTGCCGACGAACTTCGATCCGTCGCTCGCGCCGCCCGGATGCCAGCTGCTGACGGCATGCGCGGTGGCCCCGACGAGCGACGTCCCGCTGAAGGACCCGGGGCCCGCCTGGGAGGCGGCGCTCATGGCCACGCTGCGCCGGGCCGTGCCGGATCTCGAGCGCCACGCGCTGTTCATCGACACGTTCTCGGTCGACTTCATCGAGCGCTGGATCGGCAAGACCTACGGTCCGGCGATCTCGACCGCCCAGACGCCCGACCAGGTCGGTCGGCTGCGTCCCGAGGTGGCCACGCCGATCCGCGGCCTGTACCTGGCCGGCTGCGGCGCCGGGGCGCGCGGCGTCGGGACCGAGCTCGCCGCGGCGAGCGCGATCGAGTGCGCCCAACGGATCCTCGCCGACCACGGGCGACCGAGGCTGGTGCAGCGCGAGCCGGGCCTCGTCCAGCGCGCGCGTTCCTGGGTCGAGGCGCGCGCGCTCGCGCCGATCGCGTGGGCAACACGGGCCTGATCCCCTAGGGGCGCTCGCCCGCGGTGCGCCATGCGCCGCCACGGCCAGCGCGCCGCAAAGCGCATAGGGCGTGCCGGCGCGGCGACCACCTCACCAGGCCGTCATGGGCCCGATGTCGATGACCTTGTGGCCGCGTCCGCGCAGCAGCTCGGCGGCCGCTGCGCTTCGCCGCCCCGACTTGCAGTAGACGACGACCTCGCGGCCCGCCGTGATCTCGCCCGCGCGCTCCGCGAGCACCTGCACCGGGATGTTCGTCGCGCCCTCGACGTGACCGCCCTGGAACTCCTCGGGCGTCCGCACATCGAGGAGCAGCGCCCCGCGCGCGACCGCCGCCCGCGCCTCGCTCGGCCTGGCGGCCTCGACCACTACGTTGGCCCAAGCCCAACTCTTTAGACAACACCGTCTCGCAAGGTCAACGTCGACGGCGATCTGGTGCCGCTGGGAACGAGCCACGGGAC
>SXIE01000147.1 GCA_005772945.1 Pseudomonadota bacterium
CGGCGAGCGCCCGTGCGGCGGCGTCGTCGGCGGCCTCGGACCAGACGCTCCGGGCCGCATGGCGAGCCGTGCCGGCGAGCGTCGTCCCCGCACGCCACTCGGGCGCCAGCTGACCCAGCACCGCCGCGGCGTCGCGCTCGGCCTGGAGCGCCTCGACCCAGGGCGCGAGCTCGGGAACGGCGCCCACCCACGGCCGGAAGGTCTGGCCCAGCGCCCAGAGATCGGTCGCCGGACCAAGCGTATCGCGGGTCCCACGCGCCAGCTCAGGCTCGAGGTAGGCGCGCGTCCCGCCCAGGAATGGGCTGCCGATGGCGCCCGCCAGGCCGAAGTCGATGAGCGTCGGGCGCGGCGCCATGAGGATGTTGGCCGGCTTGAGATCGCCGTGCACCAACCCCTCGGCGTGCAGCCACGCCAACGTCTGGACGAGCTCGCGCACCACGTCGAGCACCGCGCGCGCCGCGGGTCTCCCGGCCATCCAGCGATCGAGCCGCGGCCCCTCGACCAGCTCCGAGGTCAGCCAAAAGCCCTGCGCCTTGCCACTCTCGGGCGCGCCCTCGGCTGCGGACGGCATCGGCCCGAAGTCCAAGACGCGCACGATCCCCGGGTGCTCGAGCCGCCCGAGGATCGCGAACTCCTCGGCCAGCCGCGGGTCGACCGCCTCCATGGCCCGTCCGCGCTTGAGCGCGACCATCCGATCGCCGAGCCGGTCCCACACGCGCCGAACGGTCCCCATCCCGCCGGCGCCCAGCGGCCCGAGATCCTGAAAGCGATGTGAAACGGCCTCGACGGGGGTCGAAGCGAGCGGAGGGTGGGCCGGGTGGGCGGCTGTCATTGCGGTTGGCATCGTGCTCGCGATTGTAAGTCACGATTGCACCCGCGTCAGTTCGCTTTTCAGGTGCTTCGGTGTTTTCTTCGCCTCGACGTCGGCGGCGCACGTGCCCGGGAAAACGAAGAGCCCCCGACGTGCGGGGGCTCTCGCGAGGACGTCCGCCGAGCGGCCGCCGATCAGCCGCCGTTGGGCTTGGGCGCCTCGGTCGGCTTGGCCGCCTCGCGCTCGAGGCGCAGCTCGCTCACGCCGTCCTGAAACTGGATCCGCGACACCATCATCTGCTGCTCGAGGTTCACGACCTCGATCGTCCCGTTCTGAACGCCCTGCGACATCTCGCGCAGCTTGGCCTGCAGGTGGGCCATCAGGGCGCCGCCACCGGGCACGCCCTTGAGGGTCAGGATCTGATCGGTGAGCTCCTGGGTGCGCGTCCGGTACTCCTCCATGCGGCTGCGCACGAGCTCGATCTTCTGCGCGATGTTTCCCATCTGCTGATGGATCTCGAGCAGCTTCTTGAGCGGCTCGGCGAAGCGCTGATCGATGTCCTTGCCCTGCAGGTAGAGCTCGACGAGCCCCATCGAGTCGGGTCCGCGGAGATCGAGCGCGCGGACGATCGGTGTGGCCTCGCGGATCTCGATCGACTTGGTCTCGCCGGCCGCCAACTTGACCTCGAAGAGGTGCGCCTCGCCCATGCGCTCGTAGAGCTTGGGGCTCTTGTCGCTGGCGACGAGGTCCCAGCCCTTGCGCACGGTGTGCTTGAGGAAGACGCGCGTCGGCATGTGGAGCAGGCTCGTCAGCTTGAGCTTGGTCACGCGCTCGTGCTGCACCTCGGTCCGCAGGATCCCGCGCTGCAACGCCACGAGCCGCGTGATCTTGTCGGCCTCGGAGTCGTCGCGCTCGACGATGACCTCGCGGTCGAGTGCGAACGGAATGACCGCGGTCGCGCGCGGCGGCACGGGCTCGGTGAGGCCTTCGCCGATGAAGCGCTCCGCGCCGTACACCGTCATCGGGCCCGTCTCGAGCGTGTAGTCGGTCGGGTTCTTGATGCGGACGGACTTGAAGGCGAAGCGCTTGTTGCCGCGCTCGCTGTCGGGATCATAGAGGTAGACCACGTCGCCCTCGGCCTCCTGATCGACGACCGCGATGAGGGCGCTCGTCCCGCGCGCGACCGTCACCGGCACCGGCGATTGGAAGTGACTCGCGCCGACGGGCTTGCCGTCGTCGGGGATCCCGGGGCGCTGCTCGCGGCCGGGCGCGGACGGGGCGTTGACGATCTCGAGGCCGCGCTTGTTGGCGTCGCTCTTGGCCTCGACCTTGATACGCGCGGGGGCGACGCCCTCGCGGATGAGCTCGTTGCGCAGCCACTGCGCGCGGTCCTCAGGCGTGAAGCCGTCCTTGGCGGGGCCCGCGCCGGCGCCGCCCCAAGCCTGGAGCGTGACGTCGCCCTCGGTCTGGTTGAGCTTGGCGGCGAGCTGCTTGACCTTGGCGCGGCTGGCCGGGGGCGCCGCGGGAGCCCTGGCGGCCTCCACCGAGGCCGGTCGTGGGGCGCCGTCGACGTCGCGACCCGAGCGGTTGAAGGCGCCGCGCGCATCGTTGGCGAGGTCGCCGGCGATCTCGTCGTCGGCGAAGGTGTCGAGGACGGCCGCCTGGGTCTCGCGATCGCTGTAGGTCGAGCCGCCGACCGGAGGCGCCACGGCGAAACTCTCGCGCGACTTGAGCTCCTCGCGGAAGACGTTGCGCACGCTGCGCAGATCGAAGCGGAAGGAGAGCGCCGAGCTCGAGCCGACGCCGACCTTCACCTTGTTCCAGGTCTCGCCCGAGGTGTTGTCGACGACCGCCCAACCCTGCAGCCCGAGCTTGCCGTCGGCCTTCACGACCACGCGGTAGCTCGGCTTCCAGGCGGGGGCTTCGGTGATGTACGTGAGGACGACCTCGCTGACGCCCGCGACCTGGACCTGGATGGTCATGTCGACTTTGCCGTCGTTGCTCGCGCCGGCGGTCGGGTAGTTGACGGGCAGCGGCTTGCCGGTCGCGGCGTCCGAGATCGTGAGGGACTTGAGGAAGTCGTCGACCTTGTCGTGCGGGACGGTCAGCGTGACCTTGCCGTCCTCGACCTTGGCGCGGCGCTCGTAGAACGCGATGCCGTTGCGATAGACGACGACGCGGCCGAGCGCGGCGTTCTCGGTCTCGACGTAGCTCGAGTAGCTCGAGCAGGCGACGGGGGCGGCTGACAGGATGGCGAGCGACAAGAGGGCGGGACGACGCATGACTTCCTCCGCAACAAGACAAAGAGTGTGGGTATGGGCTGGGGCCCATGATTCGGTGATTCGGTGATTCGGTGATTCGGTGATTCGGTGATTCGATGGTTCGCGCGGTGCGCCGAGCGCCGAGCCGCGTCGACCGAAGTGAGCGTGAGAGGCCTGCGGGCGCCGTCGGAGGCCGTCAGCGCAGGGGCCTGGCGTCGTACGCCTCATGGCGGCGAACGATCTTTTCACGGTGATTTCGAGGTTGACGACGCGGCGCGCGGTATCCTCGCGGCCATGGTCCTCCGACGCCCGCTTCCCCTGCTTCGCCTGCTTCGCCTGCTTGGATCGGTCCTCGCGCTCACGCTGGTGGCCTGCGAGCCCCCGCCCGACGGGCCCGACACGACCGACACGCACGGGTGGCAGACGGTCCTGCACGATCTTGCGCCGGCGCTCCTGTCCGTCTGGGGCAGCGGCGCGGAGGACATGTTCGTCGTCGGCTCGGACCCCGGCGACGGGGCCGGCCCGTGGGTCCTCCATTGGGACGGAGCGACCTGGGAGCGGCTTCGGACGGGCGCCAGCGGGGCGCTGTGGTCCGTCGCGGGCACCGATCGCGCGGGCCCCGTTTTCATGGTGGGGGCCGGCGGGCTCGCGCTGCGTTGGGACCGCGGCTCGGGTGGCGCGTCGGGTGCGTTCACGCGTCTCAGCGGCGTCGCAAGCGACGTGACGCTCGCGGGCGTCGCCGCGATCGGTAGCAGCGTGTGGGCGGTGGGCGGCGGCGACGGCGACGGCCGCGGACGCGCCTACACGCTGGGCGGGGACGTCTTCAGCGAGCGCGCGGACCTGCCCGCTGCGGCGGCCACGGCCGGCGTGTTTTCGGGCGTCTGGGGACGCTCGGGCGGCGACCTCTGGATCGTCGGGCGCGGCGGAAAAGTCTTGCACCAACGTGCAAACGATTGGCAGACGTTCGCGGCGCCGACGGGGCAGCGGCTCGCCGCGCTACACGGCAATGGCGCCATCACGGTGGCGGTCGGCGGGCTCGTCAGCGGCGTCGTCGGCGAGCTGGCGGAGGCCGGCGTGACGGACGCGACGCCGTTCGGGATGCCGCCCATGGACGGGGTGTGGGTGCGGTCCGACGGGACGGTGCTCGCGGTCGGGGATCAGGGCGCCGTCTGGGAGCGGACCGGCAATCACTGGCGGGCCGACGTCGACGTGCCGCCTTCGGTCCTCCGGTACCACGCGGTCTGGGTCGATCCGGCGGGTGGGGCGTGGGTCGTCGGGGGCTACGTCCAGGCGCCGCAGCGCGACGGGGTCTTGCTCCATTTCGGCGCGGCGCTGCCGAGCGGCGCCATGACGTTGCCCGAGTGACGCGCGGCGCGTCCAGAGGGTGGGCGTGGGCGGTGGGGTGGCTCATCGGGCCCGGCGTTGGCGCGCTGGCAGGCGCGTGCGCGACGGCGCCACGCACGCCGCCAGTCGCCGCGCACAAGGCCGGGACGCCCGCCTGGGAAGCGGTCGGGCGGGACCTGCTCCTGACCGACGCCGACGCCGATCGATCGCGCCACGTGGAGGCCGCCGAGGTCCCGGCGATCGCGTGCGCGCGGTGGCAGGCGATCGACGGCGCGCTCGAGCGCGAGCAGGGAACCACCCTCGACGCGCGCTACGGCTTCGAGCCCGGCTTCATGTTTCGCGGTGCGGCCCTGGGCATTGCGCCGGCGGCGCGCGAGGCCGTGCGCGCTCGGCTCATCGCGTGCGTCCGCGCGGGCGGCGAGGGCGACCCCGCGGGCACGGGCGCGCTCGTCAGGGCGATCGCCGATCTGTCCGACCCGACGCACGCGCGCTGGGACCGCTTGGCGGCGGAGCTGCTGCGGGGCGCCTACGATCGGGACGAGTCCGGCGCCCTCGATCGCGGCGACGAGCTCACGCGCGTGCCGTGTTCGGTCTGGGTCGCCTTCGACGAGGCCGCGTTGAGTGCGCGCAACCTGCCGTTCATGGCCCTCTATGGCTTCGCCGAAGGGTACACCTACGTGGGCGATGCGATCGGCGTCAGCCCGCCGATGCGCGTCGTGGCGGCGGAGCTCATGGGTGCGTGCGGGCTCGCCGCGGACTGATTCCCGCTCTTCGCTGAGGTTGCGTGCCGAGGTCGCGTGCCACGATCGGCCGCCTCACGGTCCTCACTCGAGACGCGCCCACTCCTCACCGAGCGCGTCCAGTGAGGCCCGCATGACCGCTCAGCAAGCGCCCCAGCTACCGCGTGTCCCGAGCACCCCCGCCCCCGCAAACGCGGCCCCGTCATCGGGCGGCGGAGGCACGCAGCACCTGCGCGGCCTCGACTACGAAACCCAGGCGCGCATGCTCTCGCCGATCCAGCGCGATGCGTCCGGTGCCGCAGCCCCAGGCGACGTCCACGCGGCCGCCGCGCATGGCACCCAGGGCGGCGGTGTCTCGCTGCCGCACCTCGATCGGATCCAGGCGGCCTTCGGTGCCCACGATCTCGGCGGGCTCCGCGCACACACCGACGGCGCGGCCGTCCAAGCATCCGCCGCGCTCGGTGCCCATGGCTATGCGACCGGCGACCACGTCGCGTTCGCGGGCGCGCCGAGCCTGCACACGGCGGCCCACGAAGCCGCGCATTATGTGCAGCAACAGGCCGGCGCCGTTCAACTCGCAGGCGACGTCGGTGCTCCCGGCGATCGCTACGAACAGCAC
>SXIE01000148.1 GCA_005772945.1 Pseudomonadota bacterium
CCCGCCAGGGCCGTTGCCGGGCTGCCCGCGAGGCCGAAGTGGGAGGTGAGAAGCTCGGGGATGTCGGCGATCTGGGCGCGGTTCTCGAGGCGCTGGCGCGCGAGCTGCGGGAGCCGGAGGATGTTCTTCATCGAGAAGACGAGCTTCTCTTTGAGGTTGGCGGTCGAGTCGCGGCCGATCGCGACGTGCTGCACGTCGGCGAGGCCGATGCCCGCCATCTCCAGCAGCTTGGCGATGGCGAGCTTGGGAAAGCCGGCGAAGTGCTTGACGCGGTTCAGGCGCTCTTCGGCGATGGCGCCGATGCACTCGCCGTCGCGAAGGAGGACGGCCGCCGCGTCGGCGTGAAAGGCGTTGATCCCGAGGATGTAGGTCGGCATTCGGTGCTCACAGCGATTCGGAGGAGACGAGGTCCGGCGTGGCTTCGTTGCTCGCGGCGCCACTGCTTGATCATGCGTGTCGGGTGACGCCCCGGCGTGCCCCCGAGGCCGTACCAGGAACGCGGCGCCGTGCCAAGCGGGCCGCGCGGGCGGCGAGGGAGGCGCGTGAGGCCCGGTGGAAGGCGCCAAGCGGGCGCGCGCGTGGTACGACTATCCGGATGAAGGGCGGGATGAAGGTGCTTCTTGTGTCGTCGATCGGCGGCCACCTCGCGGAGCTGCTCGAGCTGGCGCCCGCGCTGGGCGACGCCGAGCGCGTGTGGGTGCTCAACGACCCGTCGCCGGTTCTGCCGGCGGGGGCGCGCGCGTACATCATCGCGCACGCCGAGCGCGACTGGCGCGTCCTCTGGAATGTGGCCGAGCTGGCGGCCATCTTCGCGCGCGAGCGGCCCGATGTCGTGCTCTCGATGGGCGCGGGGCCGGCCGTTCCGGCGGCGCTGGTGGCGCGCGCGGGCGGCGTTCCCTTCCTCTATATAGAGCCGTCGTCGGCCGTGCGCGTGCCGACCCTCACCGGGCGCCTCATGCGCTGGCTGACGCCGTATCGTTGGGCGCAGTGGCCCGAGCTGGCCGAGAAGATCCGCGCCCGCTACGTCGGGGGCATCCTATGATCGTCGGCGTCGTCGGGACCAAGGGGCCGTTCCCGCGGCTGGTCGGCGCGCTGGCGGCGTGGGCGCGCGCGCATCCGGACGAGCCCGTGTGGGTGCAATATGCCGACGGGGCGCTGCCGGCGGAATTGGTTGGTGTACAAACGATCGCACGCGAGGCGCTGCTGGCGCGGCTCGGCGAGGCGCGCGTGGTCGTGACGCACGCGGGCTCGGGCACGGTGCGGGACGCGCTCGCGCTCGGGCACGTGCCGGTGGTCGTCCCGCGGCGCGCGGCCCACGGCGAGCACATCAACGATCACCAGCTCGAGCTGACCGAGGCGCTCGCGGACCGCATCGTCGCGTGCCTCGATCCGACCGATGCCCCGGCGTTCGCCGCCGCCATCGCCGAGGCCGCGTCGCGGCGTGGGCCTCCTTTAGAAGGGGCGCCGGCCGAGGCGCTCATCGCGGATCTACGGGCGGCTCTCGCGCGCCTCCGGCCGCCGACGCGGTCCTGGCTCTGGCGCGTGGTGGAACCGCTGACGCGCGCCATCCACCTGCGCCGCCTCTGACCACCCGACACGGGCCGCGGTCGCGCCAAGCTCGCAATAGACGGCCGCTTCGCGCACCGCTATGCTGCCGGTGATCCCCATGCGCATCGCCTACGTGACGTCCCATCCGATCCAGTACCAGGCGCCCCTTTTCAGGCGGCTGGCGGGTACGGACGGCGTTGAGCTGCGCGTCTTCTTCGGCAGCGATCAGGGCCTCAAACCCTACCGCGATGTGGACTTCAATCGCGAGGTCCGCTGGGACATCCCGCTGACCGACGGCTTCGCCCACGAGTTCGACCGGAACCTCTCGCCGCGCCCTGGGTCCGAGGCGTTCTTCGGCCTCGTCAACCCGATGATGGTACCGCGGCTTCTCCTCTGGAAGCCCGACGTTGTCATCGTGCACGGCTACGCGCACTGGACGCAGCAGGCCGTCATGCCCGCCTGCCGCGCGGCCGGGATACCGGTGCTCCTGCGCGGCGAATCGAACCTGCTCGCCTCGCGCGACGCTTGGAAGCGCGTCGCCAAGGTCGTCGGCGCGCTCGTTCTGAAGCGCCTCCTGGCGGGGGCGGTCGCGATCGGCACGCTCAACCGCGCGTATTACCTGCACTACGGGATGCCCGACGACCGCGTCTTCTGGGCTCCCTATGCGGTCGACAACGACTTCTTCCGCGCCCGCGCGGTAGCGGCGCGTGACGAGGCGCGCGCATGGAAGGCAGCGCTCGGCATCGCGCCCGACGCGACCGTGGTCGGGTTCGCCGCGAAGCTCTCGGCCGTCAAATCCGCCGATACGTTGATCGAAGCGTTCGGGCGTGCGGCCGTTCCCAAGAGCGCGTTGGTGCTGGTCGGCGACGGGCCGCTGCGCGGCGAGCTCGAGCGGAAGGCACACAGCTTTCCGGGGGCCTCGATCCACTTCGCAGGCTTCGCGAATCAATCGCAGATGCCGGCCGCCTATGCGTTGGCCGACGTGTTCGTCTTGCCGTCGGTGTTCGAGCCGTGGGGCCTGGCCATCAACGAGGCCATGAACATGGGCTGCGCCATCATCGCGTCGGACCAGTGCGGCTCGGCGTCCGATTTGGTGAGCCGCGACAACGGCTGGGTCTTCGAGGCCGGGAACGTGGGCGCGCTGACCGGGATCCTGACGCAGGCGCTGGCCGATCCGCCGCGCCTTCGGGCGATGGGCGAGGCGTCGCGGAAAAGGATCGAGGCATGGGGGATCCCCGAGGCGGCCGCGGGCCTCGTCGCCGCGGCCCGTGCGGTCGCGCGGTCCAGAGCCACCTAGCCGAGATCAGACCGCGAAAGGCTCGGTCGGAAGCCCGGTGAGGACGCTGTGCGGGCTCATCGAGACGAGCGCGATCTGGCGTCTCTCGAGGTAGGCGACGAGCGCGCGCCAACCGCGCAGGCCGAGCGACGAGCGGACCAGGGACCGCTCGAGCGCGGTCTGATCGCCGTCGGCCTCGTGCCCGGTGGAGAGGACGCCGTCGTCGTCGACGCCGAGCAGGTTGATGCGGCGAAAGCCCATCCACACCGCGATGGCGATGGCGGTCTTGGCGGTGTCTTCAGTCCCCGGGATCCCGCGCGTCAGGTCGACCTCGCGATCGTAGCCGAAGACGAAGCGCTGGTTGGGGACCACGACGAAGCGACGGTGCGTGGCGAGCGATGCTTGCTTGGCCATGCAAGCGTGGTCGTCGGGCTCGGCGAAGATCCAGGTGTCGGGACCGAAGCGCGCGAGGGCCTCCGCGGTCTCTGCGTTCCATGCGGGCGCGTCGTCCGTGCGACCCGTGGCGACGAGGTAGCGCGGGGCGCACGCGAGGACCTCGGGTCGCGCGGCCAGCCCGACCGGGTCCAGGATGAACACGTGTTCGCCGCGGAGCGCGCCCAGCTCGAGTCCGGCGAGCGAGGCGCCGCCGCCGAGGATCCAGCAGCGCTCGCCGCGTGCGACGCCCTGGATGCTGCGGTTGCGATGGAGGGCGGCGCGGAGCTCGGGCGACCAGGTGAGCTCGCGCGCCCGGGCGACTCGGTTCCACGCGAGGAGGAACGCGTCGTCGAGCAAGACGCGCGCCTCGGAGGGGCGGAGGTGAACAGCCTTGCGGGCCAGGGTGACGGCCTTCATCACGGCCCTACGCTACACGATGCAGCGCATGTTCATCAACCGCTCGCGCCCCGAGTGGCATTACGAGTTGCGAGGCTTGTGGCCGCGGTTGTACGACCGCCACCATGAGCGATCCCACCGCGCCGCCCACACCGGTCGACCCCAACGCACGACGGTTCTTCCACGGCACCCGGGCGGACCTGAAGCCCGGAGACCTCATCCAACCCGGCTATGCCTCCAACTTCACCGAGCGGAGATCGCCCTGGGTCTACTTCAGCGAAACCCTCGGCGCGGCGACCTGGGGCGCGGAGCTGGCGAAGGGCGAAGGCCCAGGCCGCATCTACGTGGTCGAGCCCACCGGCCCGCTGATGGACGACCCCAACCTGACGGACAAGAAGTATCCCGGCAATCCCACGAGATCCTATCGCTCCCGGGACCCGCTGCGCGTCGTGGGTGAAATTCTGGAGTGGCAGGGACACGCACCGGAGGTCATCCAGGCCATGAAGGACGGCATCGCGGGCTTGGAGCCGATCGACGACTGAGCCGCTTTCCGCGCGGTTACGGGCCGTGTCCTCGTTACGACGGCAACGCGGATTTGCGCGCGTCGCCCGCTTGCGGGCCGGCGTTCACGAACCGAAACAGGTGCTCGGCGAGCGCGAAGTCCTCCTCCCAGTCGACGTCGACCGAGGCGAGCTTGCCGAGCGGGAAGAAGAGCGGACGGGCGCCGATCCGATCCGCGCGCGCGACCCCGAGCGCGTGCGGGACGATGAAGAGCGCCGAGTTGAGCTCGTGGATGCACGCCAAGTCCTGCGTGCGGGGCCAGCGGATGGGGTCCGGCGTGTAGTTGAGGGGACCTGCGTCGGACCAGAGGAAGGTCTGGAGTGGGGTGGTCGCGGCGAGCGAGTCGTGGCGCTCGGGGTCGCGCGCACGGTAGGCGGCGATGGCGCGATCGTAGGTCGGCGCGTCGCAGAGCGGGGAGGTCACGTGCGTCCACGCGAAGTCGTCGGCGGGGTCGGTCGGTGGGTTCGTCGCGAGCGCATAGGCGATGAGCGCGTCGGTCGTCGTCGTGCCCAGACCCAGCGCATCGGGCCGCGCACGCACGACCAGCTCGGCCGCGCCGTTCCAGCGTTCTTGGCGTTCCGCGCCCTGCGCGAGGACGAGCGGATCGTTGGTGTCCAAAACAATTCGGTCGCCGATTCCCAAGCACGTGAGAGCCTCGAGCTGGTCGAGCTTCACGCCGAGGAGCCCGCCGGGGTGGTCGGCAAAGGGCCGCGTGTTCTTGTTCGCCACGCGCTCGCTGCCGCGCCGACACGGAAGAAAGAGGGTCAGCATCAGCCGTCGAGCGCCGACACGGCGAGCTCGCCGTAGACCGAGCGCGCCCGGATCGCGAAACCCGTCGGCGTGAGCGACACGATCTCGGTCTCGGGATAGCGCGCGCCGAGGAGATCGAAGAACGCGTCGAGCTCGGCCTGCATACGGCGCTCGCGCTCGGTCACTAGCCCCTGGTAGCCGTCGAAGCCCGCGACCGTGATGCGCTTGGCGCCGAGCCGCATCGCCTGGACGATCGCGAACATCGAGACGACGTCCGCGGGGAGGACGCACGGGTCGAGCGACAGGGTGCCACCCTCGACGCTGTAGGGCTCGACGTAGATGCCGGGGCTCGCGTGCTGCGCACGTTCTCTCGGAGGCTGCGCCTCCGACACCGTGCCGTCGCTGCGCTCCAGCACGTGCTCGTCGTCGGCGTGCGGGGCTTCGAGCGTCACAGCCGCACCGCGGGCGGCTCCGAAGAGGACCGCCTTGCCCGCGGCCAGGGCCTCGCCGAGCATCGCTTTGGCGTTCGCGAGCACGATGAAGGCCGAGAGTTGGTCCTCGGTGGGCGCGATGAACGGCCGGTGATTGCACTCGAGGACGATCGGTCGGAAGCGGCGGATCCAGCGGTTGAGCGCGTCCGCGTGCGTGCGTCCGCTCTGGCCGCGACCCACGACCAGGACCTCGCGAGACGACCAGTCCTGACCGCGCCACTCGGAGAGACGTGGCAGCTTCGCTGTGAGCGTGCCGCGCGCCGCGGAAGCGCGTCCCGGGCGGTCGCCCCGCCGAGTCGGGATGGTCGTCGGGCGCGCCGAGATCGCCTCGTCGAGCGTCTTCTTCGAGTAGCTGCCGCCCGTGCCGGCGGCGTGCAGAGCATGCAGAATCGCGGTGACCTCGGGGATGGTGTAGCGCTGCGATTCGAGCAGCTCCTGCGCATACGCGGGGTGCACGGCGAGGTGGCCTGAGAGGACGTAGGCCGCGCTCGGACCCCAGCGATAGCGGGCTTGGAGCTCCTCCATGCGGCTGCCGATGAGCTCGTAGACCGGGGCCGTGCGGTAGCGCGGGTGACGCTCGCGCATCTCGAGGTGTTGCAGGAAGAGCTCGGTCTTGAGGTTGCCGGGGCCGCGTCCCATGCCGGTGACCGACACGTCGATCCACGTCGCGCCGGATTTGCGCGCGGCGAGCGCGTTCGCGAAGGCGAGCTCGAGGTTGTTGTGGAGGTGGATGCCCCAGGGCTTGGGGCGCCCGTGGCGCTTGGAGACGAGCGTCGCTGCAAGCTCGGTGACGAGGCGTCCGGAGGCCTCGACCTCGTCGGGGTGCATGCTGCCGTAGGAGTCGGCGAGGTAGACGACGTCGACGTCGGACTGGAGGATCTTGACGAGCAGCGGCGCGCGCTCGGCGACCGGGACGGTGGCCCAGGTCATGATGTTGAGCGCGCTCTCGTAGCCGAGGGCGCGCAGCTGAGCGATCTGGAGAAGCGCGGTCGGGACTTCTTTGGGACGCGCGGCGACGCGGACGAGCGCGATGCGCGAGGCGTCGGCGGGCGCGAAGAGCTTCGTCAGCAGCGGCTCGCGGCCGGCAAATTCCTTGGCGTCCACCATGACGGCCAGGCGCGTGTGGCTGAGCTCGGGCAGGCTCCTGACGAGCTCCTCGTCCGAGTAGCGGAGGGCGCCCGCGAAGCCGTCGCGTGCGAGCGAGCGGTAGCCGATCTCGGCGAAGTCGACCCCGGCCTCGTCGACCGCGCGCAGGTACGCCGCGACCAGCGCGGGCTCGAAATCCCAGGCGGTGTGGAAGCCGCCGTCGCGGAGCGTGCAGTCGACCAGGACGAGCGCGTCCTGCGACATAGCTTGGATCGTCTGGTCAGGCATGGGTCCCCCGGCCGACGCGCTCAGGTGAGCGCGACGTGATGCTTTGTACACCAACGAATCAGTGAGATCAGCGTGAGGATTCGGCTCGCATTGACGGCGCCGCCAAGGTCCACGCGGCGCGGACGGTGCCCGAGGAACTGGTCCCAGGTCCGTTCGACGGCGCTAGGTGACAGCGCGCCGCCGAGCGCGCTCTGCTCGGGATCGCGCAACGTCGCGTCGCCGAGCGCGCGCAGCGGGCCGCGCAGCCAGGCCTCCCAGGGGAGCACGAAGCCGATCTTGGTGCCGAGGAACTGCCGGCCATCGAGACCGGCGGCGTCGACCAAGAGCGGTTTCTTGAGGCCGGCGCGCGGGGCCTTGGCCGACCACGGGACCGCGAGGAGCAGCTCGACCAGGCGGTGATCGAGGAGCGGCGCGCGGACTTCGAGGCTGTGGGCCATGCTCATCTGGTCGATGTCACGTAGCTGGGTATTGCGGAGATAGGTGTGGAGCTCGCGGCGCGCGACCCACGACGGGAGATCGCGCCGTGCGACGTCCGTGTCCGTCTCCCCTTCCTCTGCTTGGTTCCCGCCCAGCGCTTGGTTGATCAGTGCGTCGCGCGAAGCGTCGCCAAGTGGCATGAGGCGGCGCGCCTGGGCCGGCGTATAGTGTTCGCGAACGAGCGTGTGGAGGGCGGCCGGATCGCCGCCCGTCAGGACCAGGCCGATCGCTTTGCGCAGGCGCGTCGGCACGCGCGGGTCCATGTCCGCGAGGAGATGCGCGCGCAGGGCCGCGGGCAAGATGCGGCCGGCGCGCCCGATCGCGACCCAGCGCGCGACGCGGTCATAGTAAGGATAGCCGCCAAAGACCTCGTCGCCGCCGGTGCCGGCGAGCGCGACGACCAAGCCGGCCTGGCGCGCGGCGCGCGACACGAACCAGGTGTTGAGCCCGTCGTGCGACGGCTGGTCCTGCTGGCCGAGCGCGGGCTCGACCGCGGCGCAGGCGTCGTCGGCCGAGAGGTGGGCGCGCAGGTGGCGGACGCCGAAGGTGGCGGCGGTGCGGGCCGCCCGCTCGCCTTCGTCCCAGGCTTTTTCGTCGAAGGTCAGCGTGAAGGCCTGCAGCTGGTCGCGGTGGGTCTTGGCCGCGAGCGCGACCAGGGCGGCGCTGTCGATGCCGCCCGAGAGGAAGATCCCGAGCGGGACGTCGGCCGAGAGGCGCAGCGAAACAGCCTCGGCGACGAGCGCGCGGAGGGCCTCGCGCCAGTCGGGGGCGAGCGGGCGGGCGAGGGGGTCGGGCAGGCGCCAGTAGGTGCCGTGGGTGACGGATAGGCCGAAGCCGCACGAGCCGCTCGACCCGCTCGAGATGGCGCGTGCCTCGAGCCAGGTGCCGGGCGATAGTTGCACCACGTTGCAAATGAGCGTGGCCGGATCCTGCGTCGAGCCGTGCGCGAGGTAGCCGGCCAGGGCGTGGGGATCGAGGCGCGGCTCGACCACTTGTGCGGCGAGTAGCGTTCGGACCTCAGACGCGAAAGCTAGGCGCGATGCGGGTCCGCGGGCTTCGCCGTCGTGTGTCCAGTAGAGGGGCTTCTTGCCGAGGCGGTCGCGCGCGAGCAGCAGCGTGTCGGTGTCCCGATCGAAGAGCGCGAGCGCGAACATGCCGACGAAGCGCTCGAGCGCACGCTTGCCCCAATGTGCAAGCGATTGCAGGACCACCTCGGTGTCGCCGGTCGAGCGGATCGCGACCCCCTCGGCGGCGAGCTCGGCGCGCAGCGCGCGGAAGTTGTAGACCTCGCCGTTGAAGACGAGCGTGAAGCGCCCATCCGGTGTCTGCATCGGTTGGTGGCCGCTCGGCGAGAGGTCGAGGATCGCGAGGCGCGCGAACGCGAACGTGGCTTGCAGCGCGGCCCCGCGCTCGGTGGCGAGGCCGTGGTCGTCGGGGCCGCGATGGTGCATCGCCCGAAGGGCCAAGGTCGCGCGGCGCTCAGCGTCCCCGCGTGCGACGCTCGGGTCGCCGGTCGGGGTGGGCGTGAGAAGGCCGAAGATACCGCACATGACCTCCGCCTTCTCGCATGCCGAGCGTCCCCGGGGCAAGCGCAGCGGGCGCCCGGACGTCCGGACGATCACGAGTGCGATCAGCGCACGGTTACGGAGCGGTCGCGAAGCGCGCGCGGATCTTCGTGAGGCCCTCGGCGAGGCGCTTGCGGTAGCTCGCGTCGAGCTTCTTCAAGAGGCGCTTCTGCATCGCCTCGAGGCCCGGAAAGCCGCATTGGACATAGGCCGCGTCGACGTCGGCATCATTGTAGTGGGCGGTGATGCGGATGCTGCCGCCGCTGGTGCGCTCGGCGAGCCGATACGCCGGGCCGCGCGCCGCGAGGACGCGACGCTCGCAGTCGGATGCGCGCTCGTTCGCCTTGTCGTAGGCCGCGACGTCCTTCTGCTCGGCGGCTGTAGCCAGCTTGACGGCGTCGTTCCACTCGAGCTCGAGGTTGCGGGCGGCGGGCGGGACCTGGCGAGGACCCTCGGCGCGCTCGGCGAGGTACTTCGCGTCGACCTTGTACATCGCGGCGTCGGCCGCCAAGAGGTGCAGGACGCCCACGGCCACTTCGTCGTTGCGTTCGCTGCCCACGATAAGCAGCGGCTCGTCTTTCTTGGGCCACGCGGCGTCCTTGGCGGCGAGGTCGCGTTTGCCGCCGTCGACCGCGCGAATCGCGGCGGTGGCCTCGTCGAGGTCGAACTTCGGGTAGACGAAGAGGCCGTCCGGGACGGCGAGGAAGAGGCCCTGCTTGACGTCCGCGGTCCAGTGGCCGGTCGGCAGGAAGCCGAAGAAGGCCTGCAGCCAGCGCGCGCCGAGCGGCAACGTGGCCGGGGGCTCGAGTGTCAGTGCCAAGGGGTCGAGCGTCGTCGTCTCGTCGCCGGCCACCAGCGCGAACGGCACGCGGGTCTCGACGAAGCCCACGTAGGCCGCATAGCGCCCCATTTCCAAGCGCCCCGCGTTCGCCGGACTCCCCGAGGTCGGCGTGAGACAGGCCGTCTTGAAGTCGGGGAGCTCGCGCCGATCAGGCCCAAATGGCCCTTCGAGACGGATAGCGGCGTTACCGCCGGTGACGAGCCGCAACCAGACGTTCGTGAGCGGCCGCGTGACGTCGAAGAACGCGGCGGGAGTGGTGCCGAAGCGCCGGTCGCCGCAGTCCTTGACCCGCATGGACGAGGCCGGCGCATCCTTCACCGCGAGCGGCGCGGCGATCCCCTTGCCGATCGAAAACGCGGAAACCTCCGCGGGCCAAGGCTGATCGCGCGGGCGCGACCAATCTTCCACGGAGATTGCGAAGAGCGGGGTCGTGACGAGCGTGTCCTCTTTGACGCCATAGGCGCGCGTATCGCGCTCGCGCCCGTAGCCCTGCTCGCCCGCGACGCGCACTTCGAGGCGTCCCGCGGGGACGTTTTCGAGATCCGCATAGGGGCGTGAGCGCTGCTCGCCACGCCCGCTGTCGCTGCACACCGAGCGCCCCGCGGCGTCCGTGACGACGAGGTTGCGCGCGCCACCCTCGGACCAGATCCGCAGGTGGGGCCACGGGCGGTCGAGCGTGAGGACGAGCGCCGGAGCCTCGCTCGTGGCCCTTGCGTCATGGGCGCAGGCGCCCGTCGTCTTCGGCAACTTCCCTTGGCGGTCGTCGGTACGCAGGCCGTCGATGCGCATCGGGTTCGGCGTGAAGCCGTCGGCGAGGGGCCGCGTCGGCGGGGTCAGATCGACGAGCTCGAAGCGGAAGGTGTCGGCGGTCCAATTCGTGGGCTTGCAGCCGCCGCCGTACTGGGGGTTGCATTCGCCTATCACGCGGACTTCGTAGGTGCCGGGCTCCCAGTCGCGGACGTCGGTCGCCGACTTGTGGCTCGAGAACTGGTTCCCCATGCAGAAGAGGCGGTCACCGGGAAGGAACACCGCCGCGCCCAGCGACTTCAGCAGCTTGCCGGTCGTGTCGTCGATGGTCAGGGCGGCGCGAACCTTCTCCTTCACGACGAACGTGAAGACCGAGTCGCGCGTCATGAGCGCGTTCACGATCTGGCAGCCGATCATGCGCGGCACGCCGAGGTCCTCGGGGCCCAGGTTCGGATCCCACGCGATGGCGGAATGCCCCGCGCTCACGCGATCGAAGCCGGGCTGGATGGTGACCGGGCTCGGGCCGGCGGCGTGAGCGGCGGTGGTCGCGAGCAGCGCAAGTGCAGGAAGGAGTCCGACGACGGATGACGATGCGTGCATGCTCTCGGTCCTTTCTGGGCGGGCGCGTGGTCTGCGGCGTTCGGACCCCGTGACGGCCCGGCGTAAACCGGGCGGAGCGCGCGACCGCTAACCGTCGCGGGCGAACCGCGCTATCGAGCGCCAGCCTCCGGGGACCCGAAGGGCCGAGCCGACCGATACCACAGCGCCGCGCGCGTCGTCCGCCACGAGCGCACGAAAGAAACGGCGCGCGGGGCCGAGCCCGAGTCGGTGCGGGTGGATGCCGTCGCCGCCCAGGGCCGCGTGAAGCGCCCATCGCTGCGGGGCCGGCGGCGCGAGGGGCGCGAGGTGTTCGGCGGCGTCGAGCGCAAACCAGCGACTCGCCACGTGGACGGCGGCGTAGGTCGCGGCCCGTGCGCCATGCTGGAGCGCACGCTCGGCGAGGGCGTCGGGGGCGACCGTCGGGACGAGGCGCACCACATCGACCCAGGCCTTGAGCGGCAGGCGAAAGCCGTTCTCGGCCAGGTGAATGGCGGTGTGGACGAGGGTGTCGCGCGGGCTCGTCAGCGGCAGCGGGGCGCCATCCTTGCGTGCATCTGCAAACATGGCGGCCAGATCCGGACGGCACCAAGGAACCTCGACCAGACGCCGGTGCAGATCGATCGACAGCACGAGGCCCGTCGCTCCGAAGGGCCGGAGGACCATCGGCCAGGCCCGCACGGCGCGCGGTCCGAGCGCGGCCCGGTCGGGGCCGGCGTCGTCCGCAAAGCCCACGGCGAGAAGGGCCGCGCGTATGTTGACGATGTCAACATCGGGCCCGTCGGGGACGAGCAGATCGAGGTCGCGACGGAAGCGATGGGCCGTCGTCGGGTAGACCGTGCGGGCGGTCACGCCGCCCTTGAGGAGGGCCACGCGCGTATCGAGTCCGGCCGTCGCGAGCGCGGCAGAGGCGCGTGCGAGGGCCAGCTCGAGCAGCGCGTCGAGCTGGCGTTGGCGCAGAATCGCGTCCGCGAGAAGGGGGGCGAGCGCGGGCGACGCATCGGCCGCAAGGAGGGCGACCTCCGAGGTCCGGGCGAGCGCGGCGACGTCGGACATGTTGTCAGTGTCAACATCAGATCGGCGGCCCCCAAGAAGCGCGCGCAAGGCGCCGATCGACCCCGGCCGCATCGGGTCAGAGCCGATGGCGGATGACGGCGTGCTCGTTGCCGACCGCGATGAGCCAGCGTTGGCCGTCGTCGTCCTCGAAGATGGCGAGTCCTTGCGTCGCGCGGAGCGGCTGGCAGTAACCGTCGAAGGGTTCCCAGGTGAGTCCGTCGCCGCTGCGATGGGTCGGGGTGCCCGGCGCCGCGAGATAGAGCGTGTGCGAGACCGAATCGAGCAGCATGTCGCCCACGTCGTTGGTCGCGAGCCCCGCGCCGTCGGTCCGCCAATTCGCCCCGCCGTCGTCCGAGCGGTAGACGCCCTTGCCCCCCACCAGCGCGTAGAGGATAGCGCCGCCCGTGGTGGCATCGACGTCGACGGCGACCCGCCCGACCTTCTCGTCGCGCAGCGTGTCGTTCGGTTGGGTCCAGTGCGCGCCGAGGTCGTCCGAGCGGGCGACGCCGCCTTGGTAGAGCGCGGCGTAGACGCGCCCGGGGGTGGTCGGATCGCGCACGAGCGCGCGCACGTCGATGAACGCGCCGGCCGTCGTCTGGCTCGGCGTGAGGCCGTCGTTCGACGGGGTCCAATGGGCGCCGCCGTCGGTCGAACGCAGGACGCCGCTGACCTGCGTTCCCGCCAGAAGCGTGCCGTCCTCGAGCCACAGCGTCGCGAGGAGATTCGTCGGTCCGGGCCCGCTCGCGACAAATCCGTTCGCGCCGCTCTCGGTGAGCCACGCGTCGGGGGTGGCGCCGACGGCCGCGCGCTCGGCGTCGTCGGGATCGAGCGAGACGCTCTGCACGAAGTCGCGCGGCACCTTGGCGACGCGCGTCCACGGCAGCTCCGCCGTGCGCGTCCAGAGGCCGCTGCCCCAGGTCGCGAGGTAGGCGCGCCCTGCGCCGGCACCCACGTCGAAGGCGAGCATGCCGCGTCCGACATTCATGAGGCGCCAGCTGAGCCCCGCATCGGTCGAGCGGTAGAGGCCGCTGGTCGTCGCCGCGAGCACCGTACCGCGCTCGCTCGGGTGAGCCGCCAGGGTCGCCTGGAAGCGCCCGAGCTCGAGATCGAACCCCGACGCGAGCGGGCCGGTGAGCGTGACGCCGGCGTCGTCGAGGCGATAGACGCCGCGTTGGTAGACGCTGAGGTAGAGGCGATCGCAGTCGCCCGCGGCGAACGCCACGTCGGTCACGTCGAGGGCAGCGACGATCGGCAGCGCGCTCCAGGTCGCGCCGCGGTCGCTCGACACGAGGACGCCGCGCCGCACGGACGCCACGACGCGCGCGCTGTCGCTGGGGCAGAAGGCGATGCGCGTACCCCAGCTCACGTCGGTCGAGACGGTGGTCCAGTGCAGGCCGCCGTCGGTCGTGCGGAGAAGCGCGCCGGCGTTATCGGGGCCGAGCGTGTCGGTCTGGTTCGCGAGGCCGGCCAGCAGCAGATCGGGGTCGTCCGGTGGCGCGGCGAAGGAGAGAATGTTCGCGCGCGGAACGCCGACGTTGCGCGGCGCGAAGTTCACGCCGCCGTCGTCCGATCGCAGGATCCCAGCGCCCATGGTGCCGACGAAGACGCGTTGCGGGTTCGCGGGATGGGCGAGCAGCGCGCTCACGGCGAGGCCGTCGAGGGCGAGCTCGTCGAGGCTACGGCCGTTGTCGTGCGAGGCGTAGAGGCCGCTGGCGCCGCCACCGAGCAGGGCTTTGGGGTCGTCGGCCGGGAAGGCCAGGTGCGCGAGAGCCGCGTCCTCGGAGCGCTCCTCCCACGTGAGGCCGCCATCGGTGCTGCGGATGAGGACCGAGCCTGAGCTGGCCCAGGCCGTCCCCGGGTCGCGCGGGTCGAACGCCACGAGGTCGATGCGCCCGCCGACGAGGCCGTCGTTCCACGACTCCCATGGGCAGGGTGGGGGAAGCTCGGGGCCGCCGTCGTCGGCGTCCGGACCGCTGTCCTGAGCGTCGGCAACCGTGTCCACCGGTGCGTCGCTCGCGGTCGTCGGCGCGTCGCTCACGCTGTCCTCGGACGTGGGCGCGGTGAGCGGCGTGGAGTCGCCGGGATCGCTTCCGTCCGGCGGGCGCGTGGCCGTGCTGCTCGTGGGGCTGCCGGTGTCGGTACCGACGACCTCGAAGCCAATTGCATCTCCGTGCAAATCAATGGGCTCCGTCGCCACGCAAACGCCGGTCTTGGCGTCGCCGCAGGCGGCAAGCAGCGCACACGCCGAGACCGCGGCAGCCCACGTGCTGGAGCGGAGCGACAGCAGGGCGTCCGAGGCGTCGCCGAGGAAGGAGCGTGCGAAGCACGTGCGCGTGAACGCTCGCGACCCCGGGACGGTGCGGTGTCGGTGCGAGACCCAATACATCGCTCATAAGATGCGCCGATCCCTTCTAATGATCAACCGTTCGCCGAGAAAGCTCCGCGCGGCCGTCATGCGCGAGCGTCCGCCGAAGCGCTCGCCGCGCGGGCCCAACCCGCATAAGATGGGGCGGTGCGCGTGCTTCACGTCATCGGTGGCTTTGCGCGCGAGTGGGGCGGACCCTCGCAGGTCGTGCGCGAGATGGCCGCAGCGCTCGCCGCGCAGGGGCTGCGCGTGTCGGTCCTGGCGACCGATGCGGCGCCCGGCGGACGGCGCGTGACGCACGCCGAGGATCCCACGCTCGGCTACCGCGTGCACCTCGCGCGCGCAGACTGGTTGCGGTCGCCGTACCCATCGCTGGCGCTCCTGCGGGCGCTGCGGACGGAGGCGCGCGCGGCCGATATCGTCCACGTGCATGGTCTCTTCAGCGCCCCGGTGACGAGCGCGATGGGGCTCTTGCGTTGGCTCGGGACGCCGTATTTGGTGCGGACCTGCGGCATGCTCGATGCCTACTCGCTGGCGCAGAATGCGCGGCTCAAGCGCGTGTACTACCACGCCTTGGAGCGGCCTAACCTGCGAGCGGCGCGCGCGCTGCAGGTCTCCACCGCGCACGAGGAGGACGCGGTGCGGAGCCTGGCGCTCGGGGTGCCGATCGTGCGCCTCGCGCAAGGGGTTGCGCCCGGTCCGCCGGCGCCGCCGGCGTCACGGCAGCGGGCTCCGTACGTGCTGTTCCTGGGGCGGCTCGCGCGCAAGAAAGGCGTGCCGCTCTTGCTCGACGCGCTCGCGCATCCGGTCGCGCCCGCGGTCGATCTGGTGCTCGCGGGCCCCGACGAGCACGGGCACGCGGCCGAGCTGGATCGGCAGATCGCGGCGCTCGGACTCGGCGCGCGCGTCCATCGCGTCGGGGTCGTGAGCGATCGCGCCAAGGCCGCCTGGATCGCGCACGCGGCGGCCCTCGCCCTGCCCTCGTACGATGAGAACTTCGGCGTCGTCGTCGTCGAGGCCGCGCACTACGGCACGCCCGTCGTGGTGTCGCCCGAGGTCGGTTTGGCGCCCGATGTCCTCGCCGACGGCGCGGGCCTGGTCGCGCCGCGCACGCCCGAGGCTCTGGCGCGAGCCCTGTCCGAGGTCGTCACGCGCGGTCGCCATGCTTACGCGCCCGGCCTCGCAACCTTCGCCGCGCGCTTCAGTTGGGGACCGATCGCCCAGAGCCTCACGCGCCTTTACGAAGACCTCATTCGGGAAGCGCCGCCTCGCTGACCGCCTCGGCGCGGACGGGATCCGCTTCGGGGGCGCGCCCCGCCTTTTCCGACGCTGCCGCGCGCACGATCGCGGCGAGGTCCTTCACGGCCGCCGCGGCATCCCCGAGCAGCTGCCCGACGCGCCGGTGCGCCGGCTCGCCGGCAAAGGCCGGGTTGTAGTGCCGACACGACTGGCAGATGGGCGGCGCCCGCCCATCGCGAAAGGCCTCGCGCAACGCGGCCACCTCGCCGCTGGCGTAGACCGCGCGCATGTCGGCCAGGAGCGCGTCCGACGAGAGCGCGAGCTCGCGACCGCCATCGAGATCGCGGCACCCGCACGCCGTCGCGCGCCCGTCCGACATGAAGTGCGGGCCCGTGTACGTCATCGAGCACGGCACGACCTTGGGTCGATTCGGGCGCGTCCAGAGGCCCTCGGACTCGGCGATCTCGCTGGTGCGACCCGACCAATCGTCGAAGAAGCGGTTGCGGTCGACCGACCAGCCGCGCTCGCGCGCCCGCACAAACAGCGGGTGCGAGGCCCAGTCGCCGCGCCGATCGGTGCGCACGCCGATCGACATCTTGCAGGTCTCGGCCTTCGGCAAATCGAGAATGTGCCCGATATTGCCAACCACCGCCTTCAATTTGGCACTTCGGTAGATACGCCGATATTCGGTCTCGTCGGGGTAGGTCATCGAGATGACGATCTCTTGCACCCCGGCCGCGACGAGCGCGCGGTAACGTTCGAGCGTCAGCAGGATCCCATTGGTCGTGAGGCCTACGTAGAGTGGCGCCGGGCCCTCACGCGCGTAGCGGACAAACGCCTCGACGTTGCGATGGATGAGCGGGTCGCCGACGATCGGGGTCAGCCCGAGCTGCGTGACGCCGGCGCGGCGGGCGGCGTCGATGATGGCGAGGCCAGTCGCCACCGGCATCTGCGTGTGCGGGCGCTCCTGGAATTGGTAGCCGCAGAAAACGCAATTGGCATTGCAGAGGTTGGTCGGCTCGATGTTCACATCGGTCGGGACCGACTTCGCCTCACGCTGGGCGAAGAGACCGCGGGCGTCGCGCACCAACGTCGCGAGCCAGAAGAGCGCGTGTTCCCTGGCCTCATCCCAGGTCATAGATACTCGTCCGCGACCGAGAGGAGCACGTCCAGATCAGCGGTCCGCGCACAGCAGAAAAAGACCTGCTCCAAACTCGGATGGTTCTCGAGGAAGTCCAGCGTCGTGCTGACGCCGACGCGCGCGGCCTGCTCGGGCGGAAAGCCGTCGGCGATCCCGATCGGCGGCAGCGCGATGGTCGTCGCACCCGCACCGAAAGCCACCGCGAGGCCGTTTTCGTAGCAGGCCTCGAGCAAGCGTTCCTCGCCCTGGCCGCCCCCCTGCCAGGTCGGGACGACGACGTGAACGACCCACGGGGCCGGCAGGAGAAAGCCGGCCGTACACTTCGCTTGCCCGGCTGCGCCGCCGCCGAGCGCACGGCAGGCCGCGGCGAGCTCCGGGCCCGCGGCCGCGTGGATGGCGCGACTTGCGGGATCGACGCCGGGCGCGAGCGCCGCCGTCGCCGGGCTCACGAGGGCGTCGACCGCGAGCGCCGTGAGGTCGCTGTGCTGAATCACCATCCGACCCTGACGAAACGAAGGCATCGTGTCCCTCCTCGGCCTCGCAACCCGGCGCATCCTCGCTCGCAGCGCCGCCTCTGGCAAGCCTCGGCGCCGTGCCCCCGCGAGCCGGTTGACACAACCGGCGGATCCTTCGATTCTATGGGTGGGGAAACTCGTTCCGTCACTCGCTAGAACGCCGACCGGGTTGCGCGTCCATACTTCATGCGGCAATCCGTGCCTGAATGACTTCGAGGTTTCCGAGAGCGCAGGTGCGTCGAAGGTCGAAGAGGTTGTTGCGGACCCCTCGATATCGAGCGCGAGGTCC
>SXIE01000149.1 GCA_005772945.1 Pseudomonadota bacterium
CCCGGCCGCCGGGAATAGCGCGTGCCGGCGCGCCGCCTCGAGCCCGGCGCGCTCGGGGACGCCGCGTGCATCGAGCGCCGCGAAGGCCCGCTCCCAGGCCCGAAAATCGCCGCCCGCGCGCCAGGCCGCGAGCGCCGCGTGGCCCGCGTCGGCGGCGCCCTGGCTCATGCGGTACTCGATCCAGGCCCAGCGCGCCGAGGTCGCGCGGATCTCGGCGGTGCCCTCGAGTCCAACGCGCACGCGGTCTAGCGTGCGTTCGATCGGGCCGATCCCGGCGAAGCCCGCATCGCCGAGCGGCGTGTGGAGCTTGGGCACCAGCGGCGAGACGCCGAGCGCGACGGGGAGGATCCCGGAGAGGTCGCGCACGAACGTGACGAGCTCGTCCAGATCCGCCTCGGTCTCGTCCGGTAGCCCGACTATCACATAGAGCTTCAGGCGGTTCATGCCCGCCTCGCGCGCGAGCTCGGCGGCTTTGACGAGGTGCTCGGTGCGAATGCCCTTGGCCATCTTATTGCGCTGGCGCTGGCTCGGGGCGTCGGAGGCGACGGTCATCGTCTTCATGCCGCCCTTGGCGAGAAGGCCGACGAACTCGCTGTCGAGGCGGTCCGCGCGCAGGCTCGAGATCCCGACCCCCTGCCCGTTCGCGACGACCCGCGCGATGGCCTCGCGGATCCCCGACCACTCGGAGATCGCGGCGCCGACGAAGCCGACGCGCGGCGCCCAGGTGGGGATCGCCGCGAGCACCGCGGCAAGCTCGTTCTCGCGCATCGGGCTCTCGGGCGCGCGCACCAGGCAGAACTTGCAGAAGCGCGGGCAGCCGCGGCTCGCCTCGACCAGGAACATGTTCGAGAGCTCGGCGTGCGGGGTCACGATCTGAGCGACCGCCGGGCGTACGAGGGCGACCTTTTGGGTGGGAGGAATTCGGTCGCCATCGCGCTCGGGGCACCACACGCCGGCGATGCGGCCAAGGCGATCCATGAGGTCGTCGCGGTCGCGCGCTTCGTCGAGCGCCTCGAGGATGGGCGGCACGGCGAGCTCGCCGTCGCCGATGACGCCGACATCGATGAAGTCCGCCAATGGCAAGGGGTTGCTGGCCGTCAGCGGGCCGCCGACGAGGACGGCTGGGTCCCAGGCGCCGCGGTCTTTGCGGGCGATCGGGATCTTGGCGAGATCGAGCAGCTCGAAGAAGCCGATGAGATCCAAATCCCACGTCAGCGAGAAGGCGAGGACGTCGAATTCGGCGAGCGGGCGGCCGGTTTCGAGCGAGATGGGAGACAGTCCGCGTTCGCGCCAGGCGCGGACGTCGTCGGGGAGGACGACGCGCTCGCAGGCGATCCCGGAGAGCGCGTTCATCATCCGATAGATGACCTGGAAGCCGAGCGAGCTCATCGCGGCGTGGTACGGGAGCGGGTAGCAGAGCGCGATCCGCAACGGCGCATCGCGGACGATGGTCCCGGTCTCGGCGGCCAAGAGGCCCTGCCGCCATGCCTCGGGATCGAGCCCGCCGCGGAGGGTGCGCGCACGCTTCTCGGCCCCGCGTGGAAGGCCGGTCTTCGGGCCCCTGGTCGGCGGCCGCTTCAAACCTCGGGCCGGGCGCGGGCGCCGTCGTAACGGGGCGCGAGCGCCTCGAGCGTGTCGATACCCCAGTGGTCGCGCAGATCGACGAAGACGCGTCGGAAGAGCGAAAGCTTGGTGTGCAAAGGAACGCGCTGGTCGGGCTGGCGCGAGAGCGCCGGGTCGATCTGATCGGTCTCGCGATCGCAGAGGTCGATCCCATGCAGCTCGAGATTCACGAACGGCACGCGCATCAGGAGCGGACGCATCAGCTGGTAGCCCCGCTCGCCGCCCATGAGGAGGCTCGTCCCGATAAACGGGAAGCGCACGCCGGGCAGCACCGTGACCGGAAATTCCAGGATGTTCTCGGCGCGCCGATGCGGGAGCCGCGGCTGCCACATCACCGACGGCGGCCCGACGATCGACTGACTTTGCTGACGGGTCAGCGCCATCTTCGCGAGCACCGCCAGCTTCGCCAGGTAGTACGGCGGACAGGGAAAGATCGAGCTGTCGTAGCGATAGCCGCGCGCGGCGAGAAGCGCGAGCAGCTCGGGGGTCATCGTGTACCCGGGCGCCCGGAAGCCCGCGACCAGCGAGCCGCGCACGTCCTCGAGCACGGCGGATGCGCGGTCCAATTCGGCGGCGGCGGCCTCGGGCCCGAGCCTCGTCAGATCATAAGGATGGCTCCAGCTGTGGCTCCCGAGCTCGTGCCCGCTTCGCACCAGCTCGGCGGCGATCGCTCGCGCGCGCGGCCACCTCTCGAGATCGGACGCGACCACGAAGAACGTCGCCTTGACCCCGAGGTCCGCGAAGAGCTCGGCGAAGCGTACGACCCCGCGCTCCCAGACCGCGTTCGTCGCGCGGGCCTCGTCGAGCCCGTGGATCCGGTAGTAGAGGTAGAGGCTGTCGATGTCGACGTTGATGGCAGCGGCGCGCGGAGTGGTCACGCGAGGCTCATGCCACGGCTGGGGCCGGCGGCCAAGCACGAGACGCGTCAGCGAACAAGGCAGTCCACGGTGTACGAGGACGAGCCGGGTCCGCCAAATGCGTCCGCGAGGTTCTTGCCTAGCGGCACCTACGCGAGCGTCGGGTCGGCGATGTCGATCATGCCCAACTTGGAGTAGGTGCCGTCGACGACACCGTCGGTCTCCAGCTCGCAACCCACCGTGACGATCACATGGGTGGGGTCGCAGAAGGTGCCATACGCGTAGTTGACCGCCTTGCATGCGGCGAAATCGGAATCGACCGTCGCCACCTTCGAGACCGGCGGATGGTTCAGGACGAACGTGCTTCCGGACGTGCCGGGAAGCGGAATCGAGAAGATGCCGTGATGGACCCCGGCGTTGTTGCAGAAGATGGCCTGACCGAGTCCATCCCAGAAGCAATGGGCCGTCCCGTCCTGGTCGGTCGCGGGCGTGAGCTGGCTGGTCAGCGGATCGAAGACCACCGCTTGCGCCGTGTTGCTGCCTCTGCCTCCGCCGAAGAGGCGATAGAAGACGGCTTGCCCCCCCGGACCCACGTGCGGCTCGTGGAAGCCCGTTTCCGGGCTCACGGTGCGGGGCATCGTGAGCGCGGTCGGGCCCGCGAAGTCGGCCAACGTGATCCGGTAGCCGGGGAGGCTCAGGTACAGAAGGGTCTTGCCGTCGGCGAGCGGCGCGGGGCCCACGGCACTCGTGAGCAGGGTACCGCTCGCCGTGCCGTCGACCGACGCCCACACGATGGTTCCTTTGCCCGTGGCTGACAGCGCTTCGGCATAGGCCGTGGCGCCGTCGACCGAGAGCACCGGAAACACCTCCGGATCGGCCGCGGTGGTCAAGCGCGTCACGTCGCTGACGTTGCCTGCGAAATCGATCGTCGCGGCGTAGACGTCACAGCCCCCGTTCTTGTGGGTCGCGCAACCCGCGTTCGTCGCGAAGTCGGCGGAGAACACGATGCGCGCGGAGGCCGCCGTCGTCGCCGGGCCGTCCGGCGTCGGTGTCACGTCCGGCGAATCGGCGCCCTCGACGCTGCTGTCCGCGGCGCTGCTATCGACGACGCTGCTGCTGTCGACGACGCTGCTGCTGTCGACGACGCTGCTGCTGTCGCGGTCGTCGACCTCGACCTCGACCTCGACCTCGGCCCCGTCGGGCGTCCCTGGCTCTGAGCCGCAACCTGCGACGACGACGATGAGGAGGGCTCGCGAGAACTGCAAAATGGCGGCGCTACGGGTGCTTGGTTTCACCGGGTGAGGATGCGCGGTCCGCGAGAGGGTGGAAAGGGCCAAGAAGCCCATTCGCAACGGCCGCCGCGCGGCCGCGCACGCGCGGCTTCGCCTTTCGCGCCTTGCCCGCGGACCCGCCCCATGGAAGACTCCGGACGGAATCCTTCGATCACCTCGGGGCGCCCGGTCGCCGAAAGGGGAGCAGCACATGCGCCGTCACGTCATCGCGGTCGTCGCCCTCGGGGCGTTCACGAGTTCCTGTGCCGCGAGCGAGTCGCCTATCTCGGCGGACGAGGAATTCGAGGCCATCGAGGACGGCAAGGCCGACAACTACTACTCGAACGTCGCCGCCGAGTTCGAGGTCTCCGGCACGGTCGACATCACGTTCGATCCGCCGGAGTCGGCGAACGACCCCGCCTTGCGCGCCGACATGATCGGGCGCCGCACGACCGCCGTCGCGCTCTATTTGACGGCCTACGTCACGGCCAAGCTCGAGCGCTTCTTCACGAACACGAGCTACGGCGGATTCTCGGCGATGGCCCGCAACCACACGCTCGCCGCGGGCGATGTCGTCGAGGTGTCGCCGGGCCTCGTGCGGGTCGCGTTCACGATCGATATCGGCGGACCGAAGAACCTGCTGGCCGCGCTTCCGCCTCTTCCGCCCCTCCCCGACGCGCCGCCCGACGTCTTCCAGTTCGAGCTCGCGATGCCCAAGGGGGCGGTCGCCGACCCCGAGAACGTGGCGCGCGGTGCCATTCGGAATTTCAATGCCGCCACCCACACCGGCGAGCTCGAGCGGCTGCGGCTCTCGGTCGTCGCGGAGGAGATGCCCGCCGACGCGTGGCCGCAGACGGCCGCGATGATGGAGGACGGCACCTTCGACATCACCCTCTACTATGGGCACGACTACAATACGCCACGATCCGATCTCCGGGAGGCCCGCGAGGCCTACGACGAGCTCGTCTCGTTCCGCGGCTTCACCTCGCCGGTCGCGAACTTCGAGGCGCTCACCGCCGAGAGCGGAGCCTTCACGAAGAGCATGACGGCCAATGGGAAAGCGGTCGCGGTCGAGGTCCGTATCTTCCACTCGGACATGTTCAAGGACGATCGCAAGGCCGGCCACGACAAGGCGCTCGCCGAGCTGGCCGCCCGCGACGTCTTCTTCTACAACGGCCACGCGGGTCCTTGGTACGGGCTCTACCTTTCCGACGACAAGCCCAACGACGTGGCCTACGCCGAGCTGGCGACGATTGCATTGCCGGACAAGCAACAGATCTTCGTCGCCCAAGGCTGCCAGACCTACTCGCAATACGCCGACGTCCTCTACGCCAACCCGGCCAAGAGCGAGGAGAACCTCGACGTCGTGACGACCGTGAACTTCTCGTATGGGGTCGGGACCATGGGGCTCTTGCGCAACCTGCTGAAGACGAGCGCCGAGGGTCGCCACGAGCTCGTCACGTTCGGCGCCATCGTGCGTGAGCTGAACGCCGAATACTGGAACGATCAGAAGGACGTCTTCTATGGGGTCATGGGGATCGGCGGCAATCCGCAGGTCCACCCCTATGGCGTGAGCGCGAAGATCGGCGAGGCGTGCGCGCGCGTGAGCGACTGCGGCGACCCGAACGGTAACGTGTGCGTCGCCCCGCCGGGGGCCGCCGACAAGGTCTGTGGCGTCGTGGCGCTCGAGCGCGCCGAGTGCCCAGCGGGCTCGCTGCGTCGCCCGCTGGCGCAGAACGGGATCATCAAACGTTGGGGATGCCTACCATGACCAGCCGGACCTATACCCTATCGATGCTCTGCGCGGCCTTGACGTTTCCGAGCGCGTCCTGCGGCAGCGACGGCACCGCGACCGCCGCGGACACCGCGACCGTTGCGGACACGGCCACCGCCGCAGACACCGCGACCGCTGCGGACACCGCGACGGGCAACGACGGCGAGACCACGGACGTCACGACGGCCCCGAGCGACTTCGGTTGGAAGGACATGGGCCTGCGCGCCGCGATGGGGACGGTCAAGGTCTACCACATCACGGACCTCGTCCTGAGCGGCGGCGGCCAAACCGTCTACGTGGCCTTTGCCGACGATGCCGCCAAGGCGTACCTCGCGCGCTCTGACGATCGGGGCGCGACCTGGAAACGGATCGACCTCACGCCGACCACGAACATCACGCAGGCCAAGTCGTTGGTCGAGCTTCCGGGTGGTCGCATCGTCCTTGCGGGCACGCCGTCGGCCGGCAAGAACGGGCTCCACTACAGCGACGACCGCGGGGACACGTGGAAGCCGTGTGGCACCGGCACGGGGCCGGGCACGGTCAGCCTGCCGACCGCCGACGCGGTCAACGTCTGGGACCTCGCGCTCACGCCCGAAAACCAGCTCATCGTCGCCGCGGACAATCTCTCGAACGATCCGGCGCTCGAACACCGGGTCGTCTTCGTGTCCGACGACGCGTGCGTGACCCTGCGCGCGGCGGCCCCCTTGCCCGGGCTCGGGGTGCTCGCGGTGACGACCGACGGCCAGGGGCGCATCTATGCGGCCACCGAAGAGAGCGCCGAGCACGACGACCCGGCGCTCGCAGGGCAGGCGCATGTCTTTCGCAGCGCCGATCTCGGCCGAACCTGGACCGAGACCGGATTCTTGGATGGCGCCAACCGGGTCTATCGCCTCGCGGTTTTGCGCGACGGCGTGACCCTCTTGGCGGGAACGGGGATCCGCGGCGAGGTCTACCGATCCACCAACCAGGGCGACGCGTGGACCAAGCTCGCTCACGTTCCCACGGGTACCAAGCTCTTCGGCGATCCTCCCGAGCTCAAGCCCTTCGACGCCACCCGCGTCTACGGCATCCTCGAGCTCGCCGACGGCCGCGTGCTCGTCGGGACGGGCAATGCCACCGGTGACATCTTCATGACCACGGACGGCGGGACGACCTGGACGGCGACCGGCGACACGGGCGACAATATCGTGTGCTGGGCCTTGGCCGAGGCCGATGACGGCACGGTCTGGATCGGCACCGGATCGCGCGGGGGCAACGCCTTCACGGGAACACCGCCGGCCCTTTGAGCCGTCGCGGGACGGTAGACGTCGGCATGCGCAGCCGGTATCAGCGCGCGCGACCGGGTGAAAAGGCACGACCCTCTGGCGCTCAAGCCTGATGAGGGTGATATTCGCCTCCCAGTCCGCCGAATACCGAGGCACCATGACGGCACGGCGCTCACCCGCACAATGTCTCGCGATTCTGACGTGCACATTCGCGGGCGGATTCGCGGCCGCCTGCGCTGGCGACGCGCGGACGAACCCAGATCTCACGAGCGACCTGGCGAGCGACGTCGCGTCCCCTGAGTCCGACGCGACCGATGCAACCGACGACGTGAACGACGCGCTGGATTCCGCGCCGCAAGGCGACGTCGAGCCCGCCGACACGACCCCCGTCGGGCCTTCCGATGCGCGCCTCGCCGAGCTCGCGAGCCTGCGACAGGCGTGCACGTTCAGCGCCGGGGCGAGCTCCGAGGCGACGCTCGGCTTCACGCCTGCCATGCGCAGCGCGCTGCCGATCGAGCACATCATCGTCACGTTGCAGGAGAATCGCTCGTTCGACCATCACCTCGGGCGCCTGCCGCAGGCGGGGCACAGCGAGGTCGACGGGATCCCCGCAGGCTACGTCAACATCGACCCCGCGGGTGGGACCGTCGGCCCGGCGCATGCCGTCGACACGTGCATGCAGGGCGACATTCCGCACGACTGGGACAGCATGCACCTGCAGTGGCACGACGGCGCGATGGACTACTTCTACGCGGTCGGCGTGCTCGCCAACAATGGTGCGCGCGCCCTCTCGTGGCACGACGAGCGCGACCTACCATTCTACTACTGGCTCTATCGCACCTTCGCGATGAGCGACCGGTTCTTCGCGTCGCTGCTCGGTCCTACCGCGCCCAACCGCTGCTTCCTGCTGGCGGCGACCTCCGAGGGCCTGAAGTCGTCGGTCGGTCTCCCGGTCACCGGGCCCGACATCTTCGACCGGCTCGACGCAGCGGGCGTGTCGTGGGCCGTCTATGGACCCGACAGCTGGCGCGTCTTCTACGTCGGGCTGGAGCCGCCACATCCGCGCCTGCTTTCGCACGCGGACTTCTATGCGGCGCTCGCCGCCGGCACGTTGCCGGCCGTGTCGTTCGTCGATCAGATCCCGCTTCGCGACGAGCATCCACCGGCCGACGTGCAGGAGGGCGAGGCCTGGGTGCGCGAGCTCGTGACCGCGCTCATGGCGAGCCCGCTGTGGCCGAAGAGCGCGCTGGTGCTGACCTACGACGAGGCCGGCGGCTTCTTCGACCATGTGCCGCCACCCGCCGCCTGCCCGCCGAGCGAGAGCCCCGCGGACGCCGCCTTCGATCGCCTCGGCTTCCGCGTGCCGGCCGTCGTCGTGTCGCCATGGGCGCGCCCGGGTCACGTCTCGCACGTCGTCAACGATCTCACGTCGGTGACGCGCTTCATCGAGGTCGTACACGACCTGCCTGCGCTCACGGCGCGCGACGCGAACTCGGCGGCGCTGCTCGATCTCTTCGACTTCACGACCCCCGCGTTGCTGACCCCGGGCACCCCGCCGGCGGCCGGCACCGGCGGCTGCGCCACGCCTCCCTGAGCCGAGAGCCGCTACCCGCTCTCGCTAACGAATCGATCTATCCACCATCGGAGACTGCATGCGTATCCATCTGCTGGCCCTCGCCGGCGTCATCACCAGCGCCGCCTGCGGCGACGCGACGAGCACGAAGCCCGCTAGCGACAGCGCCGCGGACGCCGCGACCGAGGTCGAGGTCCAGCCCGAGGTCGTGGCGGAGACGAGCGAGCCCGAGGTCGTCGCCGACACCGCGCCGGTCGACACGACCGAGCCGCTCGAGACGGCAACTGCGATGGATGCGGTCGACAGCAGCGACGGCGCCGAGGTGATCGTGTCGGGCGCGTTCGCGTGCATCGCAGCACCGACGCCCTTCGCCCGCAGCGAGAGCGCGTCGGTGACGCTGCGCGTGCGCCTCGTCGACCCGGCGACGGCGAGCGCATGGGCCGGCGCCTCCGTGAAGGCGTGCCACCGCGATGACGCGACCTGTGCCGTCGCGCTGGGCGAGGCGACGACCGTCGCGGACGGCCTCGTGACGCTGGTCCTGCCTGCCGGCCGGCGCGGCTTCGATGGGTATCTCGAGATCACCGGCACCGGCCTCCAGTCGACGCTTGCGCACATCGATCCGCCGCTCGGCGTCGACGCCGCGAGCGCCGTCGACCTCGCGGTGCCCGCGCGCGATGCGCTCGCCGCCGCCGCCGCTGCCGCGGGCGTGACGTTCGACGCCGAGCTCGCGCATGCGCGCGTGGTGATGCTCGACTGCGACGGGCTGCCGGCCGAAGCCGTCGGCATCGTACCCGTTCAGGGGTGGGCTTGAGCCGGTAATCGCGCCGTGCGACCTCGGTCCGCATGACAACGACAACCATCGAACAACTCGAAAAGCACATCGAACACATGATCCGCGCGCACCTCGCGGAGTGCCGGCGACGGGCGGCCGCGGCGGTGGAGCGCGGATTCGCGTCGACGCGTGCGAGACCGAAGGTGACCCACGGCAAGCCACGCCAGGCGGGTCGGCGGCGTACCCCCGATGAGATCAGCAAGCTGGGCGAG
>SXIE01000150.1 GCA_005772945.1 Pseudomonadota bacterium
CTCTACCGCGCCTACGGCGCCTACTGGATGCAATGGGGCCGCAAGGCCGTGGAGCCCGCGGGTGAAGCGCGCTCCAACGTCGATGTGGCGCAGGCGCTGGCCAAGCGCATGGGCCTCACCGACACGATCTTCGCGCTCTCGCCGCAGGACACCGCGCGCGAACTGTTCAAGGGCTCGACCGGTCCCGCGTCCAAGGCGGATCCGGAAAAACTCTTCGCCGGCGAGCCGATCCACATAGCCCACGATTGGGACGGCCAGCCGTTCAAGACGCCCTCGGGCAAGCTCGAATTCTTCTCCGAGCAGCTCGCCGAGCAGGGCTTGCCGCCGATGCCCGACTGGGTGCCCGATCCGGTCGAGACAGCAGAAGCCGGCAAGTGGCCGCTGCGCCTGCTGACGGCGCCCGGCTACTTCCAGGCGCACACAGCCTTCTCCGGCGTCGGTTTCCTGCGCAATCGCGAAGGCAAGCCCTTCTGCATCCTGCACCCGGAGGACGCGAAGAAGCGCGGCCTGAAGGACGGCGACCAGGTCCGCGTTTTCAACGATCGCGGCGAGATCGGCCTGTTGCTGCAGGTCGTCGACGAAGTGCAGCCCGGAGTCCTGCTCGTCCCCGGCCAGCGCCCGACCGGCGAAGCCGTGTTCGGCACGATCAACATGTTGTGCTCGGACCGTTACACCGACATGGGCGAAGGGGCGACCTACCAGAGCACTTGGCTCGAGGTCGGCCCGTGGAAAGCCGCAAACGAGCTCGCTGCCGAGTGAGTCACGCGCTCGCGTCGTGGGAGTTTACGCCCGACGTAAACAAACTTACGTCGGGCGTAAACCGATTCGGGGCCGCTCGGACCCCTGGCAATGGGGCACGCGCTGGCGTCGGCGCGCCAGCCCGGTTAGGGTTGTGTGATGCGGCACACCCCCCCGATGGCTCGCAGGAACGCACGGCGTGCGCTTGCGTGGCTCTTCACTGTCCCTTGGCTGTCAGGCGCGTGCGACTACGCCGACACGGTCGCGGGCACCGACATTGGCACGGCCTCCGACGGCGTGGTCCCCGCCGATGGCACGCCCGGCGAGACGAACGGCGCCGAGGTGCCCGACCCGTACGCGCCCGATCCGCGCGGCCCCGAGCACGTCGTCCTGCGCCGCCTCAACCGCACGGAATGGGCAAATACGGTGCGCGATCTGATCGGCACGCGGCAGGATCTGGCGCACGATCTGCCCGCCGACGACCTGGGCTATGGCTTCGACAATATCGCGAGCGTGCTCACGCTCTCGCCGCTCCACCTCGAGCTCTACGAGCGTGCGGCCGCGCTGCTGGCGCACGAGGCCCTGACGCCGCCGATCACGGCGCCGCTGTTCTTGCGGCTCGAAGCCGAGACGGCCGAATCCGACGACCCCTACGGGCAGGTCGCGGGCGACTTCTACTTCCTCGGATCCGGCGGCGGCCTCACCGCCGACGTCGACGTTCCGCGCGCCGGCCACTACGTCTTCGAGGCGCGCGCGTTCGAGGACCACGCCGGCGCCGAGAGCGCCCTCATGGCGTTCATGATCGATGGTCTCCCGGTCGGTAGCGTCTCGGTCACCGCCCCTAACAAAGGCGCGGCCGCGGTCTACAGCGTCGAGGTCGACGTCACGGCAGGCCGCCACGCGCTCGGGGTCGCGTTCGCGAACGACTTCTACGAGCCGCCGGCCGACCGCAATCTGAGCGTCGATTACTTTGGGCTGCGCGGGCCGGCGGTGCTCGATGTCCTCGCCGAGACGGCCTGGGGTCGCGTCGTGCCGTGTGACCTTGCGGCCATGGTGGCCGAGGATGCGGCGTGCGCCGAGACGCTGGTCGCGCAGCTCGCCTATCGCGCGTGGCGGCGGCCGGTCACACCGGCGGAGCTGGCGGCGCTGCTCGCGTTCTTCACGGCGGCGCGCGCCGAGGGGACGCCGTTTCTCGAGGCGCTCGAGCTGCCCGTGCGCGCCATCCTCTTGGCCCCGCATTTCCTCTTCAAGGTCGAGCATCCGCTGGCGGCCGGCGCGACCGTGCCCGAGCCGCTCGATCCGTACGAGCTGGCGACGCGTCTTGCGTATTTTCTCTGGAGCTCGATGCCCGATGACGCGCTGCTCGCGGCGGCCAGCGACAGGCGCTTGGCGAACGTCGCGGGGATCGCGACCGAGGTCACGCGCATGCTGGCGGATCCGAAGGCGCGCGCGCTCGTCGACGACTTCGCCAGCGAGTGGCTCTACGTGCGCGACATCGCGAATGTCTTCCCCGATCAGACCGCCTTTCCCGAGTTCGACGAGGACCTGCGGAGCGCGATGATCGGGGAGATGCAGCGCTTTCTCGCGACGTTCTTCCGCGACCCGCGCCCGGTCCGCGAGCTGCTCACGGCCAGCGACACGGTCGTCAATCAGCGCCTCGCGGAACACTACGGATTGCCGCTGCAGTTGGCCGATGCGGAAACGTGGCAGACGGTCGAGCTGGCCGACGTGCCGCGGCGGGGCGTGCTCGGGAAGGCGGGGATCATGACGGCGCTGTCGACGCCGTTTCGGACGTCGATCGTGCGACGCGGCAAGTGGGTCCTCGGGCAGCTGCTGTGCGCCGAGCCGCGGGCGCCGCCGGCGGATGTGCCGAGCTTGCCGACCGCCGATGGGGGCGCGCCGACGACGTTGCGCGCGATGATGGAGGCGCACATGACCGAGGAGCGCTGCCGGAATTGCCACGAGTCGATGGATCCGATCGGGTTTGCGCTCGAGCCCTATGACGGGATCGGCGCGTGGCGCACGACCGACAACGGCTTTCCGATCGATGCGACCGGGCGGCTGCCGAGCGGCGAGTCGTTCGACGGGCCGGTGGCGCTGGCCGCGACGCTGGCGGGCGATCCGCGGCTCGATGCGTGTGTCATCGAGAAGCTGTTCGTGTATGCGCTCGGACGCGGCGTGCGGCTGTCGGATCGGGACGCGCTGACGGGCCTCGCGAGCGGGTTCGCGGAGGCGGGCACGGCGCTTGGTGCGCTCGTCCGGCTCATCGCGACGAGCGATACGTTCCGCATGCGCGGGGTGCCAGCAACGAGCGACGAGGTGACGCCATGAGCTTGCAAGTCGGACGGCGTGCATTCTTGGGCGGCGCAGGGGTGGCGCTCGCGCTGCCGTTTCTCGAGTCCCTTGGCTTCTCGCGCATGCATCGAGCGCGGGCCGCCGGCGAGGGCACGAGCCCGCGTCGCCTCGTCTTTGTGTACGCGCCGAACGGCATGCACATGCCGTCGTGGACCCCGAGCGCCGCGGGCGACAGCTATGAACTCCCGTTCATTTTGGCGCCGTTCGCCGACGTGCGCGCCGATCTCACGGTCGTGACCGGGCTCGCGAATCGGCCGGGTGAGCCGGACCAGATCGGCGACCACGCAGCCGGCACCGGCGCGTTCCTGAGCTGCCACCACGTCTACAAGACCGAGGGCGACGACATCGAAAATGCCATGTCGGTCGACCAGCGCGCGGCCGCCATGCTCGGGGCCACGACCCGCCTCCCGTCGCTCGAGCTCGGGCTCGAGGGCGGCGGCTCGGTGGGCGGTTGCGACTCGGGCTATTCGTGCGCCTATGCGCGCAACATCGCGTGGGCCGGACCCAAGACGCCGATGCCGAAGATCACGCGGCCGCGGGTCGTCTTCGATCGCCTCTTCGCCGGGGTCGATGGGACGGCGAGTGCGGCCGTGAACGAGAGGCGCCAACGCCAGCGCAAGAGCATCCTCGACTGGGTGCGCGGCGAGGCGACGACACTGAAGGGGCGGCTCGCGTCTGATGATGGACAGAAGCTCGACGAGTACCTGACGGGGATCCGCGAGCTCGAGGCGCGCATCGACGCGACCCAGGCGGCGCCCGTCTGCGTGGCGCCCGAGCGAGCGATCTACGAGGGGGCAGGGGGGGATGCGGCCGGCGAGGTCGACGTGGCGGTGCAGAGCGCGCTCATGCGCGACCTGATCGTGACCGCGTTCCGCTGCGACATCACGCGCGTCGTGACGTTGATGCTCGCGAACGCGGGCTCGGGTCGGACCTATACGTGGCTCGATCCGACCGTCACCGGCGGGCATCACGACCTCTCGCATCACCAGGACGACCCCGAGAACTTCCGGAAGCTCGAGATCATCGATCGCTGGGAAGCGGGCGAGGTCGCGGCGCTGGTGAGGGCCCTTGGGGCGGGAGGCGCGACCGAAGCAGGCGGGCGGCGCCTTCTCGACGATACGCTCGTCTACTTTTCGAGCGAGGTATCCGACGGCAACGCCCACAACCACGACAACCTGCCGGTGCTTCTGGCGGGTCAACTCGGGGGCGCGGTGAGGACCGGTCGGCACCTGCAACTCGGCTCCGAGACGCCGCTCGCGAACCTGTTCGGGACGATCCTGTCGGCGGTCGGAGCCGACCCGAGTGGCTTCGGCGACGACCCGTCCGGACTCATCGACCTCCGCTGACAAGCGGTCGCCAGCGCGTTGTCACCGCGGTGCGGGCGCGTCCGGCGTCGGCGGAAACGGCACGGGCGTGAACCGGGTCGGGGTGCCGAAGTCGGCGTTGGGCGCGACGTAGGCCACGCCGTGGCGGTAGTCGAAGACGATCGTGAACTGGCGCAGGACCTCGTTGCCGAGGCTCGCATCGATCGTGGTCAGCGCGTTGAAGCCCGCCTTGGTGGTCGGTTGGCGGGCGACCACGTCCCGGAGCTCGCAGCGGGCGCACCATTGGAGGTGCCCGACGACCCCGAGCTTGGCGGGGATGGGGCCGCCGATGCCGTAGCCGGTGAGCTGCTCGGGGCGGCCGGCGAAGACGCGCCCGATCGCCGGATGCGCCAGGAACGCCGTGAGGATCGTGAGCGCGGTCCGATCGCCGGTGTCGAGGAGCACCCGCGCCGGGACGCCGTCGATCACCGCGGCGACCACGGGCTTGTCGGCGACGAGCGTGAAGGGCACGCGATCGAAACCGGCGACCTCGGCGGGCTGCACGTCCTCCGTGAACGTGAGGCGGCCGATGGCGGGATCCGCCGGATCGACCGCAAATTCGATGCGCGCCGCGTAGCGCGCGAGGACCTCGAAGCCGAAGAGCCCGTCGAACGCCGCGAAGCCGAAGGCGCGCTGGATCGGGGACGTGTCGAGGACCATGAACTGCTGATCGGGCAGGAGCAGCGCGCCGATGCGAAAGCGGGCCACGCGCGTCCGCGCATACGAAACGGCCGCCTCGCCGGCGCCGGTCGCCCTCCCCGCGGGCTGGGTTGCGAGCCCGAGCCGCGCCGCGACCTGCGGCGTGAGCGCGTTGGCGCCGCCGGTGTCGAACGCGAAGCGGAAGGGGCCCGCGTCGTCGATGAAGGCGTCGACCCAGATCCGGTTGTCGATGAGGCGAAACGGGACCGAGACCCCGCGCGGCGCCGCGGGAGCTGGGTCGTCGGGTGTCGCGGCGACAGGGCGCGGGGGGCCGCAGGCGACGAGAAACGCCGCGACGAACGCCGCGAGTCCGGTGGACGCTGAGGGTCGTTCGGACATCAGTCGGGCGTGAGCTGCGGGAGGAGCCGGAGGCCTCCAGCCTCGAGCAGGAGTACGCCTAGGCGATCGTTGGCCCGCACCGGGAAGAGCCCCAGTGGGCGCCCGGCGGCGACGGACCCGTAGCGCCACTCGACATCGCGGCCAAGAGCGACGCGCACGTCGACGCGCGCCTTGCCGATCTCGCTCGCGGTCACCAGATCGACGAGCCCGTCGGCGTCGAGGTCGGCGACGACCAAGTCGGGCAGCGTCGCCGGGCCTACCCACGTGAAGTAGTCGCGCACGTACGCGAAGCCCCCGGTGGGCTGACCCATGAGCAGAACGGTTGCATGTTGCTGCAAGTCTGCGAGCGCGTCGGCGGTCGTCACGACCAGATCGATCGAGCCGTCGTGATTCACGTCGAGCGGCGCGACCTTCGCAAACGTGGCGTCGAACCCGCGGAAATTGCCCGGGATCGAGTCGTAGTACGCAAAGCAATAGCTGTTGCCCGGGTAGCAGCCTTCATCGCGGAAGAAGCGGATGCACTCGCCCGCCTCGGGGCAGCTCCCGACAATGGCGAGCTCGTGGCCCGATGCGCCGCGGTCGAAGTCGGCGACGACGATCTGGCGGACGTTCGTCGGCACATCGCCGATGTTGTACGGGAACCAGGTCTGCCAGCCGTTACCGTCCTGGTGGTTCTCGAAGACCTGGAACCCGCCCATGGCGTCCGAGTTCGCGCCGGCCACGACGATGTCGTCGAGCCCGTCGCGGTCGACGTCGCTGGCCGCCAAGGCTTCGGGGGCCATGTCGTAGTCGAGGAGGCGATCGTAGTGGTCGTTCGGATCGAGGCCACCCAGCGTGTCGCGATACACGACGCGAAGCTGCATTTCGTACTGGGATTCGCCGAAAAAGAGCGCGAGATCCGATCGCCGATCGCCGTCGAAATCACCAGTCGCGACATGGACTTTGGGGTCGAGGTAGCTCGGGTAGATGACGTTCTGCAGCGTGTAGGACGCGTGGGTCGCGAACGGGTCGCCGATCTCGATCGTGACGTCGCAGCCATTCCCGTCACCGGTATCGTAGACGGTCGTGCCGGCCGCGACGAAGTCCGTCGTGCGGTCGCCGTTGTAGTCGAGCGTCGCACCGGCCTGCCAGCGGTCGGGCGTGGCTTGAAAGGCGCGTGCGACCCCGTCGTCCTGGGGTGCACCGAGCGGGCCGCGCGCGCCGTAGGCGGCCGCATCGAACGCGATGTCGTCGCGGCCGTCGCCGTCGAAGTCGCCCGTCGCGAGGGGGCGCTCGTAGGTCGAGTCGACCGACATGCGCGTGACCGGCACGAAGCCGGTCGCGTCCTGGAGGTACGTCTCGAGGGTCCCGGCACCGCGGCAGGTCACCGCGAGATCGAGCCCGATCGCGTCGTCGAAACGCCCGAGCGCGAGGCGCTCGAGCCCCGTGCAGAGTGGCGTCGCATGGACGATCCCCAGCGTGCCGAGACCCGCGCCGCTCGGGGCGCGCACGACCACCCATCCGGCGCCCAGCGGATTCATCTCGGTCGGAATGGCCGAGAGTGCCACCGCGAGCTCGCGCCGTCCGGCGCCCGTGAGGTCGCCGATCGTCAGCGCTGCGACGTCGTACACGTCGTCGCCGGCGGGCGGCAGGCCGTCCTCGGTCGGGAGGCAACTCGGGGCGCCGAAGGCGCGCTGCGCTTGGCCGGATGGGTCGGCGGTCACCGACAGGACACACACCTCGTGACGCGCGTTCGTGACGCCGTAGGCCACCTCGAGGTGGCCGTCGACGTCGAGATCGCCGACCGTGATGTGCGTGATGGTGCCGAGATCGGGAAGCCTGACGCTGGCGCCGCTCGCGAAGTCGAGACCGAGCGGGTAGTAGACCGTGAGCGCCTCGTCGCCGGTCGCCACCAGCAAGTCGAGCTGCCCGTCGTTGTCGACGTCGGCGGTCGCCAGTGCGGTCACGTCGTAGGTCTCCGCGAGGCTCGTCGGGCCCGAGTAGCGGAAGCCGTCGTTGTCGTTGGCGCGATAGATTTCGATCTGGCCGTCCGCGTAGCCAAGGATGATCTCCGGCAGGCCGTCGCCATTGAAGTCGCCCGTGGTCATGGTGCTCACCGCGTAGGGCATGACCTCGAGCCCGCGGTCGACCAGACGTTCGTCGAAGCCGCCATCACCGCGGCCGAACGACACGCTGAAGTGCGGGAAGCCGCCTTGGTCGTAGAACCCGAGGAGGTCGACCTTGCCGTCGCGGTTGGCATCGAGAGCCTGGGCCAAGCGCGGCGCCTCGCTCTCGGCGCCCTGCGGCACATTCGCGTTCAACGTGCAGAGCTCGGACTCCTGGCGCCAGACGCCGAACGACCAGGTGCCGCTGACCCCCTGATAGAGCAACGCGACCTCGTCACGCAGCCCGGGGCGCGGGAGACGCACGAAGGTGCGAAGCAGCTGGCCGTCCAGATAGGTGCCGGGAAGCGCTTCCGGGCCGTTGGGCGCGAAGCCGATCGTGCCGCGATCCAGGAATGCGCCATCCGTCGGTGACGTGACCAGCAGGTCCTCGCGCCCGTCGTGGTCGAAGTCCATCGTGCCCATGTGTTCCAAGTCAGTGACGTGGCTGTTGACGAGGCCGGGACTCCGACGCACGGTCGGGTCGAACGTGAGGGTCCCGAGCAGTCCCTCGACGATGCCGAACTCGCTCCCGTCTCGAAATGCCGCGTCCGCCACGCCGTCGCCGGACCGATCCGAGAGGACCACCTCCACGACGGGCGCGCCCAGCGGGAGGTCCTGGGTCGGGGCCATCGCCGTCTCGATGTTGTGCCAGACCGACAGGCCGAGATCGGTGCCGGCGACGACGTCGTCGTCCCCGTCGCGATCGAGATCGGCGGCCGCCAGGGCACGCACCGACGCGCGCGCGGGGTGGTTGGCGGCCTGGTACCAGCCGTCCGAATTGAGGGCCATCACGACCCAGTAGGGGCCCGCGCCGTCGCAGCCGACCGCAAGCTCCGCGCGACCGAAACCGAAGTGGCCAAAGGTCATGGCGACCGCCTGATCCGGGCCGCAGGGTCGGATGTCGTTGGCATTGAAGCCCCCATCGCCGTTGTAGGCTGACATCCATACCGTGCCGTGGCCGCGGTCGAGAAGCGCGATGGCAGGCGGTCCGGCGTCCACCCGAGCGACCGCCACGTCGGCCAGGTCCACCGGGGAGCCCGCCTGGATGAAGAGGTCGTAGTTATTCTCCTCGAAGGTCCCGTCGGGTCCCGCGCTCATGACCGCGAGCGTCGCATTCGCGCCCGGGATGACCACATCGAGGTAACCGTCCCCGTCGACGTCGCCGGCCGCCATGCGCCCGACGGGAGCGGCAAGCGCGATCGGCACGACGGCCGCGATCGGCGTGGCGCGGTCGCGATTGGGGGCGTCTTCGCTGTTCACGGCCGACGCGCTCACCTTGCCGATGCGCGCCGTGACCCGCACAGAGCCTGCCGATGCCCACCGGCCCGCGAAGTGATAGTCGCGCGCGAAGTCCCAGACGTAGGTGCGATCGATTCCCGCGGCCGTGGTCGGCAGCTGTAGCGCCCCGTCGCCCCAGACGCCCGCGAGCGGTACCCGTCGCCACGGATTCCCGGGCTCGGAGGTCGTGCGCTCGACCACGATGTCGACGGGGTGCGCGTCGGGTTGCGAGACGGTGTACGAGATCGGCACGCAGCCGCCACTGTCGGTCTGGACCTTGACGGCGCTGACGACCGGCGGGCGCCAGGTGACGTCGAACCGTGCGCTGGGGACGGCGCCCAACCCGGCCACCTCCGCGATCAGCGTGATGCCGTCCCCGGCTTGGTCGAGCGTCCAATCCGCGAAGCGCGCGAGGCCCCCGACCGTCGCCGTGGGTACGACCCCGGCGAGGTGCGCGCGCTCGGGGTTGCGACCGAGGCGCAGGCGGATCTCCGTCTCGGCAGCGTTTGTCGCCAGATTGCCGAAGGCGTCGAACAGTCCGATTTCGACGCTGGCCATCGCCACATTCACTTCGCCGGCGGCCGGTTGGAGGCGCCAGGCGGCCGTCGCGACCGCCGCGGGGGCCACCTGCGTCGCGACCTCGGCGGTCGCGTAAGCCTCGGGAAAGGCTGGGGCATGCACGGTCACGGACTGCTGCCCGGCCGTCGCGAACGCGACGGTCATGGTCCTCACGCCCGCATCCGAGGCGGCCAAGGAAACCTCGGCGGGCACCAGTGCGCGCGCGTCGCTTGCCGTGAGCGAGAGCGTGCCCGCATAGCGCGTGGCCGGATTGTTGAACGCGTCCCAAATATGGATCGTGAACGCGCTCGCGACGCCCGCGACCATGTTCAGGGGAAGGGCCGTCGTCGTCACCACGCTTGCCGGCCCGTGATCCACCATGAGGGTGGCGGTCGCCTGCGCGGTGCCGTCGTCGATGGTCAGGGTCCGCTCGCCGGCCTGCTGGAAGACGAACGCCTTCATCGTGCGCTCGCCCGCCTCGGCAGTGCCGAAGACGAGATCGGCGATGACGAGGGACGTGTCGCTGCTCGTCACGCGCATCGTGCCGGTATAGCCGGTCGCGAGGTTGCCTTCGGCGTCGCGCGCGCGCGCGGTGCAATCGAAGGGGGTGCCGGCCGCGACCGTCGCCGTGCTGCAGGCGAGCTCCAGCGTGGCGCGTGCGCCCGGGGCCACGTGGACGAGGTGGTTCGTCGTGATCGCCGCGTCGCTCGTGTCGGTCACCGTCAGGATGGTGTCCTTGGCGGCGTGAAAGACGATCTGGTCCGTCGTGACCTCGCCGGGGATCGCCGTGCCGACGACGAGGTCGGCCGGCAGGCGCGCGCCGTCGTCGTTCGCGGTGATCCGAAGCGAGCCGGTGTAGTCGCTGAGGAGATTGCCGAACTGGTCCAGCGCGCGGACCCGCAGCGTGTAGCCCGCGCCAGCGGTGGCTGTGGCGAGGCCGGTCAGCTCGAGGCGCGTGTCCGAGCCCGCGATGACCTCGAGCGCGATCTCGCCTTCGGTGCCGAGCGCCGCGTCGCGCACCTTCAGGTGGCGCGTTCCGAGCGTCTGTAGTGCGAAGCCGGACACGACCTTCTTACCGCCGTCGGCGGGTGTGAGCGTGACCGGGGCGGGGAGGGTGGCCGCGGGTTCGTCGCTCGACGTGAACGCGAGCGTCCCGGCGTAGTCGGTCGCCAGCGCGCCGTCGGGCATGCGCACCTCGACCGACAGCGGGAAGACGAGCCCTGCCGGAACGGAGGTCGGGGCGTCGACGAAGCGCGGGGCCGGGACCCCGGCGGAGGTCACCGCGATCGGCGTGCTGCGTGCGGTGAACGTTCCGGCCGTCGCCACGAGGACCTGACCCTCGCCGACCTTGGCGATCGTCACGGTCGCGAACGTCACGGCGCCCGCCGCCGTGGTGGAAGTACCCGAAAGAAAGCCTGCATCCGCCGGATCCAGCGCCAGCAGAACCTCGGGCGGCGTGAAGTCGATTACGTCCTGGTCGCGCTCGTTTTGAAGCACGAGCGCGACCGCGAATGGGACCCCCGCCGTGACCACGGTCGGAACGTTCCGGAACACCAGCGTGTGCAGAGCCTCGCACGCATCGCCAATGTGATCACCGTTCACATCCGCGAAGCCCTCGTCGGCCGTGCCGTCGCAGTTCTCGTCGAGGCGGTCGCAGAGGGTCTCCGGATCTGCGAACGCCGGCACCGCGGAATACACGCAGGTGGCGACGCCCGCCGGACACGCGACGCTGAGAGGCGCGGGCTCCGCACAGATTCCGGCCCGGCGGCACACGACCGGGAGCATCGGCGACAGGTCGGTGCTCATGACCTTGTCGTCGGCGTCGTATTGATCGGTGATGCAGTCGCCGTCCTGGTCGGCGGTCTTGCTCTCGACGATGTCGGCGTGGCCGTCGAGATCGGTGTCCGTCAGCGAGCGATCGGCCGCGAGCTCCTCGGCGTCCGTCACGCTGTCGCCGTCGGTGTCCTTTTCGAGCGGGTTCGAGCCGATCTGCGCTTCGAACTCGTTCGTCAGTCCGTCGCCGTCGTTGTCGCTGGTCGGCTCGAGGCAGACGTTCTCGGCGCAGAGCCCCGAGAGGCACGCGGCGTCCTCGTTGCAGGTCGCGCCGATCGGGCGCCGCGCCTCGTCGGGACACGCCGTGAGCGTTGCAGGAAGAAACAAGAATGCGAGCCACTGCAGCTTGTGCGACATGGGGGGCCTCCGTGCTTGGGCGGACCCTACTCCGGGCGCCGGCTCGCAGCTACTGCGAGTTTGCGTCGAGGTAGGTTCCGCGAACGACTCACGGTCAGCGTCAGCTCTCGGCCCCGAGCGCCTCGGGCGGGAGATCCTCGCGGCGCACCGACGGGATCCAGGGCCGGTCCGCCATCGGCGCCGGAACTGCCATCGGAGTGCCGTCGTAGTGCACGCGCCGCGCCGGCCAGATGAACGCGCGCCACGCGTAGGCCGCGATCGAGCGCTGCCCGAGGGCCGGGTGCATGTGCGGCACGACCTCGCGCTCGTGGACCTCGCGGAGCAGGCTCCAATGGAGATTCGGGTGCATGTGGTGGACCGCGTGGAAGCCGTTGTTGAACGTCCACCAGCCGAAGACGCGGCCCGTGAAGTTGCGCGAGTGGTTGTAGGTCGAGGTCTCGTCGCAGCCATCGTGCTGCAGGTAGTTGATCGTGACGATGCCCCAGGCGGCCCAGAGATGTGGCAGATACCAATAGAATAGGAATTTCCGCCAATCGAGGACGAGCATCACGATCGACACCGCGGCGAAGACCACGAACTCGAGCATGAACTGCCGAAACCAACGCGGCTTCTCGCGGCGCATCTGGCGCGCGAAGGCAAAGTCGTCGCGGAAGATGCGACCGCCGAGCGTCGGAAAAAAGAACAGTAGATTTAGCAGGTTCCATCGGAAGCGCATCTTGGTCGTGCGCATGACGTCGCGGTCTTCCTGCGTGTAGAGATGGTGCGAGAGGTTGTGGCCCGAGACGTAGCTCGACACCGGGTGGCCGTAGGTCAGCGTGAGCACGACCTGAAAGGCGCGGTTGAAATTGCGACTCTCGAAGAGGGTGCAGTGAATGGCATTGTGCGTGATGACCGCGCAAAACCACGAGAAGCAGCACGTGGCGACGAAGAGGGGCACGGCGAGAGCGGCGTCGGTCGGCGCCCAGATCCACTGCGTGATGAGCAGTGCGAAATAGGTCGCGACGAAGCCGAGCGTTCGTCGGTCGGCCTTGTAGCGCAGCATGCGGGACTCCCTCGCGAAAAACGTTCATGTCCGAACGCGCGATTCATCCCGTGGCGAAAGGCGTAGGTCAAGCTCGCACTGCGCGGAGCGCCAGAGCGGTCGTTCGGCCGCATCGGAAGATCACCGAACGCCCGGCACCGGACGCGGGGGGCGCGGCGTGAGCGGACCGGGGCGGCAGCGGACGCTCAGGTTGTCGCACTTCACCGGGCGATCGAGGCGGTCGGCGTAGGTGTTCTTGGTGCTCGGCGCCTTGATGACCTCGCGCGGGGTCACGCTCGTGACGCGCACCGACGCATTGAAATGACCGAGGTTCTCGCGAGGCGGCGCTGCACTCACCGAGCCCACCGAGAGGGTCGAGAATCCGATGAGCGACACGATGCTGGCGACGAGGAACTTCACGGTCAATCTCCTTGGTGTGGGCCATCGCTGGCCTCTGCTGGATGAACACGCGACCTGTGGCGCCCGGACGAACTTTCGCCCGGGCGTCGCGCCGAGCCTGGTGGCGTGCGGCGCGGACGAGTGAAGGACAGGCTGCACGCGTGCGGTAACCGGTCTTTCTTTCGAAACGCGGTCGCCGCGCCGTAGGGCATGCGCGAACCGCGCGAACGGGCCTCCGAGAGCGCCTGAATCCTGATAGGGTGGGCCATGGCGGAACATCGGCTGACGGCGGCTGTGATCGACAACGAGGATGCGCTGCGCGAGCTGCTGGGCGAGCCGAGCGCGCTCGTTTGCGCCAAGGTCAGCGCGCGCCTTCATGCGCCGACCCGCAGCTTCATCGAGGCCTCGCCGTTCCTCTGCCTCGCGACGTCCGATGCGGACGGGAACTGCGATGTGAGCCCGCGCGGCGACCCGCGGGGGTTCGTGCGCATTCTCGACGACACCACCCTGCTGATCCCGGAGCGGCCCGGCAATCGTCTGGCCGACTCGCTCCGCAACATCGTCGCGAACCCGCATGTCGGGCTGCTCTTCGTCATTCCGGGCGTCGCCGACACCTTGCGCGTCAACGGCCGCGCCACCCTCACCACCGACGCCGCACTACTGGCGCCGTGCGTGGTCGACGGGAAGGTCCCCGCGCTCGGGATCCTGGTCGACATCGAGAGTGCCTACACGCAATGCTCGAAGGCCTTTCTGCGGTCGGAGCTATGGGACCCGGCGCGCTTCCTCGAGCGCTCTGCGCTTCCGAGCAACGGCGAGATCCTGCGCGCGCTCCAGGGAGAGGCGTTCGACGCCGCGACCTACGACGCCGAGCGGGCTCTGCGCTACGCTCGGCGCGACGGTTTCTATTGAAGGGCGCGGGCACGCGAGCGGCTTGCGCGCCGCGCCTCCCGTGGTCTATGGAGTAGGCGTGCTCCACCGCGTCGAACCGTCGCCGGCCGTCCTGATTCGCGTCCGCGATCCGGAGCTGCAGGCGTACCTGCAGCAGTATTCGTTCGCCACGGGGCCCGATCGCGACCGCAACCGACGCGCCTTCGAGGCGGTCCGCGCGAGCATCGAGGTGCGCCGTCCCTCCGAGGCCGCCGACGTGTGGCGCCTGCCTGCCGCTGCGGGGACGCTGACGCCGGCCGAATTGGCGCGCGTGCACGCGCTCGCGGCCGGGGTCGGGATCACGCGCCAGCAGCTCGCCGACGCCACCGCCGACTACGGCTGGAAGATGCGCGAGGTCCCGCGCACCGCCCGCAAGGTCTTCGTCATCGGCTGCGGCGCCGGTCCGGAGCTGCTCTTTCTGCGCACGATCCTGCCCGACGCGACCATCGTGGCCTTCGACTGGCGTGACCAGCTCTTCGCGGGGATCGCGCGGGCCACCGACGTCGAGTTCCGGGCCGGCAACTTCATGGAGGGGCTCGCCGCGCCCGGTGAACGCGCCGACGTCATCTTCTCGAATCACGTGCTCGAGCACATGTTCGCGCCGGAGGCGACGCTGGCCGTCTTGCTCGGCCGTCTCCAGGCCGGCGGTGTCCTGGTGTCGGCCTTGCCGATGGAGGCGATGCCCGAGGGGCCCTTCACGCGCGCGATGCTGGCGCTCGCGGCGCACCCCGAGCGCCTTCACGCGCTGGACCTCTGCTGGATCAACGCTGGCCACGCCTGGCAGACCAACCCGTCGGATCTCCGCGCGACCGTCCTAGGCGCCGGCTTCTCGACCTGCCGGCTCGTCCAGCGCGAGGACTTCGTGTCGCGCTTCTTTCCCGGCCCGCGCGCCGACTTCGAGCGCCACCGCGACCGCGCGCAGCGCGCCTTCGAGCTGACGTTTGGCGCGGCCGAGCGGGCCGCCAAGGCCGTGCGCGTGAAGCCCTCGTGGCTGGCGCTGAGGCTCTGGTTCGGGCTGCAGGCCCGCAGTCGCGTCGGCGCGACGAAGCTGCGCCACGACTTCGCCGAGGAGATTCTGCTGGTCGCCGAGCGGCCCTGAAACTCAGCCCGCCGCGCGCTCCCAGGTGAAGCCGATATCGGCAAAGAATTTGGCAATTTCGCGCAGATAGCTGCCGCGGTCCACGTGCAGCACATGGCTTCCCGGGAACCAGTGGAGGCGCGGGCGACCCCAGTGATCCCATAGAAGACGGCTGTGCGTGGGCGGCGCGAGGCGGTCGCCGACCCCGCCGATGACCATGAGCCGTTTGCGCGGTAGGACCGGCCGCCAGGTGAGCGGGCACGAGACCGCGAGCATGCGCCGGGACTCGACCAGATCGAGCTTGAGGAACTTGAGCGCCGTCTTGACCATCGTCCCGAGCGGCTCCCACTCGAGCACGATGTCGGCCAGCGAGGCCACCGGGACGTTCGGGATCGAGAAGCGCAGCCGCGGCTCGGTCGCCGCGAGCAGCGCGCTCGTGAAGCCGCCGAGCGAGATGCCGGTGACGCCGATGTCCTTCACGCCACGCTGGTTCTCGAGGTAGTCGAGCAGCAAGCGGAAGTCATAGACGCCCTGAGCGAAGGCCTCGTTGATGCGCGAGATGCCGCCGGCGAAGAAGCCGTGCCCCGAAAATGGCGAAAAGCGAGTTTGCCGTTTGCCGTGAAATGGCAAATTGAAGAGTGCCACGTCGAGGCCGAGGTGATCGTAGAACCAGGGCAGCGCGAACATCCATTGATTGAGCGCGTAGCCCTCGGCGCCGAAGCCGTGGATGGCGATGACCGTCGGGCGCGGGCCGTCGGCGTGGCGCCAGTAGCGGATGTGGGCGAAGCGGTTGGCGGCGTGCGAGAGGTAGTTGGCGCGGATGCGCGGGTTGAGCGGCACGAACGGCGACTCGAAGCGCAGGTTCTCGCATACGCCGTCCTTGGGCTGAAAGGCCGGCTTGCCGGCCGGGCGCACGCGGACCGGCACCGAGACGTTCGGTTTCTGGAAGAAGCGCTGCGCGTCACCGGTACGGATGAACGATTCGTAGAACGGGCGGTCGGCGAGCGAGCGCTTGAGCTCGAGCGGGTTGAAGCCCTGCGGGGCGGCCAGAGCGGCGAGTCCGACCGCGGCGCCCGTGCGGATGAGGACGTCGATGGCGGCCGTCGTCTGCACGCGCACCTGGTCGCCGAAGGCGAGGTCGAAGCGCTCCGAGCGCAGGTGCAGATCGTGGTCGAGCGCGTCCCACCAATCGACATTGCCGGTGCGCGGGATCATCGGCGGCTGGCCGACGCAGGCCTCGTGCGCGATGTGCGACACGACCGCGCCGCGAGCGCGGGCGGACGGGCGATCGAACGAATCGGTGGCGACCTGGGCGCGGCGGGTCTGGCGTGTTGTTGTCATAGGTCGTGGGGGAGGCTGCTCTTGGGTGGGCGGAAGTAGGCGAAGGGAGTCGCCCAGCGGAAGTTGGAGACGCGGGAGAAGTAGATGTCGGCGTAGCGCTCGATCTGGCGGGCGATGTGGGCCTTGTCGATGCCGGCGCGCATCGTCGGCCCCCAGCGGGGATGGGTGAGGCGGGTTGCTTCTTCGGCGAGCGGGGCGATGCTGTGATCGAGCTCGGCCAGCGCGGATTTCTTGGTCTCGAGCTCGTTCTCGATCGCCGCGATCGTCTGGTCGCTGATCGGCGACCGCTGGTTGCGGCGGCGCTGCAGATCGAGGCGCAGGACGGCGACCTCGCGCTCGAGCGTCGTCTTCTGTTCCATGAGCGCGCGCAGGCGTCGCTCGTGGTCGCGGAAGGCATCGAGCGCGCGCACGTCGTCCTCGATCTCGCGCAGGACCAGCGCCGTGCGCCAGCGGACGGTGCGCTTGCTGACGTGGACATCGGCGAAGATGTGGTCGCCGACGTAGAGGATGTCCTGGCCCTGCAGCCCGAGCGCCGACTCGATGAGCGACGCATTACCCCCGTAATAGCAGCGCCCGGAGTCGACCAGCAGCTTGGCGCCCGGCGCGACGGGTCGCAGGTCGCCGTTGTCGGATATGATCTCGAAGGCCGGCTGCGTGCCGAGGAAGAAGTCGGGCTTGCGCGCTTGCACCAGCACCATGTCGAAGAGGTCGCGCCAGCGGGCGACGGGCGAGCCCGGGCGCTCGAACACCCAGCGCAGCATCGCGTCGGTGTAGTGCCATTCGCTGTTCGTGATGAGGAGGAGCTTCTTGCCGGCGTCGCGCTGGTCGAGGAGCGTATCTGCCAGGTCGGGATCGAGATCCACGAAGGTCGTCGGGTCGCGGATGATCTCGGCCTTCAGGCGCCCCTCGATGTGCGCCGCGTCGAGCGCGCGCTGCACGTGGCGGAAGACGTCCTGATAGCCGAGCACGCTGGGCAGCTCGCGTGCATCGAGGAGGTCGACGCCCTGGCTGAAGAGGCAGCCGACCGAGATCGAGAAGAACGTGTTGAGGAACTCCCAGCGTGCGTCGCGCAAGTCGACCAGCGTGCGTGCGTACTTCTCGCGCAGCTCGGGGAAGTCGAGCGTGCGCGTGCCGTGCGCCGCGGCCTTCACGAAGCCGAAGCGGTCGGCCTTGACGATGTTGCCGAGCTCCTTGTCGATGATGCAGCCGCGCGACACGAGCGCGCTGTCGAATTGCAGGCGCTCGATCGGCCAGCCGCCTTGGGCGAGGCGCTCGCGCGCGTATTCGTAGGCGCGCTTCTCCCATACCTCGATGTGGTAGTGGATGAGCGTGTAGTCCATGTCGTAGCCGATCGCCTTGATGCCCCGCAGGTTGAGCGTGCGGTTGCAGAAGACGCCGCGCGTGCGCAGCTGGCTGACGGGATTGGACGGGCTGACGGGGGAGTTCGCGGCCATCGCCACCTAGCGGCTTTGGAGGGCAGGGGATGCAGGGACCAAGCGCCCTACAGACACCTTAGGCGAAACGCCCGTCGGGTGGTAGTTTATCACTCGCGAAGGGCGCGCCGCCGCGCGCGAGGGATCGCCGTGCCCGTCAGCGACACCACGTTCCGAGTGCTCGGCTTACATTGCCCGAGCTGCGCCCTGCGCCTCGAAAAGGTCCTCGCCTCCGCCCCCGGCGTGGCCGCCGCGCACGTCGACCTCCTGCGCGCGACCGCCGTCGCGCAGGTTGACGATCCCGCGACGCGCCCGCTCGACGTCAGCGCGCTCGTCGCCCGCGCCGACGCCGCCGGCTTTCGCCTCGAGCCGCTTCCGCGCGAGCCGCCTCAGGGGCAGTCGCCCCCGTCGTAGCCGGTTTCCTCGCAGTCGAGGACGTCGTCGCACATGCCGTCGCTGATCCAGGAGGCGCGCGTGCAGCCGTTGCGGCAGTTGAGCACCTGACCGGCCGCGCAGCAGTCGTCGTGCCCATACTTCGGGCAGTCGAGCCGCGCGTCGCATACGCGGTCGTCGCGCGTGTCGTTGACGCACTCGCCGTTGTCGCAGGCCGGAATCTTCCCGGCCTCGCACGGCGTGCAGTCGCCTTTGTCGAATTGCAGCTCGCTGCAATCGAAGTCGGCCGCCGGCGTGTGGTCGCACGTGCCGTCGCCCAGGCGGTCGGGCGTCGCGGCGACACACGCGCCGTTGCAGTCGACGACCTCGGACGACGTGCAATCGGTGCAGTCGCCGTCGTCGTACGCCTTGGCTAGGCACTCGAACGAGGAGTCGCAGTACCCGTCCCCGAGCCAACTCGCCGTCGTGCAGCCGCCGTAGCAGTTGTGAGTCTTGCCCGTCGGGCAGCAGTCCCCGGCGTCGTTGTCGTATTTGGCGCAGCTCAGCGCCGCCTCGTCGCAAGTCCCGTCGCCCAGGTGCGTCGTGGTGATGCACGCCCCGTCGCACCCCGGCACCTCGCCCGCCGGGCAGCGCGGACAGTCGCCACCGTCAAACGCCAACGCCTCGCAGTTGAAGTCGCCCGCGGCGCCCGCCCCGCTCGTGCACACCCCGTCCTGCCACGCCGACACCAGCGCGCACTCGCCGTTGCAGTCCACGTGCTCGTCGTGCGCGCAGTACTCGCAATCGCCCCCGTCCCAGCGTCCGGCCGCGCAGTCGAGGACGCCGTAATCGCACCCGTCGTCCCCGATCCAGCTCTCCGGCGTGCACCCGCCCTGGCAGTCGCGGATCTCGCCCGACGCGCAACAGTCGCCTTGATCGTAGTCGCCTTTCTGGCAGTCGAGGTTCGCGTCGCACGTCCCGTTGCCGCGCGTGTCGGGCACGCACAGCCCGTTGCAGCCGAGCGCCTCGCCGACCGCGCACGCCGGGCAGTCGCCGCCGTCCCAGGCATGGGCGGCGCAGAAGAAGTCGACCGCGGTCGACGCGAGCCCGCCGCGATCGCAGTGACCGTCGCCGACGCGCGCCCCCGAGCGGCACCGATCGCTGCAGTCCCCGATCCCGCCATCGCCACATCCGTCATCGACCGTGCAGTCGCCGGCGTCGAACTCGCGCACCGCGCAGTTGAGCTCGCTGTCGCAGTACCCGTCGCCGACCCAGCTCGCCGTCACGCACTCGCCGTTGCAGCCGCCGACCTTGCCCGCCGGGCAGCAGTCCCCGTGGTCGCCGTTGGTCTTCGCGCAGTCGAGCGCCGCATCGCAGGTGCCGTCGCCGAGCTTGGACAGCGGCGTACACCCGCCCGCGCAGTCCGCCACGGCGTCCGCCGCGCATTGCGCGCAGTCGCCGCCGTCCCACGCGTGATCCGCGCAGCGCAGGTCCGCGGCGGCCGTCGCGTCGCACACGTCGTCGCCCACGCGCGCCTTGGCCACGCACTTGCCGTTGCAGTCGGGGAGCTCATCCGCGGTGCAATCCCAGCAGTCGTTCGCATCCCAGCCCGTGAGGCCGCAGTCGAGCGCGCTGTCGCAGATCCCGTCGCCGAGCCACTCCTGGGTCGTGCAGCCACCGCGGCAGTTACGGATGTCGCCCTCCGGGCAGCAATCCCCCGCGTCGTTGCCGTTCTTGTCGCACGCCAGCGCTGCGTCGCACGTCCCGTCGCCCTTCTTCACGACCGCGACACACCCGCCGCCGCACGCCGGGATCTCGCCGTTCGGGCACGCCGCGCAGTCCCCCTGGTCGTCGTGGTGCGCCGTGCAGCGGAAATCCGCGCCGCCCGCGCTGCCGTCGTTGCACGTGTGGTCCCCGATGCCTGCCGCCTTCGCGCATTTCCCGGCGCAGTCGATCACCTCGTCCTCGGCGCAGGTGGCCTCGCAGTCGCCGCCGTCCCAGCCGGTCGCCGCGCAGTCAAAGCCCCCATCGCAGTAGCCGTCGCCGATCCAATCGGCGTAGAGGCACCCGCCCGAGCACGTCGCGACCTCGTCGGCATCGCAGCAGACGGGGCAGTCGGCCTCGCACGAGGTGCACGATTCGGTCGCGTCACACGTCCCGTCGCCGCACACCGCGGCCGTGTGGCAATCGGGCGTCTTCTCGCCCGTGCACGCGCCTTCCACGCAGGCCTCGTTGATGGTGCACGGGTCGTCGTCGAGGCACGAACCCGTGCGGTTCGTGTTCGCGCAACGTCCCGTTTCATCACATGAATCGGTCGTGCACGGGTTGCTGTCGTTGCAGTCCTTGGCCTTGCCGCCGCAGACCTTGTTGGCACAGACGTCGTCGGTGGTGCACGGGTCGTCGTCGTCACACGAGCCGTCGTTGGCGTCGTGGAGACAGCCCAGGTTCGCGTCGCAGCGGTCGGTCGTGCAGACCTCATGATCGTCGCAGTCGGTCGCCGTGCCGGCCTGACAGACGCCGCTCGCGCACGTGTCGCCGTTGGTGCAGGCGTTCGCGTCGCTGCACGCCGCGCCGTCCGCGTCCACCACCGGCTCGCACAGGCCGTTGCCCATGTTGCACACGGCATGGTGACACGAAGCGACCGCGGTCTGGGTGCAGTCCTCGTTGCGTTCGCATCCCGTCTTGGTCTCGCCGGTCTCGCCGCCGCCGCTGTCGGTGGCCGTGGCGACCACCTCGTGGCCCGCATCGCCGGCCGCGTCCGTGGCGGCAGCGTCGGCGGCCCCGGTCGTTCCCGAGTCACCGCATGCGGCCCCCGCGAGCGCGCTGGTGGTGAGGGCGACGAGGCGAAAGGAAGCGACGCGCGCGGCGCGCGAAAAGACGGTCAGCATGCCGGAACCCCTTGATTCAGGGAGCGTTTCCGCAACCCTCTGGACCGTCGAACGCGTACGTGAATCCACGTGCGTCGAGCAGCCGCTTGATACCCAATTGGCCCTGCCAGTCGTTGCAGAACCAGCCGTCGAAGAAGTCGGTCAGATCGACCCCGACGACGCCGCGGTCAACATAGGCCGAACTCGGCAGATACGAGAAGAGCACATCGTAGATCCCTTCGCGGCCGCCCTGGATATCGTCACCGACCTCGTCGTCCGGATCCACCAGATCCCACAGCAGCGCCGACACGAGGTGCGGCGAGAGATCGGTCCCCTCGGTCCCGCTGGCGAACGGCGTCGGCATCTGCTCGAGGTCGTCCACGATCGTCACGCCGAAGGGCCGGCTGTTGACGAAGTGACGCGCGCCCGCGACATCGGCGGCGAAGAAGGTCGTGAGCCCCTCGGTCCACGCGCGCGTCGCGTCGTCGCGCGTCCCGTCGCCGGTCCCGCCCGGGTGAGAGTCGCGCGCGAGCTGCGCCAGCGCGAACTTGAAGAACTCCTTGGTGATGACCATGTCGTCGTACTCGTCGCGGTCCTCTTCCTTGCCCTGGACCGACACCGACCCCTGCTCGGTGCACACGGCGTTCAGGTAGAGGTAGCGGCTGCAGTAGAGCGTGTCGGTCGTGTCGGTCCCGGTCATCCAGAACGCGCGCAGCTCGCCCAGCGAGCGGCCCGCCATGAGGCGCACCCGATCGTAGGCCCGGCGCAGCGTGTCGAAGATGTTGAAGGCGCCCGCGTGCTGCGCGACCGAGATGTCGAGGTCCTGGACGATGTCTTCCTTGGTGTCGTCCATGATCACCGGCGCCGACGCGATGGTGTAGAGGCGCTTGAACTTCGGGTGATCGAAGACCTGGATATTGCGCAGGCCCTCGGCCGGATCGGTCGCGGCCTTCACGCTCACGACGAAGCCCGGCACGTCCAGGTTCGCGATCGGCACCGCGTAGTTGCCGTTGCGATCGGTCGTCGTCGTGCCCAGCAGCTCGTTCGTCTGGAGGCGCTTGATCTCGACGACCGCGCCCTCGAGGGTGCGCCAGGTGTAGGCGCCGAAGCCCGTCTGGTCGAAGGTCCGATCCTCGTAGCGGATGCGGCCGCGCACGAAGCGCTGGCACCCGCCGTTGTTGAAGCGCGTGATGATGCGGCCATCGTAGGCGCCACCGCTATCGGCCGAGTCGGGCTCGAACGTGCCGGTGTAGACCTCGCTTTTCCCGCAGTAGTTGACGGTCGCCACGTAGCTCGCGCCGCAGGTGCAGCAGTCCTCGTAGAAGTCGACGCGCACGATGTACTCGCCCGGCGGCGCGCTGCCCTCGGGCCAGAACACGTTCTCGTTGCGGACGTGGTCGATGTTGCAGCCGGCGTTCGAGTCGAGATCGAGCTCGCCGCCGTTCGAGCAGTAGTCGGTGTTACCGTAGTAGGTATCACAATGGTCGGGGCCCTCGACGTGGAGATCGACGTCGGTCTCGGTGTCCCACGAGATGCTGACCTGGATATCGCCGTTGCCGACGCGCTGCACGTTCAAGAGCTTGCTCGCATAGGCCGAGATGCGCCCGCGCTGGTCGCGCACCGCGAGGCGCACCGGCAGCTGCGAGGGCGCCGACTCGCCGTCACGGTAGGCGCGCAGCTGCAGGCCCACATCGATCGTATGGACGGCGTCCGGGGCGTGCAGATCGAGCGGCACCTGGAAGTACCCGAGCTGGTTTTCGACCCCGACGATGATGCCAACCAGCTCCTCGGGCTTCGCGAAGCCGTCCAGGTTCACCGCCAGGCTGGTCCCGGCGCCGGTCAGGATCGTCGCGTTCGACACCGTCACGCTCGGCGCCGCGCCCGGCGATTCAGCGGTCGGCTGCGGCAGGCGCTCGTCGACGTAGATGCCGCCGGGGACGGTGGCCGGGTTCGTCGGGCCGTTGCGCAGCGCGATCCGGAGCTGCGTGTAGTCGCAGATCCAGTTTGCCGCCTGCAGGCGAATCGGGATCGTGTAGAGGCCGTCGGGGCGAGTGTTCTTGTCCGAGATGATGTAGGTCAGCGCCCACTCGCCCGCGCCGAGCTCGTACGGCATCTCGCTGCCCGCGACCCACTCCGAGTCGAGCGCCGAGAAGTCGCCCGTGAGCGACAGCTGGGCCGGGGCATCGACCGTCACCACGATGCTGACGACGTTGCCATTCTGGACGACGCGCGCGCGCGGCGTGGCCCCGAGGATGGCCATCGGCACCGCCTTGTTTTGGAGCAAGACGGCGTGGCCGCCCGACTCGAAGCCGGCCTGCGCGCGCGCGATGAGGACGAGCGGTCCGGCCGGGTAGGCGCGTGGATCGAGGAGGAGCTCGGTCGGCAACTTGGTGTCGGAAAAGACCTTGCTACCGTTGACGTGGAGCGACACGTAGTCGACCTCGAGCTCGCTGCGGCCGACCGGCACCAGGTGCACGGCGAACGGAGTCGCGAAGCCGGCGCCGGTGGCCGGCGATTCGATCGCGACGAACTTGGGGCTCACAAGGGCGGGGTCGAGGTAGCCGGTGTTGTCGACGCCGTTCGCGGTGTCGCTCGTCGGTATCGCGGCGGCCTGATCCGTCTCGCCCGGACTTCCGTTCGCGGTCCCCTGGTCGTCGTCGACCCGATTGCCGTCGGCCTGGCTCGCGGCGGTGTCGGCGCGCGCGCTGAGCTGGTCCGAGAGCGTCATTCCCTCGGCCCCGCACGCCAGCGCGACGGACGCCAGCGAAGCAACCAAAGAGACCTTCGCGGGCAGCCCGGCAGGGGCCCTGACGGGCCAGGCCGGGCCTTCGCGAGACGGGCCCCACAGCCCCTGGGAGCCGCGATTGCGGACGGTGACGGCGATGCGCATGGCGCGCACCATACTCAGGGCTCTTTGCGGGGCAAGCTTTTTCCGCCCACCCAGCGCGCGCCCTACGGCACCGCGGATGCCACCGAAAATGGCCGCCGCGGTGCCCCGACCGGCACGTTCGCGCGCTGCTACTCCGGCATCCCTCGCACCGGCTCGAGCCGCGACTTCGATTGCACGTCGATGTCCGCCGCGTGCGCGACGCTGCTGCCCTCGGACAAGGCGAACTCCATGCGGCGCGTGGTCCCGTGCGCCGTCACGCGCAGCGTTCCGCTGATCGCCGCGGGCGCTTCGTCGCTCACGCCGCCGCCGTGGCGCACGACGAAGATCTGCCAGCGCCCCGTGTCAGATGCTTTGTACACCAACTTTTCGTGCCCGCCGCTGCGCGCGTCCTCGACCGACTGCGCCGCCGCGCCGCCCAGCCAGCTGATGACGCGGCCCGCGGGCGACACGACCACGAGGTCGAGGTCCGCAGCGCCATCCCAGGTCGCGTCGATCTGGAAGGGCTGAAAGGGACCGTTGACGCGGGCGCTCTTGGGCTCGCGCTCGAGGATGAGCTCGGCGCGGTCGCGGATGCTCGTCTCGAGCCCGCTCAGGATGCGCTCGCGCGGGCTGCCGCAACGGATCGCGTCGGCCTGGGCCTGCGGGTCGCTGCGCAGGCTGAGCGCCCGCGCCATGAGGTGCTCGCAGCCCTGGGCGTCTTCGCCCGCGGCGTCGTAGATCGCGGCCATCCGCGCCTGGGCGGCGCCTGCGCGCGGGTCGACCTCGACCGCGCTGGCGAGCAGCTCCTGGGCGCGCTCGAGGTCGCCGCGGCGTGCCGCCAGATCGCTCAGCGTGAGCAGCGCCTCGGCGTCCATGCGGTCGCGCGCCAGCCACGCCTGGGCCATGCGCTCGGCGCCCTCGAGCTGCCCGACGCGGATGCGCCACCGCACGACCGCCAACGTGCGCTCGCGGCTGTTCGGCTCCTCGTCGAGCCGCGCCTCGCGCTGCGCGAGCTGCGCCTCCTCCCAGCGCGTCGCGTCGCCGGCGCCGCGCACGACCGCCTCTTTGTACCAGACGCGCCGCATCGCGACCCAGTCGCCGCCGCGGCGGGTGACGTCGGGCATGATCTCCACCGGCTTCTTCATCGGCTGCTCCGGCGCGCGCGGGTCGTGGAAGCGGTCCCAGCTCGGCCCCGAGGCGCTCGCGGGAGGCGTCGCCGAAAAGTGCCCGCGGTCGCCTTTCTTGCCTTCGTGGGCATCGAACTCGCTCTCGCCGAGCGTGCCGCCGGTGCGCGTCGAGGCCGACCGCTCGGCCTTGGCGGCGCCGATGTCGTCATCCGCATAGCCCGCGCCGCCGCTGTCCTTGTTCGCGCCCGTCATGGCGTCGAGCGCCAGGCCGCCGGTGCCGCTGATCGCCTCCTCGCCGTCCCAGGCCGCGACCGGCGTGGTGGTCGTGACGCCGAAGGCCTTGGCCATCGCCGGACTCTCGAGGACCAAGAGGCTCGTCCACGGTGAGAGCAGGTGATGGGCCCGCGAGATCGCGACGCCCTCGGTGCGCGCTGCCTCGTCGTCGCGCCCAGCCAGATCGGCGATCCGGCGCTCGGCCCAGAGGCGCGGCACGAAGGCGTTGCCCTCGGCGGCGCGGGTCGTCAGGTGGTAGCGGCGCTCGAAGTTCTCGCCCGCGACCTTGCCGCGTAGAACGACCTCGCCCTGGCCGAGCTCGGGGCGGCCGGCCGCGTCCCCCGCGTCCCCCCCGCTTTCCCCGCTCTCCCCATGGGCCGAGCGCAGGCCCGTCCAGCGCGCCGTCACGACCTTCTCCTCGCCGGGCCAGATGGTCCCGAGCGTCGCCGGCGCGACCTCGCTGTAGCCCTCGGGCAAGACGAGCTCGGCCGCCTCGAGCGGGAAGCCCGTCAGACGCTGCGCCGTCAGGTGCGCCGCTTCCTGCACCGAGCCGAGCGCGCCCGCGTCGATGTAGGCGCTGGCGCCGTCGCGCGTCACGCCCGCGAGGAACGCGCGGTCGGTCGAGCCGCCGAGGCTCACGGCGACCACGCGCCGGTCGCCGAGGACCGCCCGCACGTCCGCGGCGAGGTGCGTGCCGTCGAGCTCGCCGACGGTCGGGATGCCGTCCCCTATATAGATGATACGTCCCTGGGCCTCGCCGCGTCCGTCGCGGGCGAGTGCCTTCTGAGCCGCATCGAAAGCGGCGCCGAGGCGCGTCGCCCCGAGCGGCTCGAGGCGCGCGATGCGTTCTTTGAGCGCGGCCGCCGCGCCCGGCGTGGCCGTGTCCCAGCCGCCGAGCGGCTTGCAGCTCGTGCCGCACGCCAAGACGCGCACGCGGTCGTCGCTGCCGAGGGCCTCGACCGTCGCCGCGACGAAGTCCGCCGCGCGCCCGATCCGCGCCGCCTGTGTGCTGTACGAGCGGTCGACGATGAAGAGGACGTCCCGCCCGTTGGCCCCGCCGCGGTCGCCGACGCCGCTGGCGACCTGCAGATCCGGGCGCAGCGCGACGGCCGTCCAGGCCTGCGTTTCGCCCGTCTCGGAAAGGTTGGTACTGAAACTATATCCGGTGAGCTCCGTCATGCCGCCCAGCTCGGGGACCTCGACGATCATGTCGCCGTGCGGCTGGAATCCGCGCGCATCGAGGGCGACCGACACGCTGCCGTCGGCGCGCGCATCCTTCTTGGCGGCGTAATTGAGGACGCGCACGTCCTCGGGCGCGAAGTCGCCGCCGACGCGCATCGTCAAGCCGAAGTGCTCGGCGCGCGCGGCCGCCTTGGCGACCTGCGGCAGCGGCAGCGTATAGCGCCGACCGCCCGAGACCCGCGGCAGGAGCTCGCTGTAGGAGATGCGCACGCGCCGCTCGCCGTTGGCGGGGATCGGGAAGATGCGCAGCTCGAAGGTATTGCCCTCGCGCCAGCTGAGGAGCGCCGGGTCGCGCCAGGGGCCGGGGACCCAGATGTACTCGATGATCTCGCGGCGCTTGAGGATCGGCGTCGCGTTGCGGATGACGCCCGCCCAGATCTTCTCGGCGCGATCGCGTTCGACGAAGGCGCCTTCCTCCCAGCGGCCGTCGACCAGAAGCGACAGCTCAGCCACCTGTGCGCCGGCCGGGATGGCGAAGCGGTAGATGCCCTCGAGCTCGGCGCCGGTGTCGTTCGCGAAGCTCTCTTCGATGGTGGTGCGCGCGACGAACCCTTGGACCTTCACGTCGGCCAGGTGATCGACGAGGCGCAAGGGCTTGTCGGTGTCGGCCGTGGCGCCCGGTCGTCGCGCGCGAATCGTCCCGAAGCCGAGGTCGGCCGGGGCCCAGCCCGCCTCGCCCTTTTTGGCCTCGGGGCGCACGGCCCCGCCGGCGCTGGTGCGTACGATGGGGGCCTTGCCGGCCGCAATCCAGGCGGCCTGGCCGGCGCCGACCTTCTCGGTCTCGCCGTCGCCCGACACGGCGACCAGGCCGCGCACGACGTCGACGACCGACAACGCGCGGCCGGCGCGGACGACGAGCGCGGTGCCGAGCACCTTGGCCTCGCCGGTCGGCAGGCGCACCATGAGAGGGGCGAGATCGTCGCGGCGCACGAGGTCGAAGTAGGCCTCGCCGCGCTCGACGCGCAGGCCGCGGCCATCGTGATCGAAGACGACGCGAGTGTCCTGCGCGAGCTCGATCATCGAGCCGTCCGAGAGGCGCGCCGCGCGGGTTTCGCCGACGGCCGTCTCGAGCTGCGCGTCGCTGCCGCCGCAGGGGACGGAGGCGCCGCCGTCGAAGCACGTGGTGACGCGCAGGCCGTTGAAGTCCTTGGCCGGCGTGCCTTTGGTGGGATCGGCGACCTGGGTTCCGGGCGGCGTCGTGCGCGCGGGCGACGGGTCGATCGGCGGGTTCGTGGTCCCGCCGCCGACCTGGCTCACGATGAGCGCGGCTGCGGCTGCGGCGAGGGCTCCGACGCCACCGCCGAGCCAGAACGTACGCGAGCGCGAGCCCGCGGGCTTGGGGGCCGTCGCCGCGTCGACCGGCTTGGTGGTGGCCTTGGCGTCACCTTTGGCGTCGCCCTTGGCCTCGCCGCGCGCGAGCACTTTTGCGACCAGATCGGCCGGCGGCGAATAGTTGGTGTACAAACCTTCGAGCGCCTGCACGAGAGCGAGCGCGCGGGCTTGCTCGGCCTTGCAGACGCCGCATTCGGCGGTGTGATCGGCGAGTCCCTTGGACAGGGCGGGCAGCGCGAGGGCCGCTTCAGGAGCCGAGGACAATAGGATCTTCAGTCGTTCGCAGGGCGTGGTCATGGGTGTCACCCTTGTCGGAGGTCTCGGTGGCAACTGGGAGTTCGGCGTTGCCGCGGGGCGCGCGCTGGGTGCGCACGGGAGCGGCGTCGAGGGCGGCACGCAGCGCGGCGATCCCGAGGGAGATGCGCTTGCGGGCGGCCGCGTGGGAGATATGGAGGGCATCGGCGACCTCGGTCGCGTCCATGCCGAGCTGGTAGCGAAGCAGCACCGCCTCGCGCAGGTTCGCGGAGAGGCCGGCGAGCGCGTCCTCGAGTGCCATCCGGGCTTCGGCGGCGCTCGTGGCGTTGGGTCCCTCGGCGACCGCGAAGCGCTCGAAGGCCGCCTGGCGCCGCCCGCGTTTGCGCAGGGCGTCGACGCAGACGTGGCGCGCGATCCCGAAGAGCCAGGCACGCACACCCGCGTCGCCGCGGTAGCTGGCGAAGCTGTCGTAGGCGCGCACGAGCGTCTCCTGCAGCGCCTCCTCGCCATCGCCGAGCGCACCGACCTGGGCGGCGCAGAAGCGTCCGAGCGTCGCGCCGTAGGTCTGCGCGATGAGCTCGAGGGCCGCGCGCGCGTCCCGCGAGCGGATGTGTGCCTCGATGTGAGTGTCGGCCGTGTCCATCGTTGCTCCGTCGTGACGAGTCGCCAAAGTGTGAACGCGCGAATGCCGATCGGCCTCGGTTCGCTCGGCGCGCTCGGCGAACGAGAGGCGTGCGACGCGTCAACCGGGCGGTTGGGTCTACGTGGTGTGAGGCGCGTGGCGGGCTCCCCAGGCGGCGTACCGTCAGCGCGTGCCAGCGCGTGCCAGCGCGTGGGCGCCTGGACGCATGGGCGAACCTGCGCTACGTCGGAGCGACGGAGGTTCGAATGCGTTGGTTCTGGTTGGTCGCGGTGAGTGTCGGTGTCGGTGCGTGTGCCTCGAGTCCCGCTCGGGAGGAGGCGGCGGCGACGCCCGAAGAGACCCTGTGTTTCAAGGCGCTCATCCACGTCGCCGGTATCGTGTCGGGTGGCTCGGCCCCCGCGATGGACGCGCGTACCGAAGCGGACATGCGGGGCGGTTGTCGTGCGCCCGAAGCGCGGACGGCGACCATGCAGGCGCAGTTTCGTTGCAGCCTGGAGGCCAAGGACCTGCCCGGCTTGGAGGCCTGCAAGGCCGCTGCAGACGCGACGCAGCCTACGCCGAACTAACGGTCCTCGGCTTCGGCGCGGGCGAGCGCGCCAAAGGCTGCGCCTTCTCCGCTGGCGAGCTCCGCTGCCACGGCGGGTCGGCGAAGTGCGTGGCGAGGTGGTCGACGAAGGCGCGCGTCTTGGCCGCGAGGCGGTCGCTGTGCGGATAGAGGGCGTGCACCGTCAGGTTCCCGCGGCGCGCGCTGTCGAGGACGAGCTCGAGGCGGCCGGCGGCGACCGCGTCGTGGACCATGAACCACGGCAGCGAGGCGAGCCCGATGCCGGCGAGGGCTGCGTCGCGCAAGGTGCCGCCGTCGGTCGAAGAGAAACGCACGCGCAAGGGGATCGCGACGCGGCGGGTGGGGGCCTTGGGACCCGCATCGCGTGCGACCTTGAAGCCCCATTCGGTCTCGAGTGGGATGAGCGCGTAGTGGACGCATGCGTGCTGCACGAGGTGGCACGGTTCGCTCGGGCGGCCGATCCGATCGAGGTACGCGGGTGAGGCGACGACGACCCCGCGATCGGTCGCGAGCTTGCGCGCGACGAGCGTCGAGTCGACCAGGCGCGCGATGCGGACGACGACGTCCCAGCCGCCTTCGACCACGTCGACGAGGCGGTCCTCGGTCGTGAGCTGGACGTCGACCTCGGGGTGCGCGGCGAGGAACGAGGCGATGGCGGGGACGAGGTAGTGCTGGCTGAAGAAGGCGGGTGCGTTGACGCGGAGGGTCCCGCGCGGGCGGGTGCCGGCGCCGGCGAGGGTCGCGAGAGCCGCTTCACCGGCGGTCACGAGGGCGCGCGCGTGCTCGAAGACTTGGAGGCCGTCGGCGGTGAGGCTGACCTGGCGTGTCGAGCGCGTGAGGAGGCGAACGCCGAGCTCGGTCTCGAGGAGCGCGACGCGGCGCGAGACCGCCGATTTGGCGATGCCAAGGGAGCGGGCGGCGGCCGAGAAGCCGCCGAGCTCGGCGACCTTCACGAGGATCGCGAGATCGGGCAGGAGCTCGTGCATGGGGGTGGACATGGGGTTCTCCGGGTTCTCCACGGGCGCGCGGCGCGAACGCCGAGGTGTCTCTCAGGGGCCGCCATCGCGCTTGCCGATACCGCCGAGGAGGACGCGCACGAGCTGCTCGACGAGGGCGTCGCCGGGGGCGAGGGCGGCGCCAAAGGGGCTGCGCGCGCCGATCGTGCGCAGGATCACTTGCGGCGCCATGCCGAGGACGCCGGTCGCGATCGCCATGAGCGGCAGCGGCACATCGGTCGCGAGCGCGCCCTCGCGTTGGCCGTCGCCGACGAGGCGTACGAGGAGCGCGAGGTGGCCTTGCTTGAAGCGCTCGACGAGGCGTCCGAGGCGCTCGGAGGACACGAGTGCCTCGCGCACGACGAGGCGCGCGGTGTCGGCCTCGACGTCGGTCATGCGGGCGATGCGTTGGTAGAGCGCGCGGACGCGGGTCGCGAAGTCGCTGTGGGCAAGCGCTCCGCGCTCTTCGCGAGCGAAGTCGTCGCCGACCGTGAGGGACGCGTCGAGATCGGTGACGATCCGCGCGTAGACCTCCTCGACGACGGCGGCGAAGAGGTCGTCTTTGGTCGGGAAGTAGTAGTAGATCATCCCGATGTTGGTCCCGGCCAGGCGGGCGATGGCGCGGAGCGAGGCGCCGTCGACGCCGTCCGCGAGGAAGCGCGTGCGGGCGGCGGCGAGGATGCGCGGGCGGATATCGGTTCGCGGTCTGACCATCAGCCGAGCTTCTTGCGGAAGCGCAGGGACGCGAGGACGACGAGGATGCCCAGGATGATGGCCATCTGGCCGGCCTCGCCCGCGACGTCCTCGAAGCCGGCGCCGCGCAGCGTGATGCCGCGGACGATGCGCAGGAAATGCGTGAGCGGGAGGGCTTGGGCGATCCACTGGGCCGGCTCGGGCATCGCCTCGAACGGGAACATGAAGCCGGAGAGGAGGATGTTCGGCAAGAGGAAGAAGAACGACATCTGCATCGCCTGCTGCTGCGTCTTGGCGAGCGTCGAGAAGAAGAGCCCGAGGGCCAAATTGGCGGCGATGAAGATGAGGGCCAGCGCATAGAGGAGCGCCATCGAGCCGACGATCGGCACGTCGAAGACGTAGCGTCTGAGCAAGAAGATGAGCGTCATCTGGACATAGCCGATGACGATGAACGGGAGGATCTTGCCGACGACGAGCTCGGCGCTGCGGACCGGCGAGACGATGAGCTGCTCGAGGGTGCCGCGCTCGCGCTCGCGCGCGATGGCCATGGCCGTGAGCATGACCATCGTCATGGTGAGGATGACGCCGACGAGACCCGGGACGACGTAGATGGCGGTGCGCAGATCGGGGTTGAACCAGGTGCTCGGCTCGAGGCGAATCGGCTCGTAGGGGGTCAGGCCCGAGGCGCGGATCTTCTGGAGCAGGAGGCCGGCGGAGCGCGCGGCGACAAGCGATGCGGCGGTGTTGGTGGCCGAGGCGACGGTCTGCGGATCGGACCCGTCGAGGACGAGGCGCACGGTCGTCGGCGTGCCGCGCGCGAGGTCGCGCGAGTAGTTCGCGGGGACGATGAGGGCGACGCGCGCGTGGCCGCCGCGGAGCGCGTGGTCGACGTCGGCGTAGTCGCGGGCCTGACCGGTGACGTCGTAGAATCCGGTCGAGACGAGGGTCGCCGCGAGATCGCGCGAGGCGGCGCTCTGGTCTTGATCGTAGACGACGGTCGGGATGTGGCGGACGTCGTTGTTGATGGCGTAACCGAAGAGCCGCAGCTGCATCACCGGCAGCAAGACCATCATCCCCATGGTCATGCGATCGCGCTTCAACTGGAGCAGCTCTTTGCGAGCGATGACGAGGGGGCGCGCGAGGTTCATGCCTTGGCCTCGTCGTCGCGCACCATGCTGACGAAGGCGTCTTCGACTGTCGCGCGGGCAGGGCGGGTGCGGTCGACGTGGATGTGGGCGGCGCCGAGGACCTCGGCGGCGAGGGCCTCCGGGTCGGCGCCTCCCTTGGTCGCGACGCGCAGGAGGTGGCCGTAGTGCGCGACCTCGTCGACCTCGCGGCGCTCGCGCAAGAGGGCGGCCGCGCGCACGGCGTCGGCGGCCGTCGGCACCGAGAGCTCGGCGACGCGCAGGTGGCGGCGTTCGACGATCTGGTCGGGGGTTCCGACGTCGAGGAGCGTCCCGCGGAAGATGAAGGCGAGGCGATGGCAGCGCTCGGCCTCGTCCA
>SXIE01000151.1 GCA_005772945.1 Pseudomonadota bacterium
ATCGTGCACGTGTCGGCCAAGGACAAGGCCTCGAACAAGGAGCAGTCGATCCAGATCACGGCGAGCTCGGGCTTGGCCGAGACCGACGTCGATCGACTCGTGAAGGAAGCCGAGGCGGCAGCCAAAGACGACGAGGTCAAGCGCCAGCTCGCCGAGGCCAAGAACGGACTCGACAGCCTCAAGTACCAGGTCGAGCGTCAGCTGAAAGAGCACGGCGACAAGCTCGGCGAGAGCGAGAAGAGCGAGCTCCAGACCGCGTTGGACCATGCCAAGGACGCTCTGCAGGGCAGCGACAAGGCCAAGCTCGACCAGGCCAAGGACGACCTCGAGAAGAAGGCGCACAAGCTCGCCGAGAAGATCTACAAGGCGCAGGCCGCAGGGCCCGAGGGCGGCGCCGCGGACCCCGCCGGCCCCGCGCCGGGCGGCAAGAAGTCGGGCGGTGACGATGTGATCGACGCCGAGTTCGACACGAAGTGACGCCCTCGCGGGATGCCTTCGGGACCCGCGCGGAGACCAGGCGCCCTCCCAAGGGGCGCCTTTTTCGTTTGCGACGAGGCTTCGAGCGACCGAGAGCAGGACGCAGATACCCGATTGATGCGGGCGCGGAGCCGTCGTACGATATCGCACACTTCGAGGTGCACGATGGCTGAGCGCGTCCCGATTTTCATTCCCGAGGGCAGCCGCTCCGCGGCCTTCGTGAACGCCATTCCCGAGGGCAGCCGCTCCGCGGCCTTCGCGAGCTACGATGAATTCTGGCCCTATTACGTGTCGCAACACGTGGATCCGACCTGCCGTCGGCTTCACTTCGTCGGTACCTCGCTGGTCCTGGCGATGGCCCCGAATCCGCTCCTCTGGCCGCTCATCCCGGTGGCGGGATACGGGTTCGCGTGGGTCGGGCACTTCGTCTTCGAGAAGAATCGGCCCGCGACGTTCACGTACCCGCTGTGGTCGTTGCGCGCCGACTTCCGCATGTGGCGCAAGATCGCGACCGGCCAGATGCAGGCCGAGCTCGCGCAGGCCTCCACGCTCTTCCCGCCCGCGAGCGCCGTATGAGCGCCGGTCGCCGCGCGGCGCTCGCGTTTCTCGTCGTCACCCCGCTGCTCGCCGCGTGCGATGCGGGGGCCGTCACCGGTCTGGCGCTCCTTCCGGGCGCGCTGGCGCTCCTGGTCATCGCCGGCCCGCTCGGCCGTACGGGCCGGGCTGGCGCTCCGATCCCCTGCGACGGCTACGAGGAGACCGTCTGCCAGGGCGGCCACATCCAGCGCCTGTGCTGCCCCAAGGGCGCCAAGTGCAACTTCGACAACGGCCCGTTCATCGCGTGCGGCCACCAGACCTGCGTCGACGGCCGCGACCGCGGACGCTGCCCGTCGCCGCTCCCCCGCACCGTCGCGGCCAAAGACGAGGCCGACTGCACGACGAAGTACGGCGGCTAGGCCCCGGCGTGCATCGGTCGCCGCGTCGCAAACGCTTGCATCCCGATGCCACCGAGCAACTACTCGGGCCCGAGCGCGAACCCCGCGTTCACTCGGTGCGGGCCGCCGAGCGCGAAGCGCTGCACGACCCACGTCCTCATCGAGGACTGCCACCCGACCCGCGCCGAGCTCGGCGCCGCCGCGTGCGACGGCGCTTGGACCAAGGTCTGCCTGGGCGGCAAGATCGACGAGCGCTGCCTGCCGGGCGGTCTCGGGGCGCCGACGTTCGAGGCCAAGACATACGTCGTGTGCGGCGACGGCTCGTGCGCGGTCGGCGACGATCGCCGCGCGTGTCCGTAACGTGACCGCGCCGTGAACGCGCTTCGGATCACGCATGCAGGACCACCATTTCGCGCAATCCACGAGGCGCTCGTGGGCGTCGCGATCGACTGGGCGCCGCTCGCACAGGTGGCCGCGCGGCTCGCGCCGACCGTGCTCGCGCGCGCGCAGACGATCTGGGGCTATCGCGTCCAGACGGAGTTTCGATCGATCCAGGTGATGGCGCGTTTTCTTCAGGAGGTGCTCGCCGCCGGGGATCCGCTCGAGGTCTTCGCGGGCGCTTCCGATGCGGTGATCGACGAGGTTCGTCATACGGCCCTCTGCGTTGGGGTCGTCGAGGCGCTCGGCGCGACCGCGCTCTTTCCGACCCCTCTCGCCGAGGACGAGAGTCCGAGTTTCCTCGCGCTGCCCATACCGCAGCGCGCACTCGGGACGGCACTCTCGATGCTCGCGATCAGCGAGACCCTGTCGGTGGCGCTCATCGAGGATCTGCAGAAACGCGCGACGCAGGCGACGATCCGGGCGGTGCTCACCGCGACGCTGGCCGACGAGGACGCGCATCGCGACTTCGGGTGGGCCTACGTCGCCGCCTCGCTCGCGCGCTTTGACGCCGACGGCCGCGACTTCGCGCGCGCGGTCGCCGAGACGACGCTCGCGCCGCATCGCGCGGGGATCGCGGACGCGCTCGGGCCGCTGCCGATGCGCCAGCGGACGCTCGACGCGTGGCCCGAGCCCGAGCTCGCGGCGCTCGGGCTGCTCGGCCCCGAGCGTGAGGCGCTCGTGAAGCAGGACGCGCTCGAGCGGGTGCTGCTGCCGCGCCTGCGATCGCTGGGGATCGCCTGAGCCGCGCGGCGCGTCCCCGCCTCGAGGTCGCTCAGACGTTCGGCTCGGCGAGCGCGCCCGTGATGATGAGCGCCCGCGCAGCCTCGAAATCCGAGGCCATGACACGATCGGCCTCGAGCGGCGCGACGCGCGTTCGGACCGCGGCGACGAGTCGCGCCACGCCCGGCGCCGGCGCGAGCTGGCGGAGCTCGACGCCCTGCGCGGCCACGATCGCCTCGATGCCGAGCACGATCGCGGTCATGCGCACGACCTCGGCCAAGGCGCGTGCGCTCGTCATGCCCATCGACACGTGGTCCTCGCGATCGGCCGACGTGGGGATCGAGTCCATGCTCTTGGGCATCGCGAGCGAGCGCGCTTCGGAGACCAGCGAGGCGGCCGTCACGTGCGCCATCATGAAGCCCGAATGGAGCCCCGAGTGACGCGCCAGGAACGCCGGAAGTCCACGATTACGCTGGGGATCGACGACGTAGGCGATACGCCGCTCGCTGATCGAGGCGAGGTCGACGAGCGCCATCGCCGCGGCGTCGCACGCCTCAGCGACGGGCTGCCCGTGGAAGTTGCCGCCCGATCGGATCTGGCCATCGGGGCACACCAGTGGGTTGTCGGTCGCGGCGTTGAGCTCGATCGCCAGCACGCCACGCGCGAACCCGAGGACATCGCGCGCCGCCCCGTGGACCTGCGGCATGCAGCGCAGCGAGTACGCGTCCTGCACCTCGCCGCAATCGACGTGGGACGCGGCGATCGCCGAGTCGGCCAGCAGCGCACGGAGGCGCGCCGCGACAGCCAGCGCGCCGGGATGCGGGCGCGCGCGGACAATCGCCTCGTGAAACGGGGCCGTCGAGCCCTTGAGCGCCTCGAGGCTCATCGCCCCGATCGCGTCGGCCGAAAGGACGAGCGTCTCGGCGTCGACCAGGGCCAGCGCGCCGACGGCCAGCATGGCGGCCGTGCCGTTGATGAGCGCGAGCCCTTCCTTGGGCGCGAGGACGAGCGGAGCCACCCCCGCCCGAGCGAGCGCAGCGCCGCCTGACATGCGGTCGCCGCCGACCTCGGCCTCGCCCTCGCCGATGAGGACGAGCGCCAGATGGGCCAGCGGCGCGAGGTCCCCGCACGCGCCAACCGAGCCCTGACTCGGGATGAGCGGATGGATCCCCGCCGCGAGGAGCGCCACCAGCTGGTCGACGAGCGCCACGCGCACCCCCGAGTAGCCGAGCGCCAGGACCTGCGCGCGGAGCAGCAGCATCGCGCGCACGACCTCGGACGGCAGCACCGGCCCGACACCGACCGCGTGGCTGCGCACGAGGTTGAGCTGCAGCGCGGCGAGATCCGTCGCGGGGATCCGGACTTCAGCCAGCGCGCCGAAGCCGGTGTTGATGCCGTAGGTCGCCGCGCCTTCGGCGCCGAGCAGCCCCTCGACCACGCGGCGTGAGGCCTCCATCGCGACGCGCCCGCGATCGGCGAGACGCACGCGCGCGCCGCCGCGCGCCACCGCCACCACATCCTCGAGCGCCAGACTCTCACCGACCGCGACGACCCGTTCCATCATGCGGCGGAGAATGCGCCGGACGCGCGCGCGCTTCAACCGACCTCTGCGAGCGGGCTTTACAGGCCGCGTGCGCCCCGCTACGACCCACATGCCTCGACATCGCGAGACGTCCCGTCGCCCCGGAGAGTTGCATGCGGCTGCAATCGTTCATGTTCCAGGTGGTGGCGATCGCGGCGCTCGCTGCGTGCGGCCAAGGCGATAAACCGAATCCGGACACCAAGCTGACCGTGCAGGGACCGGCGCCCGACGTGGCCGCGCCGACGCCGAGCAAGGCGGACGTGATCACCGCGACCACCGAGGTAACGCCTGCGTCGGAGGCGCCCCCGACGGCCCCCGAGAAGGTGACGAGCGTCGAGGGCATCACCGAATACCGGCTCGACAATGGCCTCAGGGTTCTCCTCTTTCCGGATCCGTCGAAGACCACGATCACCGTGGCGTGCACCTACCTGGTCGGCTCGCGCCACGAGGGCTACGGCGAAACGGGCATGGCGCATCTGCTCGAGCACATGCTCTTCAAGGGGACGCCGTCGCACAAGGACATCTGGGGTGAGCTCCAGAAGCGCGGCGCCGACTTCAACGGCTCGACCGACTACGATCGGACGAACTACTACGAGACGGTCGCGGCGACCGACGACAACCTCGAATGGGCGCTCGATCTCGAGGCCGATCGGATGGTCCACTCGAACGTGGCGAACGAGGACCTGCAGAAGGAGTTCTCGGTCGTCCGCAACGAGTTCGAGACCGGCGAGAACGACCCCTTCTCGATCATGCGCGAGCGCATGCTGTCGACGGCCTACCTCTGGCACAACTACGGCAAGTCGGTCATCGGCTCGCGCGCGGATATCGAGCGCGTCCCCGTCGAGAACCTGCGGCGCTTCTACGAGACGTTCTATCAGCCCGACAACGCGCTCTTGGTCGTGTCCGGCAAGATCGACGCCGCGGCGACTCTTGCACGCGTGAACAAGAAATTCGGGGTGATCCCCAAGCCCACGCGCGTCTTGCCGGCGAGCTACACCGAAGAGCCGGTGCAGGACGGCGAGCGCGCGGTGACGCTCGCGCGCAACGGCGACACGCAGTGGATCGGGGCGATCTACCATACGGTCGCGGGGACGGATGAGGCCTTCGTGGCGAGCGAGGCGCTGGCCGAGCTCATGACGGGCGAGCCGTCGGGGCGGCTCTATCGGGCGCTGGTCGAGACCGGGATGGCGAGCCGCGTCGTGGGGATCACGCAGGGTCTGGCCGAGCCGGGTGTCATCGAATTCTACGCGCAGGTGCCGGCCGATAGGCCGCTCGCGCCGGTGCGCGAGAAGCTGCTCGCGGTGCTCGAGGGGCTCGCGACGGAGCCGCCGACCGAGGCCGAGGTGAAGCGCTTCCAGGCCGAGTTCGCGAAGGGCTTTGCGCTCAAGATGACGAGCAACCAGGAGGTCGCGGTCGAGCTCTCGGAGTGGCAGGCGCAAGGGGATTGGCGCCTCATGTTCGTGCATCGCGATCGGGTCGCGGCGCTGGAACCGGCGGCGGTCGCGGCGGTCGCGGCGGCGTACCTGAAGGCGTCCAACCGGACGATGGGGACGTTCGTGCCGGACAAGGCGCCCGCGCGGAGCCCGACGCCGGGGCGGCCCGATGTGGCGGCGCTGGTGAAGGACTACGCCGGTCAGGCGGGTGCGGCGGAGGGCGAGGCGTTCGAGGCGACGATCGCGAACATCGAGCGGCGCACGACGCGCGTCGCGGTCGGGGGCGTGAAGCTGGTGATGCTGCCGAAGAGCACGCGCGGCAAGGCGGTGCGGGGCACCTTCGTTTTGCACGTCGGCTCGGCGGAGACGCTCGCCGGACGGACGGACGCGGGCGATCTGGTGCCCGAGATGCTGCTGCGCGGGACCGAGAAGCACGACTATCAGGCGCTCAAGGACGAGCTCGCGCGCCTCAAGGCCGAGATCGACTTCGGCAACGACGGGCTCGTGCCGCAGCCCGGGGTCGTGACGGCGACGTTCTCGACGGTGCGGGAGAGCCTGCCCGAGGTGCTGGCGCTCCTGGCGGAGCTCCTGAAGACGCCGACGTTTCCGGCCGAGCAATTCACGATCGCCAAGAAGGAGCTCCTGGCGGCGCTCGAGGATCAGCTGAGCGACCCGCAGAGCCTGGCGTTCGTGGCCGCGCTGCGTGCGCTCTTCCCGTATCCGGCGAGCGATGACGTGCGCGCGATCCCGAGCGTGGCCGAGGCCGTGACGCGCGTGCGCGCCGTCACCCTGGACGATGTGAAGGCCTTTCACAAAGACCTCTACGGGGCCTCGAACGCCGAGCTCGCGATCGTCGGGGACTTCGACCAGGCCGAGGTCCAGGCGCTCGTGACGACGCACTTCGGGGCGTGGGCCTCGCCCAAGCCGTTCACGCGCGTCGCGATGCCGTTTCTCGCCACGACCCCGGGGGCCGAGACGATCGACACGCCCGACAAGGAAGGCGGCTTCATCGCGGTCGCTCAGGGACTCGAATTGCGCGACGACGACCCGGACTACCCGGCGCTCCTGATGGCGAACTACGTGTTGGGCGGCGGCTCGGCGACGCGCCTCAACAATCGGCTGCGCCAGAAGGAAGGCTGGTCCTACGGGGCGTTTTCGGCGCTGCGGGCGAGCGCGATCGACACGCGCGCGATCTTTCTCGCGGGCGCGCTCGTCAACCCGCAGAACGCGCCGAAGGCGATGGCGGCGCTGATCGAGGAGACCGCGTTGCTCTTGTCCAAGGGGATCCCTGACGCGGAGCTCGCGAACGCGACGGAGAGCTGGAAGAGCGGCGTCGCGACCGAGCTCGCGAACGATCAGTATGTCGTGACGCGGCTCGCGCAGCTGCAGTTCCTCGGTCGCACGATGGCCTGGGACCAAACGCAGAACGAGGCGATCGCGGCGCTGACGGCCGCCGACGTCGCCAAGGCGCTCGCGAAGGGGCGCGTCGCGCCCGAGGCGTTTGCGCGCTTCATCGCCGCCGATCCGAAGAAGGCCGGCGCCGAGCCCAAGGATGCGCCCGCCCCGAAGTGAGCCTTCGGGACGAGCGGCGGCCTGGGGATCACTTCGAGATGGGGCCGCTTGCGCCGCGCGCACGTTCGGGCACGTACACGGTGCGCGTGGCGCGTGCCGCAGGCTTGGCCTGCGTCGTGCGGTCGCGCATTCCGGGATCATGCGGGGTGTCGCGACGCGCCGGCTTGGGCGCGGGCTTGTGGGTCGGCGCCTTGCGCGCGCCGCTCACGGGCGTCGCCAGCGGGGCCGCATGCCGGGTCGCGGGCTGGGCGGCCGGCGTCGGCGCCTTCGGAGCCGGTGCATGCGCCTTGGGTGCCGGTGCATGCGCCTTGGGTGCCGGTGCATGCGCCTTCGGTGCCGGTGCGGGTGCCTTCGGTGCCGGTGCGGGTGCTTTGGCCGCCGGCAGGTGCTTCGCACGCTCCTTCGGAGGCTGCGCCTCCGACGCTGCGCTGTCGCTCCGCTCCCGCACGGGCACGACCTCCGCATGCGCGGGTGCTTCGTGCTTCCGCGCGCGCGGCGCAGGCGTCGCCGGTGTTGCCGCGACGGCCGCCAGCGGCGCGGGCGTGAGGCTCGGAGCCGCGACGCTCGGCGCGCCCGGCCCGCGGCCATCCAAGAGCACCTCGATACCGCGGATGGCGA
>SXIE01000152.1 GCA_005772945.1 Pseudomonadota bacterium
CTCAGGGGGCGGGCGCTGTTCGCGCTCGGACGCCTCGAGGACGCGGAGCGGGCGCTCGCGGGCGTGGCGTCGCCGACGGACGCCGACGTGATCGCGCGGGCCCAGATCGCCTGGCGCACGGGGCGCAAGGCCGCCTGCGAGGCGCTGCTCAGAGACCTCGCCGCGCGCTCCGACGAGGGGCGCGCGCAGCTCGTCGCGCTGCTCCTCGGGCGTGGACGCGTCGACGAAGCGCGCGCGGTGTGCGCCGCAATCGTGGACCCGTGGATCCGCCGCGAGCTCGATGCGCAGCTCCCCAAGCGCTGATCCGCCCACGTCAGGAACGCGGTCCGGGCATGGCGCGCGCCCGGTGATGGGCGTACGATGCCCACCTAGGAGCCGACATGATGGAGCTCACCGAGGTGTCGCGTCGATTCACCCAGGCGGCTGGGTGCGACGCGCTCTACGAGGTCCGCGACGAGGCGGCCGGGCTCCACGCGTTCATCGCGCTGCACGACATCTCGCGCGGGCCCGGCTTCGGCGGGATCCGGCGCCTCGTGTACCCGTCGGTGCAGGACGCGGTCACGGACGTGGTCGAGCTCGCCGAGCAGATGACGCTCAAGACGCGCTTCGCCGAGCTGCCGGTCGGCGGCGCCAAGGCCGTCATCCTCGATCGGCGCGGGGCGAGCGCCGCCGATCACGCGAAGATGTACACGGCGCTGGGCGCGGCGGTCGAGAGCCTCGGCGGCGCCTACGTCGCGGGTCCCGAGGTGGGCACCGGCGAGGCGGACCTGGCGCTGATGCGCGCCGTGACGCGCTGGGTGACGCCTGAGAAGGCGCCGTCGCCCCGGAGCGCCGCGCGCGGCGTGGTCCTCGCGATCGAAGCGGCGACGCGGCACATCGGCTTGGATGACGCGGTCACCGGCGTCATCGGCACGGGCTCGGTGGGAGGCGCGGTGGCGCGCGAGCTCGCGGCGCGCGGGCGGCGGGTCATCCTCGCCGATCGCAACCCCGAGCGCGCCAAGGGCCTGGCGGGCGAGTTGGGCGTGCCCACGGGGGATCCGGTCGCGCTGACCTACGCCGAGATCGGTGTCCTCGCGCCGTGCGGCGTCGGACCGTTCGTCACGCACGCCAACGTCGGGGCGCTGCGTTGCCGGATCGTGTGTGGCGCGGCCAACGTGCAGCTCGAGGATGCCACGCTCGCGACCACGCTTGCCGAGCGCGGGATCCTCTACGTGCCGGATTTCGCCGCGAACGCGGGTGCGGTGATCGAGGCGGTGCTCGCGACGCAGAATCCGCCGCCCGCGGCCCAGCTCGCTCGCGAAGAGGGCCTCGCGCTCTTCGCGAGCGAGTTGGCGGCGATGACGGCTGCGGCGGTCGAGGCGATCGGGCCGCGCGTCGCGAGCCTCCTGGTCGAGGCGGACGCGTGCGAGCTGACGCCGCTCGAGGTGGCGCTGGGGCGCCTCGCGACGAGCTGACTGAGCCGCGGCTCAGGTTTCGGACGGGTACGCGGGCCAGCCGCCGACGAGGTTCTCGTCGCGCCACTTGATGTTGCAGCCCATGCTCGCGCGCTGCTCCTCGGCGATCGCGCGTCCGCCAAGGAGCGCATCGATCGCGGCGCCGAGGTCCGCGCCTGTGACCGCCACGCCGTTGCCTGGCCGCGCGCCGTCGAGCTGCCCGCGGTACACGAGGCGCCGATCGGCGTCATAGAGGAAGAAGTCGGGCGTACACGCCGCGCGATAGGCGAGCGCGACGGCCTGCGTCGCGTCGAAGAGATACGAAAACGGGTACCCGAAACGGGCCTTGTCCTTGGCCATCTCGGCGGGTGCGTCGGCCGGGTAGCGCTCGGGATCGTTGGCGCTGATCGCGACGACGGCGACCCCGCGCCCGATCCACTCGGCAGCCCGCGCCGTCAGGACGTCGCGCACGTGCACGACGTACGGGCAGTGGTTGCAGAGGAACATGACGAGGAGGGCGGGGTGCGTGGCGAAGTCATCGCGCGCGACCAAGCGACCCGTGCCGTCCGTGCCGTCCGTGCCGTCCGTATCGGGGAGTCGGAAGTCCGGTGCTGGGGTCCCGAGCGGGACCATCGTCGAGGGGGTCTTGGCCATCGTTCTCGAGGGGGCGGTCAGTCGCGGCTGCCACCCGCGAGCAGCAGCACGAAGCGCAGGACGTAGACGAAGAGCATCACGAAATCGAGGAACAGCGTCATCGCGCCGGCCACATGCTCGCCGTCGGGGTAGGTTCGGAGCACGCGCTGCGTGTCGTAGAGCGTGAACCCGAGCATCAAGAGGATCCCCGCCGACGAGATCGCCAGGTGGTAGCCCGTCGACTCGACGAAGAAACCGATGAGGAGCGCCCCGAGGAGCACGAACGAGCCGACGACGAGGAAGCTGCGCAGGAAGCTGAAGTCGCGCTTCGAGAAGAACGCGTAGGCCGTCAGACCCGCGAACGCGACCAGCGTCAGCCCGCCCGCCTGGAGCAGGAACGTTCCCTCGTGGAGCCCCTTGAGCTCGGCCAGGAGGATGGCCACGTAGCACATGCTCGAGATGACGATGCCCGTGAAGAAGCCGTAGGCCGCGAAGGCGACGACGTTCCAGGTCGGCACGTGCCGGACGCGCTGGACGACGTAGGCCAGGCCGATCCAGGCGACGAACATGAGGATGCTGGGCAGGAAGCCCTGCGTCAGCAGACCCTCGGCGATCCCGGCCTTGACCGAGATGGCGACGCCGAAGACGGTCGCGATCATCCCCGCGAACATCCAGCCGTAGACGCGCCGCAAGAAGGCGACGCGCTCAGCGCCGGTGCGCTCGATCGGCGCGGCGGCGGTCTCGGCCTGGCCGAAGGCGCCGAAGCTCCCGGTGCGGGTCGAGGATCGGAAAAAGCTGGGACGGTCGGGTCGGGTCTGCATCGAAGCGCCATTCCTTTCGGGTGACCAAAGCGTGCCCTGGATTTCCATTCTTGGGCAGCCTGGCTTTGCCAGGCTTTCTGCGATTTAGCGCCGCTGAGTGATAAGTCAAGGCTGCGGATCGCTCGCGGCCGCGAACCGTGCGGGCAAGCGGGCGAGATCGGCGAGCGCGTGGCGGCTCAGCGTGGTCGCTCCGGCGGCCATCACGAGCGCGCCGTCGTCGCCGCGCAGCTCGAGGTAGCCGCCGCGCATCCCCAAGAGCCAAATCCGCCACACCGGCGCGCGCGCCCGGACGCGCCGCGTCCCCCAGCGCAGCGGGCCGAGGCGAAAGCGATGCTCGAAGGTGCGTCCGTCGAACGCGAGATCCTCGCGCGCCAGCGCTTTCACGCCGGCGATGACGAGCAGCGTCAGGCCGAGCACGAAGAGCACCGGGCCGAAGATGAATCCCAGAATAGGGTCCTGCTCGAGGCCCGCGAAGGCGACGACGCCGACGGTCACGAGGGCCGCGCCAAAGAGCGTCAAGATGGTCTGTAGAGCGGCTCCGCGGGCCACCGCGAAGGTCGTGGAGGTCGCCGCATCCACGGGCGGCGGGGCCTCGGCGCGGGCGGACTCGGCGTCGAGAAGCGGGAGGCCCGATCGCTGCGCGACGGCCGCGGCGACCTGATCGATGAGCTCGCGCGCGTCGCTCTCGGCGACGACGATGGCCGGCGCGCGCGGGTCGCGCGGCTCGATGACGACGAGCCAGCGCTCGATGCTGCTGCCGGGGGCCGCCATCGGCGCGGCGCGCACGCCTGCGCATGCGTCCAGCGGGAGCCACCAGGTGTCGCGCAGGCTCGTCACGCCGAGCCCGATCCGGTGGGTGGCGTCGTCGACGACGATGCCGCCGCGACCCGCTGCGAGTCTGAGCAGCACGGCGCCGATGCCGGCGATCAGGATCACGGCGACGACGGCGATCGGCACCTTGGAATACGACGGCACGATCGGATCGAGGACCAACGCGACGGCCATCGCTCCGACGGCGCATGCCGCCAGACCCGCCATGACGGCGGCCGCGAGGCTGCGACGCGGCTCGATGACGACGGTCACCCGAGGCCCCGGAGCGCCGCGACGATGAGCGCGGCGAGCTCGGGCGAGGCGGGGGCCGTGCGCGCGAAGGCCTCGATGCGGGCGCGCGCGGGGCCAAGCACGAAGGGGGCCTCGGCGGTTTCGAAGGGGGGCAGAATCGGCATGAGCGGCAGGGAATGCCAGGTCGCCTGCGCGGCGGGGTCGCCGCGGGTTTCGCTGGGGTCGGCCGCGACGGCCTCCAGGACCGCATAGAAAGCGGTCGCGTCCTCGGTCGTCGCGCCGTCCACGACCGCGTCGGCGTCGGGCGGGAGTGGGTGGGCGTCGGCCGGTGGGGCGTGGCGCCAGGCGGCGAGATCGGCGGCGGCGATGAAGGTCGATCGGACGACCACGACGCGCCGGACGCGCGGGTCACGCTGGCGCGGCGCGAACCCGAGGCGCGTGAGCGTCCAGCGCTGCGTCACGCCGAATCCCCCTGGGGACGGCTCGGGAAGCGGCTTTGGGGCGATCGAGGCGGCCACGCGTGCGGCGAGGTCCGAGACGGCGGCGCTCGGGTCGATGCACTGAGCGGGCGCCGCGGGCGAAGCGGGCGCAACGCCTCCGGTCAGCACCGCATCCGCCGTCAGGCGCACATCGCTCTTCGCGAACTCGGGCGCGAAGGGCGCGTCGCGCTTGCCCGCGACGAATTCCGGCGCGAAGGGCGCGTCGCGCATGTCAGACGCGGATTTGGTCATGGAGCGTGACCAGGGTCATGATGTTCCAGGCCGCGTGCGCCGCGATGGGCACGAGCAAAGAACCTGACCATTCATAGAGCAGCGCGAGTCCGACGCCGAAGAGCGTGAGCGGGACGATGAGCGTTGGGTGCATGTGGACGGCGCCGAAGATGAGCCCGCTCAGGACTGCGCCGCCGCCGCGTCCGAGCTGGTCGCGGAGGTTCCGGTAGATGAAGCCGCGAAAGAGGACCTCCTCGACGACCGGCGCCGCGACGCCCGCCGCGAGCCCGATCCCGAGCCAGGTCTCGAAGCGGTCGTCGGCCAGGACGAGATCGATCGAGGTCTGGTGATCGCTGTGCGGGCCGATGAGCAACGAGCCGAGGATGACGCCCGCGAACATGAACGCGAACGCCACGCCGACCCCCGGGACGAGCCAGGCCGCGAGGCCCCAGCGGCGCTTCGGAAGCGACGCGGTCGTGAACCCGAGCAGCGGTCCGAGGTGGCGCGTGTCCTCGCGCTCGCGGCCCCAGTTCTGGATGAGCGCGAGTGCCAGGAGCCCGTTCAGGATGGTGTCGAGCGCGCTCGTGAGCGCGATGCCGCGGAGATCGGTGCCGAGCGCGGCCACGACGCCGAAGAGCAGCTGCCCGAGGGCCCACGAGCCGAGCACCCACCCGAAGAGGACGCGCCGCGTGCGCGGGTGCCGAAATGGCGAGGTGGTCCCGGCGAGGCCCGCGTAGCCGCGCGCGGCGAGGCGCCGATACCACCACGGGAAAAGGATGAGCGTCACGAGGCCGACGAGCGCGAGGAGCGCGGGGATCGCGAACATCGTGACCCTGCGCCCGATGTAGTCGGCCGCCGTCGCGCGATAGCTCTCGGCCGCTCGGGCGGCGGCGACGAGGTCGCCCGCGTTCGCGAAGTGGCGCTCGCGCAGTCGCGAGATGAGCCAGGTCGAGGCGCCGAGATCGGCGAAGCGCGCCGTTAGCACGTCGAGCTTGGTCGCGGGCCGCCCGCTCGCCAGGCGCGTCAGCTCGTCGAGCGTCGCCTCGTGACTCGCGAGCAGCGCCGGCTTGCGCACGAGCGTCGCGATCGCCCCGAGCGCCAGGCGATCCTCGCGGTAGCTCGTGGCCATCGCGACCCACACGACCTGCAGCTCGGGCGTCGCGTTCGCCTCGGCCATCGCGTCGCGCAGATGCGTCAGCATGTCGCGCGCCGCCGACGCGCCGTGCTGCAGTCCCATCGTCTCGAGCGCGACGTCCGGCGCTTCGACGGGCGCGTCGAACTGCATTCCGGTTGTCTCGAGCCCGAGGACGTTCGCGCGCGAGACCGCCATTTCAGCGGGTCGCCGGGCCTCGGTCGACACGATCTCGAACGTCGCGGCCAAGAGGACGCCGACCAAGAGGAGGGTGTCGATCAGCCCATCATGACGCTCGTCGCTCACGCCGTGGCCTCAGCGTTTGGCGATGAAATCGAGAAGCCCGCGGCACGTGTCCTTGGTCAGGTTCTCGCGGCGCTCGGGGTCTCGGACGAGGTCGCAGTGGCGCTTGTTGGCCCGCACGTACTTGGGGTCGTCGCAGACCTTGACCTCGAGCTGCTTGCACGGATCGCTGCACGCGGCGCCGACGACGACGTAGAGGGGAACGAACCAAGCGAAGATGAGGCGGCCCTTCATCGTGCAGCTGCTCCCTGCCATGGGTCGGAGTTCGACCTCGCGTGACCTTAGCGCAGTCAGGCCGAGTGCGCGAGCCCATCGGCGCTCGCCTCGGACGCGCACGCCAGCGCCTCGTCGACGTAGCGCGTGTAGGCCGCGATCTCGGCCGCAACCCAGCCCTGGTCGCGCCCGAGCAGCTCGGCCATGCGCTGGGCGACGGCCGGCGCGCCGCCCAGGCCGTGATCGGCCGCGCGGTAGAACACCTGCGTGCGGCGGACCATGACGTCTTCGAGGGTCCAGGCCTCTTCGTCGAGCACCGCGACCGCCGCCTGCGCCAGCACGTAGTCGAGGTCGGGCGCGATGCGCGCGCACTCCGCGGGGTGGGCCGCCATGCGCTCGCGCACGCGCGCCGCGAGGGATCCGTGCGTCTGCCAGAGCTGGCGCTCGAAGAGGTCGGCCGGGCCGACGGCGGGATCGGCGACGCGCGCGAGCTCGGGGTCGAGCGGGCGTCGGTGGGTTACGCAGCGCGCCGTCTTCGGGGCGCTCTCAGTCGCGGAACGCGGGTGCTTGCGCAGGTCGGCGACGACCGCGTCGACCAGCTCCTCGGCCATCGCGCGGTAGGTCGTCAGCTTGCCGCCCGCCATGATCGACACGCCGCGCGTGTCGCGCCAGAGCTCGTGCTCGCGGCTGGTCTTGTAGGCGGTCGCGGCGTCGGTTCGGACCAGCGGCCGGAGCCCCGCCCAGGTGCTGCGGATGTCGCGCGGCGTGAGCTTGGCGTCCGGAAAGAAGTGGTTGGCGGTCGCGAGGAGGTAGCGAACGTCGGCGGCGTCGGCGACGACGCGCTCGAGGTCGCCGCTGTAATCGGTGTCGGTCGTGCCGATGTAGCTCGTGTTCCCGAACGGGACCGCGAAGACGACGCGGCCGTCCTCGACCGAGGTGACCGCCACGGCGACGTCGATCGGGAGGCGCTCGCGCGCGACGACGACGTGGACGCCCTTGGTCGGTCGCAGGCGCGGGGGCTGTCCGAGGGTGGCGCCTGTCACGTCGGTCCAGGGGCCGGTGCAGACGACGAGGTGGCGGCAGGGGATGGTCCAATCGCGCCCGAGGATGTGGTCGCGGAGGCGTGCGTGGGTGACGCGTTCGTCGGCGCCGAAATCGGCCGAGACGAACTCGGCGCGGGCCGCCGTGGTGGCGCCGGCGCGGGCCGCGTCGAGCACGTTCGCCAGGACCAGGCGCGCGTCGTGGGTCTGGCAATCATAATAGAAGACCGAGCCCGACAGTGCCTCGGTACGCAGGCCGCACACGGTCTTGGCGGTCTTGGCGGCGCCGAGGCGGCGATGGATCTTGGGGGTGCGAAAGAGCGAGAGGAGATCGTAGAGCCACAGCCCGAGGTTGATCTTGAAGAGGCCGTGGCGCCCCGTCTTGTAGACGGGCATGACGAATGGGAGCGGCCCGACCAGCTGCGGGTTGAGCACGTGCTGGCGATGGCGCTCGCGCGTGCCCTCCATGACGAGCCCGAACTGGTAGTTCTCGAGGTAGCGCA
>SXIE01000153.1 GCA_005772945.1 Pseudomonadota bacterium
GCGCGAGATCCGGCAGGTCACGAACCTCGACCGGCTCGCCAAGGCGCGCAACGTCGTATCGCAGGTCTACCTCGACGAGCGCATCAAGCAGTACATCGTCGATCTGGTCTTCGCGACGCGCGAGCCGGCGGCGGTCGCCAAGGGGCAACTGAAGGGCCTCATCGAGTACGGCGCCTCGCCGCGCGCGACGATCTTCTTGGCCAAGGCGGCGCGCGCGCACGCGTTCCTCCGGCATCGCGGCTACGTCATCCCCGAGGACGTCAAGTCGATCGGCCTCGACGTTTTGCGCCATCGCGTCATCCCGACGTACGAGGCGGAGGCCGACAACCTGACGTCGGATGACCTCGTCCGGCGCCTGTTCGAGCTCGTCGAAGTCCCCTGAGGCACGCGGGGAGGCGAGGCGATGGGGCCGAGATGGTGGGGCGCGGGGAGCGCGCAGGAAGCGGAGTCGGTGGCAGACGCGGACGACGCGGCGATCGACAAGCGCGAGCTGCTCAAGAAGATCCGCAAGATCGAGATCGTGACGACCCGCAAGGTCAATGATCTGCTCGCGGGGCAATACCATTCGGTCTTCAAGGGCCGCGGGATGAGCTTCGACGAAGTCCGCCCGTATCAGCCCGGCGACGAGATCCGCTTCATCGATTGGAACGTCACGGCGCGGACCAATGAGGCCTTCGTCAAGCGCTTCGTCGAAGAGCGCGAGCTCACCGTCATGCTGCTGGTCGACGTGTCGCGCTCGCTCGCGTTCGGCGCCAACGCGCAGGAAAAGCGCGAGGTCGCGACCGAGCTCGCGGCGCTCTTGGCATTCTCGGCGGTCAAGAACAACGACCGCGTCGGGCTCATCCTCTTCTCGGACGAAATCGAGCACGTGGTGCCGCCCAAGCGCGGCAAGAAACACGTGCTGCGCCTCATCACGGACATCCTCGGGTTTCGGGCCAAGCGGCGCGGGACCTCGATCGAAGCGGGGTTGCAGTACCTGTCGCGGATCGGCGGGCGCAAAGCCATCACGTTCCTGCTCTCCGATTTCCAGGAGCCGTTCGCGACCTACGAGCACGCGCTGCGCATCGTCGCGCGGCGGCATGACCTCGTGCCGATCCTCATCCGCGACCACATGGAGAGCGAGCTGCCGAACCTCGGGCTGGTCTTGACCGAGGACCTCGAGACCGGGCAGCCGGTCTGGATCGACACGGCCAGCCGTGCGGTGCGGGCACGCTACCAGGCGCACACCGAGCGCGAGCGCAAGGCCCTCGTCGACGGCTTCCTGCGGCTCAAAGTGGACCTCGTGCAAGTCGAGACGGGCGGCGGGTACGTGAAGCCGCTCGTGCAGTTCTTCGAGGTTCGGGGGCGGAGACACTGATGCTTCCGCTCATCGTCGTGGCCCTCTTTGCCGGGGCCGAGCCGCCGCCCCAAACGCCCGCGCCCGTGCCCGCCAGCGGCGCGCCCGCAACGGCGCCCGCACCCGCGCCCGCACCCGCACCCAAGACGGACGTCGCGAACCTCGCGGTCACGGCGCGGGTCTACCCCGATCCGAATCCGAGCGCCGCGAACGACCCCGCCGCCGATCCGACGGCCGCCGATCCCGCCGCAACCCCAGCCCCGGTCCCGACCACCCCCCCGAATGAACGCCCGCGCCCGATCGAGGTGAAGCTCGCCGCGCCGCTCATCCTCGAGATCACCGCCACGGCCCCCCGCGACACCGTCTTCTTCGCGCCCGCGCGCCCCGCCATCCCGCCGTTCTTCATGGTCGAGCCGCTGCCCGGCTTCCGCAAGGCCGACGGCGGCCAGCTGGTCGAGACCTGGCGCTGGCGCATCCTCCCGGTGCGCATGGGCATCGAGCGCGTGCCGGCCATCGAAATCCCCTATCGCCTCGCCGACGGCACCGAGGGCGCGACCAAGAGCCCGATCGTGCGCGTCGTCATCCGCGGCTTCCTCGAGAACGAGCAAACCCGGCGCTCGCCCCACCGCCCCCGCCGGTCCCGATCGTCGCGACGAACTGGGCGCTCGTCTGGGCCATCTCGATCGTCGGCACCTTGCTGGTCGCCGCGCTCCTGACGTGGTTCGTGCTGAAGGCGATGTCCGCGCGCTTCGCCGCGATGGCCCCCGGACCGCCGCCGCGCCCGGCGATCGAGGTCGCGCTGATGCGCCTCGCGCAGATCGACGCGACCCCGGGGACCGAGCTGAACGGCGCGGACCGCCTCTCGGCGATCATCGACACGCTGCGCGAGTACCTCGGAAATCGCTACGGCATCGACGCGCTCGAGATGACGACGCGCGAGCTCGGCGCCGCGCTCGCGACGGTCGACCTCAAGACCGCGACGCTCCCCGCGATCACGTCGCTGCTCGAGCACTCCGACCTCGTGAAGTTCGCGCGCCTCCTGCCGCCCGAGGCCGAGGCGCGGGCTGAGAGCCCGGTCGTGAAAGCGATCGTCGAGGCGACCTGGGAACCGCCTAAACCCAAAGAGGAAATCATCGTCAAGCTCACGCCGGCGACGCTGCGGCAGCGCGTCTATGCCGGCGCCATCGACGCGATCCTGGCGACGGGCCTCGGCATGATCGCGTTCGGCGGGCTGTGGGCGAACGGGGCGCTCGAGCTCGGCTGGGTGGCCCTGGTGGTGCCGGGCGTCGTGCTCGTCCTGCGCGATCTCCCGACGCGCAGCCTCGGCAAGCGCATGCTCGGCCTCGCGATCGTCGGTCGCCGCGAGCGCCAGCCGCCCGCCACGCTGCGGCAGCGCTGGACGCGCAACGTCGCGCTGGTCCTCTGGCCGGTCGTCCTGCCGATGGAGGCGCTGCTGCTCCGTGCGCATCCCCTGGTCCTGCGGCTCGGCGATCTGCTCGCCGAGACCGAGGTGGTCCAGGGCGCGCCGACGACCCACCGCCGCGCCGGAGGGCCGCCGCGATGAGCGTCGCCGAGCCCCTCTACCTGCTCCTCTTGCTCCTGCTGGTGCCGCTCGGCTGGCACACGTTCACGCTCCGCAAGAAGGCGCGCGTGGGCGTCCCGACCGCACGCGCGCTCGTCGCCATCCCGAGCCTGCGCGCGACCCTCTGGTGGGTGCCGGACGTCTTGCGCATGCTGGCGCTCGCCACGCTCGTCGTCGCGCTCGCCCGCCCCCGCATGCCGGGCGCCGAGGTCGCCGGCGGCGAAGGCGTCGACATCATGCTGACCCTCGACATGTCGTCGAGCATGAACGCGATCGATCTCTCGAACGCCGAGCTGCAAGCGATCCTGCAATCCGGCAAGAACGCCAAAGGCGAGCGCGCCCTCCCGAGCAACCGCTTCCTCATCGCGCGCGAGATCCTCAAGCAGTTCATCACCGAGCGCAACGCCGCCAGCCACGATCGCATCGGCCTCGTCGTCTTCGGCCACGAGGCGTGGCTGCGCTACCCCCTCACGCACGACCACGCGCGCCTCATTCACAACCTGAACGAGCTCGTGCTCGACTCGGGCCTTCCCGGCCCCGAAGGCAAGTGCCCCAATGGCTGCACGATCAGCGGCAACGGCACCGCGATCGGCGACGCCCTCGGCCGCTCGTTCAACCAGCTGCGCCGCGCCGAGGGCGCCCAGGGCAAGATCATCATCCTCATCACCGACGGCAAGGAGCAGGGCGGCTCGCTGAAAGCCGAGGCCATGGCGCGCCACCTCCGCGACCTGCCGCCCAATCCGAACGGGCCAAACGGCGCGAAAGTCCGCGTCTACACCTTCCTGGTGGGCGGCGCGGGCGAGGTCTGGCTCCCGGACACCGACCGCCTCGGCCGCCAGTACCGGACGCGCGACGGGCTCCCGGCCTACGCGCACCCGCAGCAGCCGTTTCCGACGGACCCCGAGCTGCTCAAGCAGATCGCCGAGGCGACCGGCGGCAAATTCTACGCCTCTTATAATGAAGCGAAGTTCAAGGAGGACGTGGCCGACCTCAAGCGCACCGCATTCGAATCGGTCGTCGAGCGCCCCGAGGTCGACGTCTTCGAGTGGCCGCTGCTCATCGGGCTGCTCATCGTCTTGGCCGAGCAACTCCTCCGCTTCACCCTCTTCAGGAGCGTCGCATGAGCGGCAGCGAGCTCTCATGGGGCGTCGAGGGTCTCCCGTGGGTGGGCCTCGGGATCCTCGCGCTCGTCTTCGGCTTCATCTGGTTCTTCCAGTGGCGCCACGGCCGCCGCCGCGCACTCGCCGAGCGCGGCCCGCTCGGGCGCCGCCTGGTCGCCACCCCGCTCGGCCGCGATCTCCTGCGCGCGAGCCTCGTCACCATATCGGCCCTCTTGCTGGTCGTCGCGCTCAAGAAGCCGCGCTGGGGCAGCACTGAAGACGAGGTCCGCGCCCTCGGCATCGACGTCGTCTTCGTCCTCGACGCCTCCAAGTCGATGAAGCTCGCCGACGTCGTCCCCGACCGCCTCGACGCCGCGCGCCTCGAGATCCACCGCGCGCTCGACCAGCTCCATGGCGGCCGCGCCGCGCTCGTCCCGTTCGCCGGCATCGCGTTTGTCCAAACCCCGCTGACCAGCGACGGCGCCGTCGTGCGCAACTACCTCGACGCCCTGCGCGTCGAGGACATGCCGCGCGGCGGAACGGCGATCGGGCGCGCGATCGAGACCGCGCTCGGCGCCCTCTTTCCGGACATCGCCAAGCCCGGCGAGGCCCCGCCCGACGCCTTCGAAGAGGAAATCAAGCCGGTCGAGAGCGCCAAGCACAAGGCGATCGTCCTCTTCACCGACGGCGAGGATCACGAGGGCGATGCCGTCGAAGCCGCCAAGAAAGCGGCCAAGCGCGGCGTGAAGATCTTCGCGGTCGGCGTCGGGACGCCGCAGGGTCGCCCGGTGGTCCAGCTCGACGCCGAGGGCCAGGTCACCGGCACGGTCAAGGGCCCCGACGGCGCGCCGCTCTTCTCGGCGCTCAACGTCAAGCTCCTCAAAGAGATCGCGACCGCCACCAAGGGCGACTACTTCCTGCTCGGCCCCGAGGGCCTCGGCCCCGCCTTGAACCGGGCGCTCGGCGCGCTCGAGCTGGCCGAATACGAGGACACGTTCCAAAATCTGGGCGCCGAGCGCTGCGCAATCGCCCTCTTGCCCGCCATCGCGCTGCTCGCGCTCGAGCTGTGGATCGGCCAGCGCGGTCGCACGCGCAGAGCCGGAGGTACGGCATGACCCCCCCACGCCCGCGTCGCCATGCTCCCGCCGCGCGCCTCGCGCCCATCGCGCTCGCGCTCGCCCTCGGCGCGTGCAGCTTCGACACCACCCACGGCGCGATCGACGACGGCAACGAGGCCCTCGCCAAGGGCGACTTCGCGGCCGCCCAAATCGCCTACAAGGCCGCCGCCGCCGAGCTCCCCGAGAGCCCGCCCCTCAACTACGACCAAGGCCTCGCCGCCCTGGCCATGAAGGAACACACCGGCGCCCAGGCGCTCCTCCTCCGCGCCCTCGACACCGCCGACCCGGCCCTACGCGCCAAGGTCTACGCCGCGCTCGGCGCCAACGCCGCCCTCGACGCGCTCGTCGCCGAGCAGACCCCCAAAGCCGCCGAGCCTCCCCCGGCTCCCGACGGCGCCAACCCTCCCCCGCCCGCCGGCCCACCCCAGGACGCGCTCGCGCACTGGACCGCGGCGGTCGACTTCCTGTCGCGCGCGCTCGCGCTCGAGCCCGACAACGTCGACGCGCGCACGAACCTCGAGGTCGCGCTCCTGCGCGTCGACCCGCCATGCGCGGCGCGCGACGACACATTCGAGGAAAACGACGTGGCCGGCACCGCCAAGCCGATCGACTTTTCGGCCGATCCCGAGGCCGCCAAGAGCGGCGCCCCGCCCGACCCCAAAGCCGCGCCCGATCAACCCGATCAACCCGATCAGGGCGGCCCGCGCGACGTCCTCGAATGGCGCCAGCAGCTCTACGCGTGCCCCGACGACGACGATTGGTACGCGCTCGATCTCGCGCCCGGCGACCGACTCACGCTCGAACTGACGATTGCCGCTGGCGCTGGCGGCACCGGGGCCCCCGCGGGTCCCGAGAGCAGCAGGCTCGCGATGTCGCTGCTCGCACCCGGCGCCACCGCCCCGCTCGGCACCGGCCAGACCCTCGCCCTCACGGTCGGTCCCGGGCAAGGCGGCCGCTACCTCGTCCACATCGCCAACCTCGACTTCGACGAAGTCTCGTACGGCCTGCTCGCGAAGGTGCGCCCGCCCTGCGCGAAAACCGAAGACCGCTTCGAGGAGAACGACGACCGCGCGACCGCTAAAAACGTGACCCCGGGGCCGGTCCCCGATCTGAAATCCTGCCCCGGCGACGACGACTGGTACGCGATCGATCTGGCCGAAGGCGAGAGCCTCTTCCTCTACGTCGAGCCCGCCCAGAAACCCGACGACGAGAGCGCAGGAAAAGCCTCGCCAAAACCCGCGACCCCGCCCGATCCCGCCGCCCCCGAAGCCCCGCCACCGCTCGAGGTCGAGCTATCAGCGGCCGACGGAACGAGCCTCGGCCAAGGCGCTCCAGCCGGCCAATCCCGCATCTCGACGCTCCTCACCCCGGGCGCCGGACGCTACTTCTTCCGCGTCCGCGGGACCGCACTCGCCCCGCCGAACGCCCCATCCGCCCCCCCCTCCGCCGCCCCAATCCCCCCCACGGCCCCCGAGCCCTTCGAAGGCCGCTACTCCCTCCAAGTCCAGATCGTCCCGCCCTGTCCCGAGGGCGACGATCGCTCCGAGGACAACGACATGGCCGAGGACGCCGCCGACTTCATGGCCGCCGTGCAAGCCGCCCAAGCGCCTCCGCCCGACCCCAACGGCCCCGCGCCCGCGCCCCCGCAGCAGAGCGGCGCCCCGGTCCTCCTCGCCCGCATCTGCCCCGGCGACACCGACTGGTGGTCCTTCAGCGACGACGGCCAACAGCCTACGCTCGTCTCCGCGACCTTCGATCACGCCAAAGGCGACCTCGCCCTCACGCTCTTCGACGAAAATGGCACCGAGCGCATCGCCGAGTCGAACACCAGCACGTCCGCCCAGAACGCCGAGGTGGTGGCCTTCCCGCTCGCCAAGCCCCCCGCGCCCGACCCCAAGACCCCGACCCCGCCGCCCGATCCCGCGACGCCACCGGCCGCCCCGAAAAAGTATGTACTCAAAGTATCGGGCGCCGCCCCCGACGCTCAGAACTTCTACCTCTTGCGCCTCGACCGTCCACAGCCCCAGTCCGACTCGAACGACCAGAACAAGGACGACGAGAACAAGGACGACAAGAAGCAGGACGACAAGAAGCAGGACCAAGACAAGAAGCAGGACCCCGACAAGAAACAGGACCCACCCAAGCAGGACGAGCCCGACAAGCCCTTCGAGGACGCCCTCGACAAGCTCGACCGCAACCCCGAGAATCTCGAAGCCAAAGAGAGCGGCAAGAAGTCTCCGCTTGCCAATCACCCAGCCGCCAAAGACTGGTAGCCCCCGATCACCATGCGCCCCTTCGCCCTCGTCATCGCCGCCGTCCTCGTCGCGCTCGCCTCCTCGCAGGCGCACGCGCAGGCCCGCGTGTCGGCCGAGGTCGACCGCGCGCGCGTGACCGTCGGCGACGACCTCCGGTTCTCCATCGATCTCGCCGGGAACTTCGACGCACTCGAGCTCCCGTCGCTCACCGACTTCGCCGTCGGCGGCCCGGTGCTGCAGGAGATCACCATCAACGGCGTGCACCGCTCGTCGCGCGTCTACACGCTGCGACCCAAGAAGCCGGGCACGTTCACGATCGGCCCGACCCGCCTCAAGCTCGCGGGGAAGGTCGTCGCCGAGTCGGCCCCGATTCAAGTCACGGTCGACCCCGGCAAGACCCTCGCGCCCGTCTCCGGCGAAGAAGCGCAGGACCTCGCCAAGCTCGCCGAGAGCGCGGCCTTCATGCGCTGGGGCGTCCCCCGGACCCACTTCTACGTCGGCGAGCCCTTCCCCCTCACGCTCGAGCTCTGGCTCCGCACCGGGCTCTCCGTCCGCCAGGCCGAGATGATCCAGACCGCGAAGCTCGACGGCCTCCTGGTCGAGGACTTGCCGCGCGACCAGAACCCCGACGTCGCCCGTCGCATGATCGGCGATCTCAGCTTCGACACGCTCGCCATCAACAGCGCGCTCGCCACGCCGCTCAAGCCCGGGCGCCTCCTCATCGACGCCGCCACCGTCCGCGCGGCCGTCGCCCAGGACCAGTTCGGCTTCGACACCAAGCGCGTCGCGCTCACCGCCCAACCCTTCTACCTCGACATTCGCGACGTCCCGACCGCCGGCCGTCCCGCCGCCTACCACCCCGGCAACGTCGGCCAATGGAAGCTCACGGGCAGCCTGCGCGATGGCAAGGGCCAGTCGCCAACCCGCGCCCACACCGGCGAGCGCATGGTGCTGCGCGCCGTCATCGAAGGCTCCGGCAATCTTCAATCGCTGGCCCCCCCGTCGCTCTCCAAAGCCGAAGCCTGGGAGGCCTCAATCCTCCCGAGCACGGCCGAAGACGCCATCAAGAAGGACGCCAGCGGCATGAGCGGCCGGCGCGTCTTCCAGTGGCTCATCACCCCGAAGTCCCCTGGAAACCTACGTACACCGACCATCGATCTCGCCTGGTGGGACCCGGTGGCCGAGCGCTTCCAGGAAGCCCACGCCGGTGGCGCCCCGATCGACGTGACGGGCGAGGCCATCGCCACCCAATTCCAGAGCGCCTCCGCGCTCGGCGAGGACGTCGGACCCATCTTCGAGACCGCCTCCCTGACCGGCGGATCGGACCGCCCGCTCGGAGAATCGCCCCTCTACTGGGCGGTCCTGGCGCTCCCGCTCGCGGCCTTCGCGGCGCTCGACTTGCGCGCGCGTCGACGCGCCCGCGACCAACGCCACCCCTTTGGCCGCCTCGCGCGCGAGGCCAGCACCAACGCCCGCAAGCGCCTGCGAGCCGCCGAACAAGCCCTCAAGGACGGTCTCGTCAAGGACTTCTACGGTCAGCTCGCGCGCACGCTCGCGAGCTACCTCGAAGAAAAAGCCAACATCCCGGCGACCGGCCTCACGCACGCCCAGGTCCGCGCAACGGCCCGCCACGCGGGATACCCGGACGCCATGGTCGAGCAGCTCGTCATCGAAATGGAGAACTGCGACTTCGCCCGCTTCGCGCCCTCCGGCGCCGCCGCCGACAAGATGCGCGAGGCCCACGGCCGCATTGCGGCCCTCATCGCGCAGCTCGATCACGTCGAGCCGACGAGGCGCCCGTGAGCCGCCTCGCCCCGCGCCACTGGCTATTGCCCCTGCTGCTCGCAGCGGCTCTCGCCCCCTCCACGGCCGCAGCAGCACCGGCCCCAACCCCGACGCCCACGGCGGCGAACGCCGACCCTCAGGCCCTCTTTCGCGACGGGAACGCGCGCTATTTCGCGGGGGACTGGAAGGGCGCCATCGCCGCCTACGGCGAGCTCGTGACGCGCCAGATCGAGGACCCGGCCGTCTACCACAACCTCGGCAACGCCTACTTCAGGACCGGCGCCTACGGCTCCGCGATCGCCTATTACCTGCGCGCCCTTCGGCTCGAGCCAGGCGCCGACGTCAGGACCGCGCTCGAGACCAACCTCGACGCCGCCCGCCGCACCCTCCAAGCCCGCTATCGCACCTCCGGCGACGCCGGACTGGCCTACGGCGATCCCAGCGGATTCTGGCACCAGGTGACGCACGTCATCGGCGGCGACGCGCTCGCCCTGCTCTTTGGCGGCTTCTGGTTCCTGCTCTTCGCCGCCCTCATCACGCGCCGCCTCCGCCCCGCGCGCTGGACCAGCGTCACCGCCGTCCCGCTCGCCATCGCCCTGGTCCTCACCGGCGTCGTCCTCTGGGGCCGCATCACCACCGACGCCGCCTATCGGATCGCCGTCGTCGTCAAGCCCGACGCCGCGCTGCGCGACGGCCGCCACGCAAGCGCCCAAGGCAAGGAACTCCCCGAAGGCCTCGAGGTCCGCATCCTCGACGGCGACACCGAATGGACCCAGGTCGAGCTCGCGAATGGCCGCCGCGGCTGGGTCGACGCGCAGGATCTCAAGCAGATCTGACCGCCGCGCCCCGCGCCTTCGACCGCATGCTCGCCCCACCCCGAATCCCCCCGCAGCGCCCTGCGGGGGTGCCCACGAAATCAGTTGGTACTCAAACCTTCTTCTCGGCGATCAGCTCGGCCTCGACGGTGCCGAGGACGCCGTACTTGAACACCATCCGGAGCGGCGCCCGGTCCTTGTCCGCCGAGAGCCACAGCTCGACCTCGCGCCGATAGCCCTCGCGCGTGACGACCGCCTTGACCGGGATCCCGCGCCGAAATCCGACCGGAACCTGGATCTCCTTCGCGACCCCGACGCTCAGCGCCACCATATAGAGGCGGCGCCCGTCGAACACCGGCACCACATACTTGGTGCCCGGGCTCAGGTCCTGGTTCATCAGCCACCCGAACATGCTCACCAGATCGAGCGGCGGATCGTTCGCGCGCACCTCGTTCTTCTCGAACAGCTTGCCGTCCCGCTCATCGGTCCCCGTCACCGCGCGCCCCGCAAACGTCCCCTTGACGACGCGCTTCGTCCCATCGACGACCATGTCCCAGCGCGACCGCACCGGCAGCCACTCCGAGTCGACCCACGTCGTGGACAGCGACTCGACGTTCAGAAACGACGCCGCGAGCCCGTCCGTCCTCGCGTCGAGCCTAAGCGCCCTCAGCGCCGTCTTCCCGACCATCTCCGGCAGGCCCACCTGCAAGACCGCCTCGCCGGCCCGCGCCCCGAGCGCCGTCAGCTGGTAGCGGTACGAGCGCTCCCCGGGCTGCTCCGCGCGCGCCCCGCCGCCCCCCAGTCCCACCATCGCCAGCGTCAACAGCGCAAGAACCGCAACTCGCTTTGCCACGTTCGCCTCCGGGATCCTGAGTGGGTCGCAAAGAGCCAGGGTCCACGACGGCCTGCCGCAGCCCCTATTCAGTCCGAGGGCCCCGCCTCACTCGCGCCCGTCGCGCCCGTCGCAACCGCCGCGTCCTCGACACCCAGCTCAGCGACCTCCGCGGCCTCCTCCCCGTCCTCGTACGCGTCCGAACCCGTCGGCGCCGTCGCGTCCCCCTCCGCGATCGCATCGACCGTCCCAGTTGGCTGGTCCGTGAGGTCGCAGCCGCTCCCCGACCACACCCCGCCCGCCTCGTCACAGTCCGGCACGCCGTCGTTGTCCTGGTCCGGCCCGCGGCCCGCCCAGGCGGTGTCCGCCGCGCCCCCGTGCGTATCGGCGACGCCCGGATGCGGGGTCGGATTGGACACGCACCCGGCGGCCCACCACACCATCACACTCGCGAGCCCGAGCCGCATCATCCCCTCCTGACGAATCGGCGCGCCTGGAACGCATCGAGCCCGCTCGATGGCGCAACATCCAGGGACTCCACTTGGTCGAACCCGGATGGTAACGCGATCTCCCCCTCGGCTCGAAGGAAACTACAGACCGCGTACACGAGCACCCCACCTACGCGCACCTGACGCGCCGCCGACCCGACCAACCCCGCCTGCAGCGCGGTCAGCGCGCGCACGTCCTCGGGCGTGCGATGCCACGCGATCTCCGGATGTCGCCGCAACGTCCCGACCCCGCTGCACGGCGCATCGACCAGCACCGCGTCGAACTCCCCGAGGTCGGACAGATCGCCCGTCCCGTCCCGCGCCTCCGCCCGCTCGATCGCCGCCGCCACCCCGAGCCGCCCCGCGAGCGCCCGCAGCTCCGCGAGCTTGCGCTCGGACGTATCGATCGCCACGACGCGCGCCCCCCGCTCGGCCAGCGCCGTCGCCTTGATCCCGCGCCCGGCGCACACGTCGAGCACGCGCGCCCCCGCCGCCGGAACCAGCAGCTGCGCTTGGATGCTCGCCGGATCCTGCGCCACGAAGCGCCCATCCCGCCAAGCCGCCGTCTGAAACGCATCCCCGCGCTCGACCACCAGGCTCCCGGCGACCCCCTCCGCCGTCGGGATCCCCTCCGACGCGAGCGCCGCCCGCACCGCCTCACGCCCGCCCCGCGTCCCATTCGGACGCAAGACGACCCGCGCCCGCTCCCGCAACGCGAGCGCCTCCCGCTCGCACGCCGCGTCGCCATACGCCCGGCGCAGCTCCCCGACGATCCAATCGGGAAGACTCGCGCGCACCCCGATCGCCGCGTCGTCGTCCCCCGCCGGCAGGCTCTCGGCCGTCCCCGCGACCTTGCGCAAGACCGCATTCAGAAACCCCGTGAGCCGCCCCAAGCCCACGCTGCGCGCGGTGTCCTGCGTCGCACTCACGGCGATCTCCCGCGGAATCCGATCGAGGAACCGCACCTGATACGCCCCGATCCGCAACAGCTCGCGCGCCGCAGGCTCGAGCGATTCCATCCCGCGCGCCACGAACGGCGCGAGCCCGTGGTCGATCCGACGACGCCAGCGCAGCACCCCGTACACCAGCTCGGTCGCCAGCGCCCGGTCGCGCGGATCGAGCGCCGCCGCGCCGTCCAACGAACGGCTCAAGACCTCGGAAGCACGCGCCTCCGAGCTCCGCGCCAGCTCGCGAAGCACCCCCAGCGCCAAACCCCGTGCATCTCGAACTGTCTTGACGTGACCCATGGCGAGCCGGACGATACGCGCCTTTTCGAGCGCTCCACAAGGAACCGCGTGCGCCGCCGGCTCAAACAACTGCTCCCCTGGGTCCTGTCACTCGGCTTCGTCGCGTACCTGGTCCTGACGACCCACATGAGCAAGGTCGGCCACGCACTCGAGCACGCCGATTGGCCGCGTCTCCTCGGCTTCATGACGTTCGTCGTCGTGCTGTCGTTCGTCGCCGACACCGCGACGCTCGTGCCGCTGCTCCGCCGCTTCGTCGCCCCGACGACCTTCCGCGAGGTCGTCGCCATCAAGGGCGTGAGCTACTTCCTCAACGCCGTGAACTACTCGCTCGCCGCCGGCGGCATGGCCTGGATCTTCCACCGCAAGCACGGCGTCCCGTTTCTGCGGGCCTTCTCTGCGCTCATCTGGTTCTTCTTCGTCGACGTCATCGCGCTCGCCGTCATGCTAACCCTCGGCGTGCTGCTCGGCCGCGACGTCCTCGCCAGCGGCCCCTTCGCCGACACCGTGCCGATCGTGCTCGCCGTGGTCTGGGGCATCGTCGCGGCGGCCTTCCTCTACTGGAACCTCGGCGTGGACCTCAAAGTCTTCGCCTTCTTCCGTAAGTGGCGCATCTTCCAAATCTTCGCCGAAGCCACCCTCCGCGACTACCTGGTCTTCACCGGCCTACGCGTCCTTTTCATCAGCGTCTACGTGCTGATGCACTGGCTGCTCCTACCGGCCTTCGGCGTCGACATCCCGCTCCCGATGCTGCTCGTCTATACGCCGCTCATCACGTTCGTCATCGTCATTCCGGCGACGATGTCGGGCTTGGGCGCCGCGCAAACCGTCATGGTCGCGCTCTTCGCCCCTCACGTTGGCCTCGACCCGGCCGCCTCCGCCGCCGTCATCCTGGCGTACTCCACGGTCATCGGTCCGCTCATGGCCGTGACCCGCCTCGTCATCGGCTACATCTACATGGCGACCATCACGCGCGACATCGTGCCGACCGAAGAAGCGATCGAACGTCAGCGCCGCTCCGAGGAAGAAGGCACCTCGCCCTCGCCGTCCGGCCCCTCGTCGAGGGCCGTCGGGACCAGCGACACATAGAGCGCCCCGCGCGCGCACACCCCGATGGCCTCCTCGAGGTGCCCCTCGACCGTCACCACCGACGCCTCACGCGCCCGCGCCATCTCATCCAACCTGGCGGCCATCGGATCATCAGGCTCCAGCCCGACGAGCTCGACCCGCTGCCAAACCCCACCGAGCTCGACCTCGAACGCCGGACACGCACACGCCGTCGGGTTCGCCCGCAGCGTGAATGTGCCATTCGCACGCGCCAGCCGAACACGCTCTTCGACGCGCACCAGATAGCCGTCACGCCGCGTCATACGCCCGTTGGAGGCGCACGCCCCGATCCCCAAGACCGCCCAGAGGGCCATCAATGGGCGTAGATGACTGCGACGACGATGGCCGACCATAACACCAGATTCGCAATGAAGGGCTTGTCCGAGAGCATGAGATCGGTCGGGCTCCGCCCATCACCGACACGCTCCGTCAGCTGATGGAACCGAAACAACCCGAATAGCACACACGGAATCGTCCACACGAGCTGGCTCGGCTTGAAACCGGTTTCCTCGCCCAAGATGGTGAAGCTCACGTAGCTCACCGCGGTCAGCGCCGCGCACGCAAGCATCGTCACGCGCACATGCGCAAGCCGGTACCGCGCCAAGACGCGCCGCTGTTCGCTCTTCTTGTGCCCGGCCTGAAGGATCTCGTGCTTGCGCTTGCCGAGCGCCAGAAACAACGCCAACCAAAACGTGCAGATCAGGATCCACACCGTAATTGGCACATTGATCGCGAACGCACCCGCGATGATGCGAATCAGAAACCCGGTGGCAATACACGCCACATCGACAAATGGCACGTGCTTGAGCGCGAACGAATATGCCACATTCAAAGCGAAGTAACTGAGCCCCAGCGCCGCAAACGACATCGGCAAGAACGCGAACGACGCGACCGCGCTGCCAATGAGGAGAATCGCCAGCGCCGTCCGCGCCGCCGCGATCGGCAAGCGCCCCGCCGCGATCGGCCGATGGCGCTTGGACGGGTGCAGTCGATCATTCTCCACATCGACGATGTCATTCAGGATGTACACGCACCCCGAGAGCACCGAGAACACCGCGAACGCCAACGCGGCGCCCATGAAGTGCCCGAGCACCAGCGCCTGCTTCGCGAACACCAACGGCGCCAGCACGAACAGGTTCTTGACCCATTGATGCGGCCGCATCGCGCGCACGACGTGCGCGACCATGCGAAGCACGCCCGCAGGAGACTGCGCGACGGTCACGGCCCTCGGACCCAGTCGACGCGGTTCTTCGCGTAGTACGTCTTGAGCGCATCGACGTAGACGGCATCCGCCTTCTTGACGGTCTCCATCGCCTCCACGACCTTGGCATACTCGGCATCGAGCGTCGCCTCGGTCACGACCGTCGTGAACTTCGTCAGCGCGTCGATTGCGCCCCGGTACGCCGCAATGAGCGGCGCATGGATCGGCTTGAGCGCCTCCGACGACACCGGCATCCCCTCGAGCGCCTTCAGAAATGCGGCCGCCGCCGGCAGCACATTCGTCGTCAGGTCATCCTTGTAGGCCTTGAGCTCCTTCTTCTCATTGGCCTTCTTCCACGCCTCGACAAACACGCGGTTGAGGGCATCGACCTGGCCAACCTCGCCCGAATACGCCTTGATGGCGCTCTGCTCGAGCGCGATCTGCCGCTCCAACTCGGAGGGGCCCGAGATCGCCTCGCAGCCACCCAAACCGATCAGCGTCGCGACGAGTGCGTGTCTGTAGTCGTACATCATGGGCATCCAACTCGCGGGGGACGATACACGGTTCAGATCTTGCGGTAAATCGTGCGCGTCGCGATTCCGAGAAGCTGCGCCGCCAGACGCTTATCGCCGCGCGTCGCCGTCAGCGTCTCTTGAATCAGCAGTCGCTCGACCTCCTCGAGCGGCGTCCCGATCGCGACCGTCACCGCTCGCGCCTCGGGCTCACGCTCTCGAATCTGCGGCGGGAGCTCGTCGATCCCCACCACCTCGCCACGCGCCAGCACCACCGCGCGCTCGATGCAGTTCTCGAGCTCACGCACGTTTCCCGGCCATCGCCAATTTGCCAGCGCCTGCAGCGCCTCGCGCGAGATGGCCGTCACGCGCTTCGCGTTGCGCTCCGAATAGCGCCCGAGAAAATGCTGCGCCAGCAGCGGGATGTCATCCTTGCGATCCCGCAGCGGCGGCAGCGTGATCTGAATGACATTGAGCCGATAGTACAGGTCCTCGCGAAACCGTCCCGCCTCGACCTCGGCGCGCAAATCCTTGTTCGTCGCTGCAACAATGCGCGCATCGACCTTCAACGTCTGCGTACCGCCGACGCGCTCGAACTCGCCTTCCTGCAGCACCCGCAAGAGCTTCACTTGCACCTGCGGGCTCATCTCGCCGAGCTCGTCGAGAAAGAGCGTTCCGCCGTCCGCCAACTCGAAGCGTCCTTGACGTCGCTGCATCGCCCCGGTGAACGCCCCC
>SXIE01000154.1 GCA_005772945.1 Pseudomonadota bacterium
CCGGACGCACTGCCGGCGTCCCACTCGGTCTTCTGGGTCGCGCGCGCGCCCTTCAGCATGCAGAATCGCAACCCGCAGAATGAGACCCAGGACCTCGATTTCCTCTACAGTCCGGCCGAGACGGTCGTCGGCGGCGGCAACGAACAGACGACGGCCTACGGCCTGACAAGCGGTCGCGCGCATTTCGCCGAGCTCGCGAGCGGACGCGACACCGGGACGCCCGACGACGACGCGTGGGCGTCGGGCGAAGCGGGCAGCGGCCTCCAAGAGAGCCCGACCGAGGTGCGCTGCGTGGGGTTCACGCGCGCCGCCGATGGCACGGTGCAGGCCTGGGTCGACGGCGCGGCCGAAGGCGAGACCGCCGCCGCGAGCGCGCTCGCATCCACCTGGAGTGTCCTTGGTGCTGGGCGCCCGTACGTGCGCGAGGTCCCCGGGCAAGGCGCGCGCGCCAACCACTTCGGCGGGACGCTGGGCGCCGTGATCATCGCGCCATCCGAGCTCGACGCGACCACCGTCGCCAAGCTCCATGCGTGGGCACGCGGTCGTTTCCTGGCCCGCTGACGCGGGCGCGGAGACCCGCGTTTCAAGCCATGCGGAGACCTTCTTGCGCAAGAAGGTCCACCTTCTTGCGCAAGAAGTCGCGGCGACGCCGATTACCGCGGGATCGGACGAACAGCGGGGGGATGAACGGCGTGCGGTGAACGGTGCGCGCCTCGTTCGCTTCCTCAAGGAGGGCCGGCGTCGACCGCAAACCACAGGATCGTCACGGCCCCGCCAGCCGTCGCCTTCCACATCGCCGGCCCGAGGACGAGCCCGGCGCCGACCAGGCGCAGCTCGTCGTGGACCCGGCGAATGTACGCCGGGTTCTCCGGGAGATCGTAGTCGAGGATCACGGCGGGCTCTCCGTCGATGAGCGACGGGCCAAGGTGCGTGGTGAACGGAAAGAGGCTCGGCCGACCGAGGAGGCGCGGCATGTTGACGCGGTTGACGCCGGTCCCGTGGTCGGGTCCCTCGGATTGGAAGGACTTGCCCTCCCACGGGAAGCTCGGCGACGCCGCGAAGCGCGTGAGCGCCTTTTGGAGAAGGGCGAGCGGCGGGCGCCCGAGCCCGCGCACGGCCAACATGCGGCCCGTCAGCGCCCCATCGAGCGCCTTGATGCGAGTCGGCGGCACAAGGCCCGTCGCGTAGCGCGCGCCGAGCGCGTCGTACGATTCGGCCGCGAGGTCGTCGAGCGTGAGGTGTGCAAGACCCGCGGAGGTGGACGCCGTCGCTCGCATATCGGGGCTCCTGGAGGTGCGTGCGTGAATCGGCATAGCCGACCCGCGGGCGCTTGAGAAGCCTCGACGTCAGCGGCGGGCAAGCGCCGCGCTCTCCGCGAGCGATTTCGCCTTGGATCAGTTTCCGGGGGGCTGCTACTGTCCGCCGCGCGGAGGTGGGGTGATGCGGAACACGTCGTCGATGTGGCTCGTGGCGGTTGGCTTGGGGTGGTGCGCTGCGGCATGCTCGCCCGATACGACCGGCGCGACCGGCGTGACCGGCGCGACCGACGCGGCCCCGTCCGACGCCGCCGACACCGCGCAGGTGACGACCGCTCCCGACGGGACCACCACCGCGGGCACCGAGACCAGCGCCGAGACGACCGTCCCGCCGAGCACGCTCGTCGATCCCCACTGCATCGATGGGCTCTACGACGAGGCCGTCCAGGCCGACACGCCCGACCTCGCGGCGCTCGAAGCCAGCTACACCGCGGCCGGCGTCCGCACCTTCGTCGACCAGGTGCTCGGCCTGCGCTACCCGCTCGGCCAGCACCTCGTCCAGCAGGCGGTCGCCAAAGCCGCCGGCGGCAACTGCATCGACATGTTCGTGGGCGACACCTCGCGCGCGGACAGAGTCCTCATGAGCCTCTCGACCATCGTCCACGAGTGCGCGCACATGCTCGACAACGCGCTCTCGAGCTTCAACAAGCGCACGTATCGCATCCGCGCCGACCTGGACTTCCAGTGCACGCGCCAAGCGGACGCCCCCGCGCGCAGCCTCATCAACGAGGACGCGTACAGCGCCCTCAAGCCGGACGACTCCTATAAGGATGTGTATCTCGACGGGGATCCGAACGACAACACCTTCGATTCGGGCGACCAGGGCTACGACATGCTGCTCGAGGAGGCGGTGCAGTACGTCAACTCGCTGGCGACCGACTGGACCCTGCGGGACTCGCACGGCCCGTGGACGATCACCGCCAAGGACGGGATCCTGACGCTGCTTTGGTACCTCGAGCGCTACCTCCGCATGACGCGCCTCGAGTACCCCGAGACCTATGCGGCGCTCACGTCGAGCACGTGTTGGCGCCAGGCGACGCTGACCGTCTGGGGCCGCGCCTGGATGTACCTCGATCGCGCCGAAGACGACCGCACGCTCGGCATCGATGACCAAGAGATCCGCGCGCTGGTCCTGGATCCGGATCTGCTCGGCGAGATCCAGCGCCTGCGCGACGCCGAGGGGTGCGACTGACGCGTGCGAGCATCGGCTCCGGTGCGCTTGCCGACGCGCGCGAGGCATTGCATGATCCGCGCATGAATCGGGTCGGCTGGGCCTTGGCGTTCACGTGTCTTCTGGCGCTCGTAGGTCTCTCGGGACGCGGCGGGTCGTGCGCGCCCGCGGCGCATGCCGACGAGGGCCCGGGCCCACGGGACCCGCCTCGCCCGCAGGTCATCAGGGTCCAGACCGACACCGCGCCGCCGAGCGTGCAGCCTACCAGTCCGGGCTTCGACCCCGCCAACGCGAGCGCGCCGCCGCTTCCCGAGCCTGCCGATGCGACGTCGAACGCGACCGCCAAGTCCGGCTGTAACGCCATTCCGTTCGTCTTGCCGTTCATCGGCGTGCTTGGACTGCTTTGGCTGCGCATGAAGAAGACGATGAAATGAGCAGGGGGCCCCACGCATCCGCGTGAGGCGTTTCAGGTCTCGATGGAGAGGAGTTCGAGTCGATGAAAAGCACCATCCTGGTCGGTTTGGCGATGTTCCTGAGCGACACCACGCGCGCGCGCGCCGATATCCCGCCGCCGAGCGACTACGTCGAGAGCTGCACGGTCGCGAAACAGCAGACGGGCGGCAAGGAGTGTGTCGCGTGCAACGCCTGGCACGGCGAGCGCGACAAGTGCGAAAAGAGCGTCGGAACCAAGGGTTACGAGCACGTCTGCAAGAGCTGGGGCGCCTCGGCGTGGGACGAGGTCTGGTGCAAGACGGGCGCGGCGAAGCCGGAGGTCGTGCCGTCGACCCCCGTGGCGCCCGACGCAGGAACGACCGACAAGCCCGCCGAGCAGCCGATGCCCAAGACGGCCGACGTGCCGGCCCCCAAGAAGTCCAACTGCGCAGGTGGCGGTGCCGAGACCGCGCTCGGAGTCGCCGCCGCGCTCTGGCTCCTCGCGCGCAAGCGCTGCGCCTGAGGTGACGGCGTCCGCGCCCGCAACCCCGCGCGAGGGGCGCGTCACGCGCGGCCTTCGTCGGGCGCATCCGGCGGTGTTCTCCGCGTATGCGATCATCGCGGCGTTCGCGACGTACTTCTGCATGTACGCGTTCCGCAAGCCCTTCACGGCCGGGACGTTCGACGGCTCGGTCGACCTCGGGCCGCTCGGCGACCTCGGGATGAAGTCCCTCTTCGTCGTGAGCCAGGTCTTTGGCTACATGATCTCGAAGTGGGCGGGCATCAAGATCGTGAGCGAGATGACGGGCGCCCGCCGGGGCGTCGCGCTGGTCGTGCTGATCGGCATCGCCGAGCTCGCGCTGGCCCTCTTCGCCGTCACGCCCGCGCCCTGGAGTGCCGTCTGGCTCTTCGTCAACGGCCTTCCCCTCGGCATGGTGTGGGGGCTCGTCTTCGGATTCCTCGAGGGACGCAAGACGACCGAGGCGCTCGGCGCCGGCCTCTCGGCGAGCTTTATCGTGGCGTCGGGCGTGGTCAAGACGATCGGGCTCGGGGTCGTGAACGCCGGCGTGTCCGAGGCCGCGATGCCGGTCGTGGTCGGCGCGATGTTCTTTCCGGCCTTCGTCTTCTTCGTTTGGATGCTCACGCAACTGCCGCGCCCCACCGCCGAGGACGAAGCCCTGCGCGTGAGGCGCGAGCCGATGGACAAGAAGGCCCGCCGCGCGTTCTTCGTCGCCTTCCTGCCGGGCCTGCTGCCGCTGACCATTCTCCATTTCCTGCTGACCGCGCTGCGCGGCGTGCGCGACGACTTCGCGGTCGATATCTGGAAGGACCTCGGCGAAACGAAGCCGGAGCTCCTCACCCTCACCGAGATCCCGGTCGCCTTCGGCGTCATGATCGGCCTCGCCCTGCTCATGCTCGTCAAGGACAACCGCCGCGCCCTCGTGGTCGTGCAGGCGCTCATGGCTGTCGGCTCGGCGCTGCTCGGGCTCGCCACGCTCGCGTTCGACGCCGGGCTCCTCTCGCCCGCGGTCTGGATGATCCTCGTCGGCCTCGGGACCTACCTCGCCTACGTCCCCTTCGGCTCGATGCTCTTCGACCGCCTCATCGCCGCCGTCGGCTGGGTCGGCACCGCCGGCTTCATGATCTACGTGTCGGACGCCGTCGGCTACCTCGGCCAGGTCGCCGTCACCGCGTACCAGAGCCTCGGCAGCGGGCAGCTCTCGTGGCTCGAGTTCTTCCGCGCCCTGACCTACGTGACCTCCGTCGTCTGCGTCGTGGCCTTCCTTTGGGGCATGTACTACTTCGCGCGCAAGGCCCACGCCCGCCCGCGCCCGGAAGTGTGATCCACGTTCACGCTTGCGTGCGCCGGGCGTCGCGAGATTGGTTGGCCGCCCCCGGAACTTTTCTCGCACGTCGGTGTCGCTTGCCCCCGGAACGACCCCGGCCCGCCTCGTCGGCGCGCCGGCCCCACGTCTGGAGGCTCGCATGCGTCACGCCGCTCGGCTCGCGGTCATGGCCGCTCTTTGTCTCGTCCTCGGCGCGCGCGCGTCCGCCTCCCACGCGGCCGAGCTGGCACCGCTCGATCGAACGGAAGCGCCGAGCCTGGTCCTCGCGGGGGGCGCCCAACTCCCGCTGCGCGAAGTGCGGTACGACGTCGACGTCAGCGGCGTCGTCGCCCGTGTGCACCTGACCCAGACCTACGAAGGCCCGAGCAGCGGACCGGCCGTCGACGCCGACTACGTCTTCCCGCTCTCGACGCGCGCGGCCGTCTATGCCCTGACGATGCAGGTCGGCGCCCGCACCATCCAAGGGCTCGTCAAGGAGCGCGCCTCCGCCGCCTCCGCCTACGAAGCAGCCCGCGCGCAGGGCCAGGTCGCCTCGCTCCTCGAGCAGCAGCGCCCGAACGTCTTCCAGATGCGGGTCGCGAACATCCGCTCTGGCCAGGTCGTCCAGGTCGAGGTCGACTACGTCGAGCTGCTCGTCCCGACCGAAGGGGTCTACCACCTCGTCGTCCCGGGCGCGGTCGGCGAGCGCTACGAAGCCGCCCCGTCCGCTCTCGCCGGCGACCTCGCCGTGACCGCGCCGCGGGTCCCCGCCACGGGCGACACCGCGAGCCTCGCCTGGCGCGAGATTTCCATCCACCTCGAAGGCGGCGTCCCGGTGCAGTGGGTCGACTCGTCGACCCACGCGATCGTCCAGACGCCACACGACGACAGCGTCGACGTGGGGCTCGCCGACGCCGAGCTCGATCCGCGTCGCGACTTCGAGCTCGTCTACACTCTCGGCAGCGACGACTTCGGCACCGGCGTTTTGCGCTTCGACGCCGACGGCGAGCGCTACTTCCTGGCCATGGTCCAGCCTCCCGAGCGCATGGCGCCCGACCAGATCCCGCCCCGCGAGCTCGTCTTCGTCCTCGACACCTCGGGCTCGATGGACGGCTTCCCGATCGAGACGGCGCGCGCGCTCGTCCGCCGCATGGTGAGCGACCTGCGCCCCGTCGATCGCTTCAACGTGCTCGCCTTCGCCGGCAGCGCCGAGGTTCTCGCGCCGGCGAGCCTTGCACCGACACGCAAGAATCTCGACGCCGCCGAGGCCTTCCTGACCGGCCTCGGCGCAGGCGGCGGCACCGACCTCCGCTCTGCGCTCCGCGCCGCCTTCGAGCTCCCGCCCGCCGGCCCGCACCTCGCGCGCACCTTCGCCATCGTCACCGACGGCTACGTCGACGCCGAGCCCGCGACGTTCGAGCTCATCCGCCAGCGCGCCGGTGACGCGAGCGTCTTCACCTTCGGCATCGGCGAGAGCGTCAACCGCTACCTCATCGAGGGCATGGCGCACGCCGGCCAGGGACAGGCCTTCATCTGCACGTCCGCGGCCCGCGCCGCCGCCGTCGCCGACGACTTCCGCGACGCCATCGACGCCCCCGCGCTCACCAACGTCCGCATCGCCTTCGAGGGCCTCGACGCCTACGACCTCGAGCCCGCGGCCGTCCCAGACGTCTATGCGCATCGCCCCGTATTCGTGCTCGGCAAATACACGACGATCCGCCCCGACGCCGCCATCGTCGTCTCAGGTCAGACGGGCCGCGGCCCATGGTCCGGCCGGACCGCTCTGGCGGCCGCCCCGCCGAGCCCGCGCAACGCCGCGCTGCGCACGCTGTGGGCGCGTGAACGTGTTTCACGGATCTCCGATAGCGCCCCCGAAACCCCCGAGACCAAAGCCCAGGTCACCGCGCTCGGGCTGCGCCATAGCCTCATGACCGCCCACACGAGCTTCGTGGCGATCGACGACGGCGCCGAGGTCGCCGCCGCAGCCCCCGCGAACCCAGCGCCCGAGGCGTCCTTCGGCGCGCTCCATGGCGCCGGTGGCGGTGGCGCCAGCGGCCTTCTCGGCACCGTAGGGGGCGGCGGTCAGAGCCTCGGCGTCATCGGCGGCATCGATTCGGGCGGCGGCCTCGGCTTCGCCGGCGGCGGTCCAGCCATGCCGGGCGGATCCTCGGCGGGTCCTGCGCAGCGCGCGATCCCGGTCGCGGTCGTCAAGCTCGAGCCGCGGGCCGAGGCCGCCTCCACCGCCTGGATCACCGAGGTGCGTGCCCTCCTGAAGCGCCGCGCCGGCGCCCTACGAGCGTGCGTCGAAGTCGCTCTCGCCAAGGACCCCAGTATCGGCCGTGCGGGCAGCCACTTCGTCGGCACGATCGCGCTCACGCTGATCCAGAACCCGAGCGAACCCAACGCGATGCATCAGACGAACGTCAAGGCGACCCTGACGCTCCTACCCGATGAGCCCTTGCGCTGCCTCGAGCGGGTCGTGCGCCGGATCCGCTTCCCGGCGACCGTCGTCGTCCCGCTCGTCCTTCAGATCGCGCTCGATCTGCGGCGCTCCTGATTCCCCGTTCGTCGTGTTGTCGTCGGCGTCATCGTTGCATCCGGCTGCAAGTATCGAAGAAGGACGCCGAGACCCAGGTTGCGCCACGCCATCGACCTCACGAAGCCAGCAGGACACTCACACGCTGCACGAACCAGAACATGCCGAGACCTCCGACCGCATACGTCGCGCACGTTGCGACCGTCCGCTCGGCGATCGGTCGGCGCTGCGCGGCCAGCGCCACCAGCGCCAACGTCGCGAGCACCGCGCCGATGAAGAGCACCTGCCCGATCTCGACGCCGACATTGAACGCCAGCAGCGCCGGCGCGAGCGCGCCATCCGGCAGCCCGATCTCCGACAGCGCCCCCGCGAACCCGAAGCCGTGCACGAGCCCGAAGACGAACGCGAGCGAGCGCGGGTGCCGCGCCGTCCCCTTGCCGATGTCGAGCGCCAGCAGGACCAACGTTCCGGCGATCATGGCCTCGGCCACCGCCGACGGGATCCGGAACCACTCGAGCGCCGTCGCCGTCAGCGTGATGCTGTGCGCCGCCGTGAACGCCGTGGCGGTCCAGAGGATCTCGCGGCGCCGGCTCGCGCCGATCAGTAGGACGAGCCCCAGCACGAACAGCAGGTGGTCCGCCCCGCTCGCGATGTGCTCGACCCCCAGCGCGAGGTAGCGCGGCAAGACGCTCGTCCACGGCTGCTCCCCCGGGATCGTCCACGTCGGGCGCGTGACGGACAGGATCTGCGACGCGACCGAGCCGTCCGTCAGCGTGGTCCGCACGACTGCTTCGCCGATGGGTGGCGCGAAGCCGCTGATGCGCAGCTCCTTGCCCAAAAACGCCTCGTTGCAGCGGATTCGGTAATGCGTGACGCCGCTCGCCCGCGCCCGCTCGTCACCCGTCGAGGCGTCCGTGACCTGACAGCCGCTCAGCTCGGGCGTCGCCACGATGCCCTGGACCCCGTCGGGCAACCGCCAGGTGGCCGCCCCCATCCCGGGCGATGTCTCGCGAATCTCGAGGTAGGCCGTGACCATCCCGTGTCCGAAGGCGTCGCCGCACGGCGCCATCAAGCCGATGACGAGCGCGAGCAGGCCAAGTGCCGCGGGGCCGCGCGCAGAGGCCGTCCGAGGGAGCGCGGAGGAACTCGCAGCAGGCGCGGAATCGGGCGTGGGCGGTTCGTTCACCGGTGCCAGTATGGCCGGCCGGGCGCGCGGGTCAAGCCGTCCGCGAGGCGCGCAGATGAGCCCAAATCCCCACGCGAGTGATGCTGGCGGACGGCCGCCGCGGATATGCTATAAGACGCGTCTGTGAACCCCGTTCACCGTCGCATCGCGGGCCGTTGCCGCGTGGCGTTCGCGAGGGTTCCCCGGGAGGTTCGCCGTGTCCCAAGCCAGCGCCGCATCCACCAAGATCACCTACACGTCGGGCACCGCCGACATGACCGCCTTCCACGCCGCCTTCGACGCGGCGCTCGCGGCCGTGCGCACAAAGGCGGGCGCCGAGCACCCCCTCTATATCGATGGCCAGGCCGTCACCTCGTCCGCGCCGCTGCTCGTCGACACCTCGCCGATCGACACGCGTCTGGTCCTCGGACGGTTCCAGTCCGCCACGCCCGAGCACGTCGACCTCGCGGTCCAGGCCGCGCGCCGGGCGCAGAAATCCTGGGGCGCAACGCCGTGGCAGGAGCGGCTGCGGATCATGCGCCGCGCGGCCGAGCTCATCCGCGAGCGCAAATACGAGATCGGCGCCGTCATGAGCCTCGAGGTTGGCAAGAACCGCATGGAGTCGATGGGCGACGCCGAAGAATCGGCCGATCTCATCGACTACTACGGCCAGCAACTCGAGGACGCGAACGGCTACGTGAAGCCGCTCGGCAAGCTGCTTCCGAACGAGAACACGCGCTCGGTCCTGCGGCCCTTCGGCGTCTTCGTGTGCATCGCGCCCTTCAACTTTCCGATGGCGCTCTCGGCCGGCATGTCGGGCGCCGCGCTGCTCGCGGGCAACGCAGTGGTCTACAAACCTGCGCAGGACACGCCCTGGACCGGGCTCCTCCTCTATGAGATCTACCGCGCGGCAGGCGTCCCCGCGGGCTGCTTCGCGTACGTGACCGGGCTCGGCTCGCAGATCGGCGACGCGCTCTGGCAGCACCCCGGCGTCGACGGCATCGTCTTCACCGGCTCGAAGGACGTCGGCATGCGCATGCTGCGCGAGTTTCCGACGAACTTCGCCAAGCCGACGCTGATGGAGCTCGGCGGCAAGAACCCGACCTACGTCGCCGAGAGCGCGAACCTCGACGACGCCGCGCAAGGCGTCATGCGCTCGGCGTTCGGCCTCCAGGGCCAAAAGTGCTCGGCCTGCTCGCGCGTCTATGTCCATGCCGACGTGTACGACGCGTTCGTCGCCAAGCTCGTCGACAAAGCGCGCGCCATCACCATCGGCGACCCGACCGACAAGAGCGTCTACTTCGGACCGGTCATCAACGCGAAGGCGGTCCGCACCTTCGAGCAGGCCGTTGCGTCCGCCAAAGACGGCGGCCAAGTATTGCTCGGCGGGGAACGTTTGCACGGCCCTCGCGAAGGCCGCGAAGCGGCTGCCCACGCGAGCGACGCAAGAGACCACGGCCACTACGTCGCGCCGACGATCGTCGCCCTGCCGCTCTCGCACGAGATCTTCTTCCGCGAGCTCTTCGTCCCGATCCTCGCCGTCGGCAAGGTCGAGAGCCTCGCCGAGGCCATCGCCGAATCGAACAAGGCCGACTACGGCCTGACCGCGGGCATCTTCACGGCCAAGCGCGACGAGATCGAGCGCTTCTTCGACGAGGTCGAATCCGGCGTTTGCTACGCCAACCGCCCGACCGGCGCGACGACCGGTGCCTGGCCCGGCGTGCAGTCCTTCTGTGGCTGGAAGGGCTCGGGCTCGACCGGCAAGGGCGGCTGCGGACCGTATTACCTCGCGCAGTTCATGCGCGAACAGAGCCGCACCATCATGGAGTGACGAGGCCGCCTCGCGTCCCTCGGCCCTGACCCATCCCTCCTAATCCTATGGATCCCGGAAACGATCATGACCACCGCCTCCCCGGACTACCCGCGCATCCTCGTCACCCCGCCCGGCCCCAAAGCCCAGGCCGTCATCGCGCGCGACCAGGCCTACGCCTCGACCTCCTACGTCAAGGAGTACCCGCTGGCGATCGCCGGGGGCTACGGCGCCATGGTCGAGGACGTCGACGGCAATCGCTACATCGATTGGATGGCCGGCATCGCGGTCGCCTCGACCGGCTACAACCACCCGAAGGTCGTCCAGGCCGTGCAGGAGGCGGCCGGCAAGTTCCTCCATATCTGCGGCACCGACTTCTACTACGAGGGCTTCTCGAACCTCTGCGAGCGCCTGTCGAAGACCGCCCCGGGCACCGAGAAGCGCCGCGTCTTTCTCACGAACTCGGGCACCGAGGCGGTCGAGGGCGCCGTCAAGCTCGCGCGCCAGCACACGCATCGCCACGCCATCATCGCCTTCCAGAGCGCCTTCCACGGCCGCAGCTACGCGGCGATGTCGCTGTCGGCCTCGAAGGTCAAATACCGCAAGGGCTTCGGCCCGCTCATGCCGGGCGTCTATCACCTGCCGTTCCACAACCCGTATCGCAACACCGTCGAGGAGTGCCTCCACGCGGCCCAGCACCTCTTCGAGACGCAGGTCGCGCCCGAGGAGGTCGCCGCCGTCATCATGGAGCCGCTCCAGGGCGAGGGCGGCTACATCGTCCCGGCGCCCGAGTTCCTTGCATATTGGCGCAAGGTTTGTAGCGGCCACGGCATCGTCCTCATCTACGACGAGATCCAATCGGGCGTCGGCCGCACCGGCTCGATGTGGGCCGCTCAGCACTTCGCGATCGAGCCGGACGTGCTCCTGACGGCCAAGGGCCTCGGGAGCGGCATGCCCATCGGCGCCATCATCGCGCGCGAGTCCGTCATGACCTGGACGCGCGGCTCGCACGGCTCGACGTACGGCGGCAACCCCGTGGCGTGCGCGGCGGCGTTGGCGACGCTCGATCTGGTCGAGACTGAGCTGGCCGCGAACGCCACGCGCGCGGGCGGGCGCCTCATGGCGGGTCTGCGCGAGCTCGCGAAGCGGCACCGCGTGATCGGCGATGTGCGCGGCCTCGGCCTCTTCATCGGCGTCGAGTTCGTCAAGGATCGCGAGACGCGCGAGCCGGCGACCGAGTTCGTCGGGCCGCTCGAGCAGCTCGCGTTCATGAAGGGACTCTTGCTGCTGGGCTGCGGGAAATCGGTGATTCGGGTGGCGCCGCCCTTGGTCCTCAGCGACTACGATGTCGATACGGGGCTTGCGATCCTGGACGCGTGCCTGACCGAGCTCGGCGCAGGCTGTTGAAAATGGCCTATCTCCGTCGTCGCTGCGCTCGCTCGCTTGTGCGGCGACCAAGAGGTCGCCTCCGCGCTCGTCTCGCTTGCTCCTAGGATACAGGCCATTTTGAACAGCCTGCGGGCATTCGTTGGTACACAAACCATCGAACTGGATGGGATGCGATCCATCGTGAAATTCGCTCACATCATTCTTCGACGGCCTGTCAGCGTCGCGCTCCTCGTGCTCGTGTTCGGCGCGTGCGGTGGCGACGGCGGGCGCGTCGAGTCCGAGGTCGAGGTCGAGGCCGAGGTCGAGGTCGAGGCCGAGTCCGAGTCCGAGTCCGAGTCCGAGGTCGAGGTCGAGGTCGAGGTCGAGGTCGAGGTCGAGGTCGAGGTCGAGACCGACACTGGACCGGACTGCGATTCGCCGTACATCTACCTGAAAGACAAGCAGTTTCGCCTCGGTGACGATCTCTTCGTCCCCATCAGCGTCAACTACATCTTCGACATCCGCCACACCCCCGACGACGCCTACTACATCGGTCCGCACAGCGCGTTCTGCACGACGCCTGCAGGTTGCTGCAACGATGCTCCCTCGTGCCGCCTCGCCGCGCAGGAGCAGCTGGCGCAGATCAAATCCCTCGGCTTCAACTCGCTGCGCATCGTCGGCTTGGCCGTCATCCCCGAGGACGGCAAGCTCGTCCTCGACTGTGCCCATCAATGGCCCGACTGGCTCGACTACTGCCCGAAGAGCGCGCGCCTCGTCATGTCCCCCGCCGACCCCCGCGGCCTCGCCCTCATCGCCGACGCCATCGCCCTCGTCAAGGAGGCAGGCCTCCGCGGAATCTTCCTCGCCGGCCATCACGCCGTCGACGCCGACGGGATCCGCGACCTCTACGCCACCTACCTCACCGCGCTCGCCACCCGCTTTGCCGACGAGCCGACCCTCTTTGCGTACGACCTCACGAACGAGCCCGTCTACGAGTTCGCCCAAAAGGGCATCGACAAGCTCGCCGCCAACGCCATCGGCCGCGCCTGGTACGACGCCGTGCGCGCCGGCTCCGCCCGCCATATGGTCACGATGGGCCTCGCCGAGATCGGCACCGTCCGCCATTGGGACCCCGGCTCCCTGCCGCTCGACTTCACCTCGTTCCACATCTACGCGTCCGGCAAATGGACGGACGCCGACCGCGACTACCTCTCGACGTTCCTTGGCTGGGCCGGGCGCGAGCCCTATCCGACGATGGTCGGCGAGATCGGCGTCTCGGTCGAGGCCGGCTCGCCGACCGAATCCCAGCAATGGCAATTCGCGCAACACGTGATGGAGACGGCCTGGGCCTGCGGCGCGATGGGCCTCCAATGGTGGCTCTATCGCGACGTCCACTGGGGCCCACCCGGCGAGCACTTCGGGCTCGTCCGCTGGGACGGCACCCCGCGCCCCGCGACCCAGACCTTCACCGCCTTCACGCCCGTCTTCCCGCGCCCCGCCTGCAACGGCCCGACACACCTCGGGAGCTCACCCGACGGGACTTTCCTCACGATCGGGCGCCTCGTCCACGAGGACGGCACCCCGGTCCCGAACGGCTACATCTCGGGCCACAAATGCGTCACCGGCGGCTACGACTGGACCCTCTCGCGCGCCGACGGCACGTTCGAGCTCCGCTCGGCGGTTCCGATCAACGAGCTCCAGACCACCGCCGCCGGCCTCTCGCTCGAGGAGATCGCGCTCGGCTGCAACCTCATCGCTCCCGGCGACATCACGCTCCACCCGCTGCCGCTGTCGCTGACGACGAGCACGCCTTCGAGCTGCCCGCCCTGACCGCCTGTCGCGCACCCCAGCGTCCCGCGCGCGCCCCCGAATGAAACCCGCGCCCGAGGCGTTACGCGCGCCCGCGGTTGGTTTCGTTGCCGGAACTGCCGACCGCGGCGACACTCTGCCACCCGAGAGGCCCGCCCATGCGCAGCATCCGTCTCGCCGTGCTCGTTCTGATCGCACCACTGTTCGCCGCCGCTGGCGCGCTCGCGCCGCCCGCGCGTGCCGCACCCAATCCGAAGACCCGCATCGCCAAGAGTGTCGGCTCCCCGAGCCAAGGGCGCCTCGTCGGCGGCCGCCCGCTCGCCCCGTCACCCGAGTTGCGCCTCATCGGCTACCACCGCTGGGGCGTTCCCGAGCTCGCGGGGATGGTCGAGCGCGCCGCCGCACGCGTCGCCGCCGCCCATCCAGGCGCAGTCCTGACGGTCGGCGATCTCTCCCGCGAGGGCGGCGGCGACGTCGGCGGTCACCGCTCCCACGAGAGCGGGCGCGACGTCGATCTGGGGTTCTACCTGCGCGACGCGAAGGGCCGCCCGACCCATGCCGCACGCTTCGCCACGATCGACCCCGAAGGCCGCGCCAAAGGCCTGGGCGCCGTGTCCTTCGACGATGCGGCGAACTGGTCGCTGGTTGCGGCCCTGCTCACGGACCGCGAGGCGCGCGTCCTCCAGATCTTCGTCGCCGACCCGCTGCGCACCCGCCTGTTGCGGGCCGCCGCGCGCATGGGCGCTCCCGCACGCCTGCGCGAGCGCGCCGCGCGCGTCATGCTCCAGCCGCGCCATGCGCTTCCGCACGACAATCACTTCCACGTCCGCATCGGATGCCCGCGCGCGAGCCCGCAATGCCTCGCCTTCGCGCGGCCGGCGAAGGTCACGAAGGCGCGCGCGCTCGCCAGGCGCGGCCCTCGCTGAGTGCGCGCGGTGCCCGCACGTCGCCGTCGCCGTTGGCGTCCGCCGCGCGCCCGTGCGAGTCTCGGGGCCGCAACCCGCACGTGGAGGATGGCATGTACAAGGCGTTGATCAGCGGTCTCATGGCGCTCGCGTGCGGCTGCGGTACCTCCCCGAGCCGCCCGTCGTACGCGACGCTCGAGGACCTGGCGCAGGCGATCGTCGTGGCCGTCAAGAGCGGTCAGCCCGAGCCACTCAAGGCGCTCCTCATCACCGACGCGGAGCTCGAGGCGACGCTCGCGGCCGCCTCCATTCCGCAGGCCGAGCGCGCTGCTGTCCTGGCCGACGTCCGCGCTCGCGTCGCCGCGTTCGAGTACCGCTGGGGCCGCCTGCAGGCCGACATCGCCCGCCGCGGGGTGGTGCTCGCGGACCTGACCTACCTCGGGATCGCCAAGGCCAAGATCGGGCACAGCCACGGCTTCGAGCACCTCGACGGCGACCTCGACATTCACGTCGGTAGCCGCGACGACGGCAAGCTCGTCATCGACGTGGAGGACTGCATCCGGACCCCGAGCGGCTGGCGCCTCGGCGACCCAGAGGTCGAGGTCGAGCTACGCCGTTGAACGCGCCGCGATGGCTTCAGAGCGCGCCCGGAACGAGCTTGCCCATCACGGCCAGGCACTTCGAGTCGAGCATGTTGCCGATACTGCCATCCAAGCAGTCGATGGCGTCGTCCGGCAGCGACACGCACAGCTCGACGAACTTGGCCTTCGCCCCGCCCGCCACAGCGCCCGCCCCCGCGGCCCCTTCGCTGCCCCCGAGCGCGCCGGCCAGGCCTCCGAGCGATGACTGCATCTTGTCGAAGAACTTGTTGCACTTGTCGGCCTTGCTCGCGCTGCATCCCGTCGCCGCGATGAGGCCAAACACCGATGCCACGATCCATGTCCGCATGTTCGCTCCGAATTCGCAGAAGGCCTGGCGACCATAACACGGCTTGCGCGCCGCATCCGACCCGTTCAAGCTGCCCTCATGCGTCCTGCCGAAGCCTGGGTCGACCGGGTCCTCGAGCTCCCGCCCGACGGGCCGCTCACCCTCGCCGTCGTGGCCGATACCCACGGACGCCCGCACCCGACGGCCCTCGCGCTCATCCGCGCCGCCGCGCCCGGGGCTCTCTTGCATGCCGGTGATATCGGCGATCTCGGCGTCCTCGCGCAGCTCGCGCCCCTCGCGCCCGCCCTGCACGTCGTGCGCGGCAACATCGATCCGACCGGCCCCGACCTCCCCGACGCGCTCGTCTTGTCTCTTCGCCGCAGCGGGCGTGAGCGCCTGCGGATCCTGCTCCTCCACATGGGCGTCGATGGCCCGCGCATCCTCGCGCCCGTTCGCGCGCTCGCCCGGAGAGCGCACGCGGATCTCGTCATCTGCGGTCACTCTCATGTGCCGCTCGTCGCCAAATCCGACGGGCTCGCGGTCCTCAACCCCGGCTCGATCGGTCCGCGTCGCTTCGGCCTGCCGATCACCCTCGCGCTCCTCCGGATTCACGACGACGGCCTCGCCTTCGAGCACCTCGATTGCGAGACCGGCCAGCGTTGGACCCCGCGCGCGCCCCGTCCGGTTCAGTAGCCTCGGGGGGCGATCTTCACAGTGACCCACCCGATCGAGCTCAGCCGTAAGGCGGTAGCACCTCGCCGACCCGCGGCTCGGCGCCGCTGAAGTCGGACCAGCGCACCCAGGTCGGATGCACGCGCACGTGCGTGATTCCGGGCCACGCGAGCCGCTCGGCTCCGGCCGGAAACGTCGCGAGGTAGAGGTCGCGAAGCGACGTCAGCGCGTCGCCCGTCGGCTCGTCCGCGAGGCCCTCGAGCTGCACGGTGCGCTCGCCATGCCACATCGTGAGTGCCACACGCGAATCGGCACGCAGGTTCTGACACTTGCGTGTCGTTGCAAGTGTGTCGAACACCAGCGTGAGGTCGTCCGCGACCGCGACGCCGACCACCGCCGACGCTGGGCGGCCGTCGGGGCCGACGGTTGCGACCACCCAATGAGGCTCGGTGCGAAGGAGCGCGAGGAGCTCGGCGCGCGAGATGTCCATGTGGCGAGCCTACCGCGCTCGCGTCGCCTCCGAAAGCGCCAACCGCGCCCGCGCGAAGCGAGCACGGCGGGCCAGGGTCATTCGCACGCGTCGTCGATGTTGCAGTCGCCCGAGCAGCACTCATCGGAGAACGTGCACGAAGCGCCCGCGGGCGCGCACTCGGGGTTGGGGTCGGGATTCGGATCCGGGTTGGGGTCGGGGTTCGGATCCGGGTTGGGGTCGGGGTTCGGATCCGAGCCGCCCGCGGTGCACAGGCCCCAGTACGCCGGGACGCAGTAGAGGCCGCCATTGGCGTTCGCGTTGGTTGCTTTGATGTGCAAGCATTTCCAGTCGCCGTCGGCGTCCGAGGCGCACTTGTCGCCCTCGCGGATGTTCTGGAAGTCGGCGCACGCCGCGATGCACACGCAGTCTCGTCCGCCGCCGAACTGGATCCAGTCACCGGTCACGCAGTTGGTCGGTGCACCCGTCGGCGCGCACGACTTGCCCAGATCGTTGCCGTGCATGAACGTCGAGCCGAGGGTCCAGTCACCTTCGCACTGCGTGGGATTTGGATTCGGGTCGGGGTTCGGGTTCGGGCTGGTGTCCGGGCTCGTGTCCCCGGTCGTCGCGTCGGTGACCTGGCCGCTGCTGGGCGTTGCGTCGTCGTTGCAGGCGCCCTGCAGGGCGAGGAGGCACAGGGCGGGTGACAGGCGCGACAGCGCCCTCGAAGTTCTCGCGTAGATGATGCGCATGATTCGGACTCCATGAGGACGTCGACGTCGACGTCGACGGGGGTGCCGACGCCGCGGCCTTCAGAACGCACTGCCACGCGAACCGCCGCAAAAAGCGGGTAACTTGGGGTTACCTGCCTCGCCGCAAACCGTCGCGTCGTGAACGGCGAGGCGTGCCCGTTCGGCCAAACCTGTGCTAATCAGGCGACCCCCCAGCATGGGTAGCGCACCGAGAGCACAGGAGTGGATGCATGAGCAGCCGACGATCGCGAATGGAGATGAGGTTGGGCACCAAGATCGCGCTGACGCTGGGCCTCGCGTGGCTCGCGGCCTGCGGGCGCAGCGCGGACGAGCGTCTGGTCTGCGCGCGGACGCCGAGCGGCATGGCGGAGCTGCAGCACGTGACGTCAGGCCGGGTCTACGGAAGCCCCGTATTCGGCGACGTCTGCGAGCGCCTGCGGAAGAACGGCGGCAGTGCCCTGGTGTGCGCGCCGATCCCGTCGGGCCTCGTGCAGCTCACGAATGTCGACAGCGGATTGGTGCTCGGCGAGCCGCTCGCGATCGAGCTCTGCGAGAAGGCGGTCGGCCAACATTGAGCCCGCCGCAGGGGCGGTCGACCGCCCCGAAGGCGCGGCGTCGCGGTGTGCGCCGCCTCGTGAAATCAGGGCTCGCGCGCGGACTCGTGGCGTAGGCTCGCCGTCAGCGCGACGAGGAGGCGATCGGCCTCGGTCGCCAGCGCCTGCATACGGATGGTCGCCGAGTCGGTCCCTGCGAGCCCTTTGCGCAGCGCAGGCGCCATAGCCGCGAAGTGCGCCTCGCGCGCCTTGAAGTAGTCGCCCGCCTTGCCCATGAGCTCGCGCATGGCCGATGGAGCGCTGGCGGCAGCTTCTTCGAGCGCGACGCGCTGCGCACGCCACGCAGGCACGATCTCCCGCTCGAGCGTGTCGGCGAAGGCGTTCTGATCGGTCTTGCCGGCGGCGACGTCCGCGCTCAGCTGGTTGACGCGCGCGATGCTCGTCCGCTCGACCTCATCGGTCTGCCGAAGGACCGCCTGGTAGTTCGTCGCGCCGGTGCCGAGCGCGAACGTCGCGGCCGCGGTCATTGCCAGCGCGACGACTGCCACGATCACGGTGCGCAGGGCGCGCGTGCCCGTCGGTTGCCGATACGCGAGGATCGCCCCGACCAGCGCGCCCGCCACGAGGCCTCCGACATGGGCGTGAAGGTCGATGCCCGGCAGCGAGAGGCCCAGCACGAAGTTGAGGGCGATGAACGATCCGATCGATCCCAACTGCCGCATCGAGACCTCGCGGCCGAGGCGCTCCTTGTTCATGAGGAGAAACGCCGCGAGCGCCCCGAAGACCCCGAAGACCGCACCCGACGCGCCCGCGGAGACCGCCGGCTCGGCGCGCAGGAGGCTCGCGAGGCTGCCGGCGAGCCCGGCGGCGACGTAGATCGTGGCGAAGGCGCCGCGCCCGAACAGCGGCTCGACGATGCGCACCTGGTAGAGGCACAGCATGTTCAGCGCGATGTGCAAGATCCCGAAGTGGAGAAAGAGCGAGCTCGCGAGGCGCCACGGCTCGCCGTCCAGCGTGACGGGACCGAAGTTCGCGCCTAGGACGCCGATCATGAAGCGAGACGCGCGGGGGAGCCGCCATTGCTCGCTGCGTCGATCGACAGCGGTTCCCCGCTGTGATCCTCTGGCACCCGACCGGGCGTTCCGGTCGGTGTTGGAGGTGTCGCATGAAGC
>SXIE01000155.1 GCA_005772945.1 Pseudomonadota bacterium
CGACGAGTGCGCGGCCGGCCGAAGGTGCCAGCGCGCGACCGGCGGCCTCGATGCGGCGCCTGCCGGGCGAGACGCTGTCGGGCACGCACATGCGACCCAAGGCCTGAGGTCGGTCGGGTGTCGTGGACGTATCGGGGCGCACGACCCAGGCGTTGTCAGGAGCGAGGCGGCGTGGTGTGAGTGGCGCATGGAACGCCTGCACTACCACCCGCTGTCGCCATTCTCGCGCAAGGCCTTCGTCGCGGCGCTCATGCGCGATGAAGCTTGCGAGTTCGTGCAAGTCCCGATCGGCACCGGCGCGTTGACGCGGCCGGAGTTCCTCGCGCTGTCGCCGTTCGGGAAGATGCCGGTGCTCGAGACGAACGTGCCGGGCGTCGGGAACATCGTCGAGTCGACGTCGATCATCGAGTACTGGGAGGAGCGCGGACCGCCCGTGCTCCTGACGCCAGGGCGCGAGCGCATCGCGCGCCACTTCGATCGGATCGGCGATCTCTACCTCGTGTCGCCGGCCGCCGCCCTCTGGTGGGAACCCGAGAGCGAGGCCGGCCAGAGTGCCGCCGCGACGGCCCAGATCGCGTGGCGCGTGCTCGGCGCGGCGCTGGCCGACGGCAGGCCCTTCCTCGCGGGCGACCGCTTCAGCCTCGCCGATCTCGCGGCCGCAATCGGGACCGACTACCTCGCCCGCCTCGAGGTGCCACCGCCCGACGCGATGCGTGCCTGGTGCGATCGCTGCTTCGCGGTGCCGGCGATGCGCCAAGCGGTCGAGGATGCGATGCCGTACATCACGCGGCTCCTCCCCAAGGCGCGCGCCGCCGCAGCCGCTCAGGGCACCGCGGGCGGGCCGTAGAGATCGGCGCAGGTGCCGGCCGGCGCCTTCACGTTGGGCGCGTGGCCCGGCGTGAGGTCAGCGAGAAAGGCCGCGATGGTGTTCTGCATCTGGCAGATGGGCGACACGCTCACGAGCGCGGCGTCGCGCAGGACGATCGGCGGGTACGGCGGCAACGCACGCGACGTGCAGAGCGGCGAGATGATGCCGGCGTGGCACGAGCGCGCGTAGTAGAACCAGGCCGCGGTGACGTTCTTGTCGCCGACCGCGAGATTGCCCGCGACGCCCGCATCGAACGGCGTCGCGCTGATGGTCGCCGCGCCGGGCATCGTCGCATCGAGCGTCCAGTCCGCTCCGGCCCCGAACACCGGCACGCCCCACGCGTTGGCGAAGCTGAGCTGCGCCGGCCCGTTGAGCGTCTCATCCCACGAGTCGCCGAAGCCGAGGACGTGCAGGGCGTGGCCGTCGACACGCCCGCGCAGCACGAACGGCGCATAGGCCGCCGGGTCGCCACGCTGGTGGAGCCAGGCGATGAGCGCGATGACGGGATCGGCCCAGCTCGCGCGCTTGAGGTCGTCGAGGCTCGAGGCGAGCCCGAGCAGGTTCCAGATGACCGCGGACGCGAGCTCGGCGTTGGCCGGCGCCATCATGACGTTCGCGCTGAAGAGCATGCCCGAGCCGACGCTCTCGACCGCCGCGTCGAAGTCCGACGTTGCGGCCAGGGCCGCGGTCGAGAAGCTCGTGCCGAAGCTGAGCGCCTGGTGGACCATCGTGGTCGTGTCGAACGTGACCCCGAACGCGGCGCCCATGCCGGTCGGGCCTTTCTCGCGCAGGAGCCGCACGAGCGTGTGCAGCTCGACCGAAACCTGGATGAAGTTCGCCTCGATGACGGCCGGATCGAACCCCGACCCGAGCGCGAAGAGGCCGCCGACGCTGCTGGTCGCGGCGCCGTTGTCGCCGATGAAGTCCTGACCGGCCTCGCCGGTGTAGGTGTTGCGCAGATCGCGCTCGGTCGGCGCGACGACGTCCTCGCCCGCGACGCCCGCGACGTACGTCACGCTCTGGCGACCGCCGTGAAACGGCAGATCGGCGACGACAGTTGCAACTCCGCGCAAGCAATTCAGGTTCGCAAACGCGAGCGCGTCGCTGCGGATCGCGGTCCCGCCGTGCGTGAAGACGGCCACCGGGATCCCCTGGTCGCCAACCAGCGACCCGCTCGCGACGTGGTCCTTACAGAAGAAGATCGAAAACGGCACCATCGCGCGCGAGCGCATCGCGGGCTTGCCGCCGTCCCCGTATTGGATCGGCAGCGCCGTGACGTCGGCGCTCTCGCCTTGGCGCGCCTGCGCAAACGACGGCGCGAGGAAGGAGCCGTTGACGACGTAGCCGATGCCGTCGTGGAGGCTGCCACCGGCGTAGGCCGCGCCCCCGGGGACGGTGGCGGCCGCGGCCCGATCCCCTTCGTCCCAGGCGGTCGGCAGGTAGGCGAGCGGTCCGTCGGTCAGCGTCGCGACGCCGAAGTACGCTTCGAGCCCGAGGCCGACCACGTCGGAGGCCTCAATCCAGGCGCCGCTTGTAACGTCGCGGCTCACGCGACGCGTCGGCGTGACGAGCGGAAAGGCGTCGGTCGCCGCCATGAGCGCCTGCATGAACGGCATGCTCTCTTCGGTTTGAAAGACGGTCGCCACGACCCAGTCCGCGGGGACGCTCTGGCTGCCGCGGAACGCCGCCCAGGCGGGGTCGTTCTGCGCGACGAGGTCGATGGCCTCGGGGCGCTCGAGGATGCGCCCGAGTGCGTCCTTCACGCCGTGCGCGACATAGAGCGCGTAGCGCGATCCGGGCAAGAGCCACGCACCCCACGCGGGCAGCGCGACGAGCATGCGACCGGGCGCGAACCACTCGACCTGCGCCGGCAGCGAGCGCCCGAGGTCGGAGCCGCCGATCGAGACGTAGTAGACCTTGCCCTGGAACGAGGCGAGATCGGGCGCGACCTCCATCGGGAGGAAGGCCGCGGCGGCGAACGCGAAGCGCCCTTTCGTGGCGATGGCGGCGTCGAGGCGCGCCAGGATCTCGGGCTTGGCGAGCGTGCCGAAGCGGCTGTCGGTGCCGAGCGGCGCGATCTGAACGTGTCCTGCGACGACGAGCGAATCGTTCGGGAAGGGGCCGCTGCCGATCCCTTGCCCGGGCGTGGCACCACCCAGAAAGACCGCATTCGGGGCGGGCGGCGGCGTGGTCTCAGCGGCGACCTCCTCGCTCGTTTCGCTCACCGTGGCCTCGGCGCTCGCCTCGGTCGGGGCGATCGCGTCCTCGACCGTTTCGCTGAGCGTGACCTCGCCGCTGGTCTCGCTCGCGCCCTGCGTGTCGGTCGCCGCGGACTTCTCGTCGCCGCAGCCCCCGAGCCCAAGTGCGGCCGCCAGTGTCCCCATGAACACGATCGTCGAAATAGGTCGGTGCGTCATGGCGCCCTCTTCCCAGGTCCAGCGCCGCGTGTCCAGTCCTGACGTCCGCATGCAGGGCCCGCCCCCCGCGCACGGCCGCGTCCCCGCCCCAGCCGTGCGGGGTGCGGGGAGCCGCACTCCCCAACGCGGCGCCACTCGGTCATAGTCGCGACGTGAACCGCAACCTCCTGATCGACCAGGTCGTCCGTCAGACCATGGTCCTCATCGCGCACCTCGCGACCCACGGCGGTACGCGCACCCCGCTGTCGGACGTCGCCGATCGCGTCTTTCGCAGCCTCGTCGACGAGCTCGAAGCACAGAGCCTGAGCCACAAGGTCATCGCGGACATGTTCGGCCTGGCGCTCCGCACGTACTACGATCGCGTCAAGCGCCTCACCGAGAGCGCGACCATGCGCGGGCGCTCGCTCTGGGAGGCGCTCTACCAGTATGTGCAGTACCAGGAGAAGGCGACGCGCGACGCGATCCTCTCGCGCTTCCGCCACGACGACGACCAGATGGTGCGCGCCGTCCTCCACGACCTCACGCAGAGCGGGCTCCTGGCCAAGCACGGTCGCGGCGTGCGCACGGCCTACTCGGTCGTCCAGAGCCCCGACGTCGACCAGCGCAAGACGCTGACCGCGCTCGTGCAGGTCGCGCTCTTCCACCATGGCGAGACGGGCGCCGCGGCGCTGGCGGCCTCGCTGGGCGCGGCCGAGGATGCGGTCGCGGACGCGCTCGAGGCGCTCGCCCTCGACGGCCGTGCCGAGGCGCTGCGCGGCGACCCCGTGCGCTACCGCGTCACGACCTACCTCATCCCGGCCTCGGATCCGGCGGGCTTCGAGGCGGCCGTCCTCGACCATGTGCAGGCGTTCATCGGCGCCCTCTGCCATCGCCTACGCCGGCGCGGCGCGCAGACCCCGATCGACGGCGCGATCGGCGGCAGCACCTACACGTTCGACCTGGCGCCCGACAACCCCGCGTGGGACCGCGTCGTCGGGCTCCTAACGCGCGCGCGGGCCGAGCTCTCGGCGCTCCGGTCCGAGGCCGACGCATTCGAAGCGGCACGCACCGCGCCTGCGCGCACCCTGCGCTTTCATTTCTACTGCGGCGAGAACGTGCTCGGCGAGGCCCTCCCGGCTTCGGCGGGCGAGCCTCGGCGCGCGACCCCCTCGGGAGAGCCTTCATGACGACCACGAACCGACGCGCCCTCGTCTTTCTCGCCGCGCTCGCGGCGCTGACAACCACAGCCTGTGGCGGGGGGACCGGCCACACCGGCGGCGAGAGCCACTGGGCGACCGGGTGGCTGTCGGGGTGCGTGAGCGACGGCGAGTGCGCGGACGGCTACACCTGCCTGGGCCACATCTGCTCGGTGACCTGCACGACCAACGAGGCCTGCGTGGCGCAGGGCGGCGTCGGCGAGTGCATCGAGGTGGAGGGCACGCGCCTCTGCGGCACCTCCGAGCGCGCCGCGTGTGACGCCGCGGAGACGGCCTGCGATGCGAATCGGGAGGGCTGGTTCTGCTTCGCGGGCGCCGCGACGGGATGCCGGCGCGCGATCGAGGTGTGCCAGGACGGGACGTGGGTCCCGGGCGCGCTCGATGCGTGCCGCGATCAGGCCGCGATCGACCCGGTCTCGGGCGCGTACGAGGTACGCTACGGCGATGCGCCCGTCGCGCTGGACGTGCTGTTGGTCATCGACAACTCGGCCTCGATGGTCGGCGAAAATGACGCGCTCGCACACGCGATTCCTGGGTTCGTGGCAGCGTTGAACGCGCAGGTCGAGGCCGCGCCGCGCATGGCGGCGACCTCGGTCGACGCGCAATGCGAACCCAACGGGACAACGGTGTTCGCGTCCAAAGGGGCCTTCAATACGGTTCCGGCCACCTCGTATCCGCCGCCGGCGCAGTTCCAGATCCGCGGGTCCTGCATGACGGACGCCGACTGCGACGCCCTCGTCTGCGACGCGATCGACGTGTGCGACGATCCCCCTGGAACCTGGGCCTGCCGCGCGCCGTTCAGCGCTGACTGCCTCGAGAACCCGAATGGTTCGGTGAACGCGTCGTGTCGGCGCCACTGCCAAACCGACGAGGAATGCCAGAGCGCGCTCGGGGATCCACGCTACGTCTGCCAGAAGCCCTCCGCGAGCCCCTCGGATTGGGGATGCCTGCTGCCACCGATGACCGACAACTGCCCTAGCGCGACCCCGTCCTTCCTCGACACCTCGAACCTCGAGCTGGTCCAGTGCATCACGGCCATCGGGATCAATCAGGAGAAGTGCCTCAAGTTCGAGGAGGGGTTCGAGGCCAGCCGGCTCGCGCTCGATCCGAAAGGCCCCCAGGCGGCGCAGGCGGCGGCGTTCCTCCGACCCGAGGCCATCTTGGTCGTGGTCTACGTCTCGGACGAGGACGACTGCTCGAGCGGCGAGGCGCTCGACGAGTACACCTACGCGAGCTGCGGTCTTCTCGCCTCCACCGATGAGGGCGGTCCCCTGACGCCAGTCGCCGCGTACGTCGAGTTCCTCAAGAACCTCAAGCCCGCCGGACGTGTCATGGCGATGACGGTGGCTGGCCAGAGCCTCCGGACCGATCCGGCCGAGATCGACGCCGACACGGCCGCCTACGTCGCGTCCAAGGGCGGCGATCGCATGTGTTACCAGGAGACTACCCTTTGCACCGGCTCCGGGGGCGCGACCGCGGCCGACTGGGGACAGCGCTACCTCGAGCTGGTCACCGCTTTCGGCGAGGACGGCGAGGCCGCGAACATTTGCACCATCGAGCAACTCTCGGCCTCGTTCGCAACCCTGGCTACCAAGGTCGCGCGCAACGCCAAGCGCGTGTGTCTCCCGCGCGTCGACACGACGGGCATGACCGTCACGTTGGTGCACGATGGGCAGGAGACGCCGCTCGTGGCCGGCAGCGGCGACGGCGGCTACGCGCTCGTCCAGGGTGCTGCGGAGTGCTCGACCCAGCTCGCGCTCTCGCCGAACCGCCGCGTGTCGCCCAGCGACAAGATCCTCCTGCGCTTCGCGACGCCATAGCCCGGGGCGTCGCCCGCCGTCACACCCCGAAGCGACGCGCCAAGGCCGCGCGCGAGAAGCGCACGACGACCTCGTCCCCTTTCACCGTGACGGTCCCGCGCCCGAGCCCGGCCTGCTGATGCCGGCTCCGCAGCTCGGCCACCAGCGCGGCATCGACCTTCTTGGCATGGCGGGCCGCGGGCGCGCGCGCGCGGCGCTCGACACGCTCGGCGCGCACG
>SXIE01000156.1 GCA_005772945.1 Pseudomonadota bacterium
CACCTCACACGCCGCCAAGGACCGCGCGCAAGATACCGCGGGGTCCGAAAGAACGTCTTCGACTTACGCCGCACCGCCGCGGTCGAGAACCTGATCACGGCCGACAGGCTCGCTTCCTAGATTCTGTTCGGTGTTCTAGGAGCACGAAGCGGTTCAGCGCACCGAGACCCCGCGCAGGCGCATGGAATGCGGCATTGCGTTCGATGCGCGGGGCCGAGACGGGTCCCTCGGGCACGAGAGACAGGCCTCCCGATGACGCCGAGTGGCGCCTCAGGAGGAGGGCTCGGACGCGGGCTCGCGGAATCCTTTGAGAACTGCAAATGCGAACGACGCCCGAAGAGTTGGCTTGCGCGGCAGCGAAGGCTCGGCTCAGAACTGAATCGTCCGGTCGTACACCGAGAGGGCCGAGAGATCCGGGCGGTTCGCATAGAAGTCGCGCCAGAGCCGCAGGTAGCCCGCCTCGACCTGCTCGGGCGTGAGCTGCGCCGGCCGGTAGACGCAGGTCGTGTCATTGTAGTGGCGCCACTCGCGCGTGAGCAGGCGCCCTTCGGCCTCGATGCGATACCAGTCGGGCGTGCCCGGGTAGGGCGTCGCGACCGCGAACTCGCACTTGCGGATCTTGCTCGTGTGGCAGAACTCGAGGATGCGATCGACCGTGCCTTCGTCGTCGTAGTCGGACCCGTAGAGGAACGACGCGTACGGCTCGATGCCCGCGTCCCACGACTTCGCGACGGCCTCGAGGGCGCGCGTGTAGGCGCGGTCGTCCTGGCCGGTCCAGGCGCGCATCGTGATCGGATCGAAGCCCGTCACCAGATAGAACATGTCGACGCCGGCCTCTTTCGCGAGCGTCAGCGTGGCCGCCGGCGTGCTGCGGATCATCGTCATCGAGGTGCCGACGTAGCTGACCGAGGCTCGCTCGCCGCGGTCGACGAGCGTCTGTAGGAAGGTCTTGAGGAGCTCGCGCGGTGCGCCCGGAAGCCAGCTCGTGTCCTCGGTGAGGCAGGCGCGCTTGCCGGCCTTCGAGAGGTTCGCGAGCTGCCCGAGCACGTGATCGAGCGTATGCGTACGACACGCGCCGCCCATCGAGGTCGGCAGGATGCACGCGCGACAGGCGAGTGGACAGCCACGCGAGAGCTGCAGCGGGTAGTCGTCGGGATGGAAGCTCGGGCCTTCCTGCGTGAAGTAGAGATCGACGCGCGGCAGCGGCAGCCCGACCAGATCGCACGGCGCGGCCGTGTAGCGCGGCGCGAGGCACCCGGCGCGGAAGTCATCGAGGAGGCGCGGCCACACCGGCTCACCCTCGCCGACCACGACCGCATCGACGTGCGGCTGCACGACGTCGGGCATCGCGGTCGGAAAGATCCCGCCAGCCACGACGGTCTTGCCTTGCGCGCGGAACCAGTCCGCGAGCTGCAGCGCGCGCGTCGCGGCCGGCGTGAAGAACGAGAGCGCGACGATATCGGCGTCGGTCTCGTAGTCCGCTGGCGCGAGGCGATCGTCGCGCATCTCGAGCTCCCAGTCGTCGGGCGTCATGGCCGCGACGGAGGCGATCCCGAGCGAGGGCGATCCGAGATATTCGTTCATCGGCACGTACGTCCGGAGCTCCGGATGGACGTCGGCGTGGCGCTGGAAGCCTGGGTACACAAAGAGGATTTTCACGCGTCGACTCCGTCGAGAAGCAGGTGGGCGATGGGGGTGGTGCCATGAAAGTCGACCGGTTCGAGCGCGATCGCGTCCGCCGCGCGCGCGAGGAGCTCGAGCGCGTGAGCGGCGAGCGCCGCGTCGAGCGGGTCGCACGTCGCGGCGGTTTCGGTCTGATGAAGAACCGCGTCGGCCGCCTCGCGCAGCATCACGAGGCGTCCGAGGTGGTGAAGGGCTTTCGCGTTGCGGAGCGCGGCGAGACCGCTGCGAGCGTGGAGACCCTGGCAGGCCTCGGTGACCCGACGCCAGGTCGGTCCGTGCGAATTCTCCGCCGTCACCGCGCGCGGCGCGACCAGCTCCAGGAGGCCGAGGCGCCCGAGGAGGACGTCGTTGGCGCCCTCGAAAATGCGGGTGATGCGCGCGTCGCGCATGAGCAGCGGGATGCCGCTTTCCTCGATATAGCCGCTGCCGCCGTGAAGCTGCAGCGCCATGTCGCAGATGCGCCAGTCCGCGTCGCTGGCGTAGACCTTCGCAGCGAGCGAGCGGCGCTCGAGGTCGCTCGGATCGGCCGCAGTAAGGGCGATGAGCGCCCGCATCGTGTAGAGCTCGGCCGCCATATGAGCGACCTGCGCGCGGACGACGGCGTTCTGTCCGAGTGGCTTGCCGAACTGCTGACGATTGCGCACGTGTGCAAGCGTCTTGTCGAGCGCCGCGCGCGCGGTCCCGGCGCAACCCGACGCCATGATGGTGCGGCCCCACGCCAAGATGTGCCCGAGCAGGCGACTCCCACTCCCGGGCTCGCCCACGATGCGGCTGAGCGGCACGCTCGTATCGACGTAGATCGGGGTCGTCGACGAGCCGCGCAGTCCGAGTTTCTCTTCCTCGCGGCCGATGTCGACGCCGCCGTCCTCGCGCCGCAGCATGACGAGGCTCTGGCCAGCGGCCCCGCCCAGACCCGGGCTCGACGTGGTCAGCGTGTAGATGCCGGCCAGTCCGCCGTTGGTGACGAAGGCCTTCTGCCCGACGACGCGCAGGCGTCCGTTCGCCTCGAGCGTCGCGGTCGTCGCCAGGCGCGAGAGGTCGCTGCCCGCCCCCGGCTCGGTCGTCGCGAACGCGGCGATGGTCTTGCCGGACGCGAGACCGGGCAGGAACTCGGCGTGCTGCGCGTCGCTCCCGAAGGCGACGAGGCCGCGTGTGCCCAACCCCAAATGGAGGCCGATGGTGGTCGCGACCGAGCGGTCCACGCGCGCGACCGCCTCGACCACCGCGGTCGCGCCGGGCAGGCCGAGGCCGCATCCGCCGTGCTCGATCGGCAAGGACACGCCGAAGACGCCGAGCTCCCCGAGGCCGCCGAGGACCTCGGCCGGAATGGCGTGCGCGCGATCGATCCGCGCGGCGTCGACGTGGCTTCCGAGGAAGCGCTCGAGCGAGCGGACGAAGTCGCGAATCGTGGCGGCGTCCGTGGCAGCGTGCGCGGCGATCATGTGGAGAGGCCGCTGGATTTCGCGAGGCGCGCCTCGGCGAGGGCCACGATCTTACCGATGGTATTGAGGCCTGCGACGTCCTCCATCTCGAGCGCGAGGCCGAGCTCGTCGTCGATGAGCGACACGAGCTCCATCGCGGCGACCGAGTCGAGCGCGAGGTCCTCGCGCAGGCGGGACGCAGGCGTGATCTCGACTTTGGAGACTGGCGTGACCTGCTTGACGAGGGTGCAGATGCTGGCGAAGACAGAGCTCATGGGGACTCCAACGGGATGACGGCCTCGGTTCGGGCCGGGATGATGCGCATGCGCGCCGCCCACGTATCGAAGGCGGCGAGGGTCTCGGAGAACGGTGTCCACTGGATGCCGAGCGTCGCGGTCGCGAGCGCGGCGTCGACGGGGACGCCATGGATGACGAGATCGACGATCTCGCGGGCGATGGCCGCGCGTTCGGGCGTGCCCGCGACCCGCGCTTCTTCGGCGTCGGCGAGTGCGCAGGCCGCCGCCGGCGTGAGTGGGGCCGACGGGAGCGCGACGCCGTAGTGGTGCGCGAGCTCGGTGAGCAGCGTCTGCAGGCGCGTCGTCCGCCCCGCGAGGAGCACGCGGCGCGGCGGATTCGGGTGCGTCGTCAGCGCGAGGAGCGCGCGCCCGACATCGCGCGCATCGACCAGCGCGACGGTGCCATCGGGGTGGGGCGGGCAGCGATCGTGGGCCATGCCGACGAGCAGCGCGGACGTCCCGACCTTCAAATCCCACGGCCCGATGCATGCGCCCGGACACGCGACGAGGACCTCGAAGCGGCGCTCGGCGAGGACGCATTGCTCCATCGCCCATTTCAGATCGTGGTAGGTGCCGAAGCCGGGCGCGCGCGGGTAGACGTCGGCCTCGGTCGAGGGCGAACCGTCCGCGCGCGGGGCGACGGTGGCGGTGCTGGAGACGTAGATGAAGCGCTTGACGCCGGCCGCGGCGGCCGCGTCGAGCAGCGTCTGCGTTTGCTTGCAGCCGCGTGCAAGGGTTTCCTCGGGCGTGCGCGAGTCGCGAGGGTAGTGCCCGGCGAGATGCACGCAGACCTCGTTGCCGGCGAGCGCGGGAATCAGGCTCGCCGCATCCTCGAGATCGATCGCGACGCGCTCGACGCCCCGCCGTTTGAGCGGGATGAGATTGCCCCGCGGCCGATGCAGGCAGCGAGGGGAAACACCCGCCGCCACCATGACATCGATCAGGTTCAGACCGAGAAAACCGCTTGCGCCGAGGATGGTCACGCCCACGCGCGGGACCGTATCGGAGCGACCGAGCGCAGACCTTGCGCAAGATCAATGTGCGGTCACATTCCGGTCAAAAGCCGCATGCGCCGGCCTTCGACCTCGATGACGCCCGCGCGATGAAGCTCCTGAACCTGACGCGACACAGTCTCGAGCGTCAGCCCGAGCGCCTCGGCCATGTCCTCGCGCGTCGCCGGCAGCTGCCCCCACGTGCCCGTCGGGATCGGTCCGAGCAGCTCGGCGACCATCGCCAGGACGCGCTCGCGAGCGCTGCGCGTGCTCCGCACGATACGGACCCGCAGGGCCTCCATGTCGTCCGTGAGCGCGCGCGTGAACGCCATGCCGAGCGCAGGTCGCTCCGCGATCGCGTCCATGACCTGCCCGACCGGCACGCGGCAGACGCGCGAGGCCTGAAGCGCATCGAGCGTCGTGCGCTGCTCGCCGCTGGTCATCGACTCGCTCCCGAGCACCTGCCCAGGTCCGACGAAGCGCGTCGTCGTGCGCCGCCCCTCGTCGTCCATGATCGACTCGCGCATCCATCCTTCGACGACCGCGAAGATGTGCTGCGCGGGCTCGCCAGCGCGCGCCAGGATGTCGCCGCGAACGAGCGTGACCTGCCCGGCGGGCGGTCGCCCGGTGCACGAGTAGCACACCGCGCGCAGCGTCAGACCCCGGGCCACCAGCGGACAGCGCGTCGGATGGTTGCAGTTCGAAGCAATCATGGGGTGGTCTCCATGGCAAGACGACGGCACGCGGTCCGATCAAGCGCCGATCCGACACGCGGGAGCGACCCAGGTCCGACGACGCACACGCGCGCGCCGCCGAGCCCGAGACGGTTCAGGATCTCGCCGACGATGGTCTGGGCGAGCGCACCTTCGGCCGCGGTGTCGCCGACGAGGGCGCTCTCGGCCAGGATCATCAAGCCTTCGGTGCCCTCGCGCGCATCCGGGATCGCGGTCGCGAAGACGGACCGCACCGAGGCCTCGCGCGTCACGAGCGACTCGACGTCGTCGATGTAGAAGTTCTTGCCGCGCCGGATCACCATCTCCTTGCGGCGCCCGAGGACGACGATCTCGCCGTCGTGGAACGCGCCCAGATCGCCCGTGTGCAGCCAGCCGTCGGCGTCGAGAATGCGCGCGGTCGCCTCGGGCGCGTCGAGGTAGCCGTCCATGACGGACGGTCCGCGCACGAGGATCTCGCCGTCGCGCAAGCACACGTCGTGGCCCGGAAACGGGCGTCCGCAGGCGACACCACCGGGGCCCACTCGGAGCGCGCGCCCAGGCGGGGTCACGCTGACGGCGAGGACGTGCTCGGCCAGTCCGTAGGCGGCCGTGAAGGCCTCGGCGCGAAAGCCACACGCGGCGAAGCGCGCCGCAAACGCGTGGCACGTGTCGGCCTGGACCGTCTCCGATCCAGTCAGCGCGACGCGCAGACGCGAGAGATCGAGCCGCGCCAGATCGGCCTCGCGCACGCGCCGGGCACACATCTGCCAGGCGAAGTTCGGACCCGCCGTGAGCGTGGCGCCGCGCGCCCCGAGCGCCTCGAGCCACCGCACGGGCTGGACGAGCACCGCCTCCGCCTTCATGAGATCGACCGGGTAGCCCCACCAGAGGGCCATCATCAGGCCGCCGACCAAGCCCATGTCGTGGCTCATCGGCGACCACGAGAGCGCGCGATCGGTGGGGCCGACGCCCAGTGCGCGCCCGAGCGCTTCGATGTTGGCCGCGAGGGCCCCATGCGAGAGCATGATGCCGCGCGGCGCGAGCTGCGGGCTTGAGCCGTATTGGACGAACGCGAGGTCGCTCGGGAGCGGGCGCAGGCCGGCCCCGAGGTCGGTCGGCTCAGCAGTGGCGTCCGTTGCGTCGGGCGCGACGCGTGCGACCAGATCGAGCCGCGGCGTCGTGCGC
>SXIE01000157.1 GCA_005772945.1 Pseudomonadota bacterium
ACGCGGCGCTCGCGGCCGGCCCTCACCCACGCCGCACCGACTCCGACGCGGCGCCTGACGCCCGCCCGCGCGGCGAACGCGACGGCCGACGCAGCGGGCCCGACGGGGTCGGACCTGGGCGGCGCACGATCGAGGGCGGCGGCGCGAGCGTCCTGACGACCGAGCAGCTGACCAAGACCGAAGCGATGCTGCACATGGAGTGGCGGGCAGGCGGGTGCGCCATCGACGGCGAGACGCAGTTCGTGCGCGAGCTGCTCGCGACCCAGAACGACACGGACCTCATGAGCCTCGAGCTCTGGGGCGACGCGCACGAGTACGTGCCGTTCCAGAAGGTCTTCTATTACATGCGCGTGCCGCGCGCCGCCTACGTGACGCTCTTCTGGATCGGGCCGCGCCACGATGTCTTCGTCCCATTCCAGAACGTCAAGGTCCCGGCGGACCGCGACATCAGCGTCGACTCCGATTCGATCATCGTGCCGCCGCTCGGGCGCGAGCAGTGGGTCGCGGTCGCGACGCTGCAGCCGATCCCGATCGAGTGCGACGTGGGCCAGGCGGCGCACCTCGCGTACCTCGCGCGCGTGAAGGCCGTCCCTCACGGGGTGGGACGTTGGGAGGTCCGCTCGAAGACGGGCGGCCGCTGACCCGCGTGGATCCTGGGGATCGCGGGGCTCGCGAAAAAACGCGAAAATTTCCTCATGCGCGGCGAGCCCACGGCCGATTTATTCCTGTGCTGGGAGAAGCGCTCGAGCCTTCGCGGGCTCGCGCTGCCCGTCACCTCCCAAGCACCTATCAGTCCAGGCCGCCCGCAATTCGCGGACGATTGGATGTGCGTTGATCAACGCAGGCGGTCGCTTGGCGGCCCGCTTGCGTTGATCGACGTAGACTGCATTGCCTGATTCGTCGCGGGCGGGTGCGCCTGAACCGCGCGGGCCAAGGCGTCCAGCAGCTGCTGCCCCGTGTAGGGCTTGGCGAGGTAGCCGTCGAAGAGCGCGGTTCCGGCCGTTGCGACAAGGTCGGCCTCGGCGTGCGCCGTCACCGCCACCAGCGGCGTGCGAGCCGCTTGGGATGCGCCTGCGGAAGCCCTCCAACGGCGGGCCGTCTCGACGCCGTCCATCTCGGGCATCTGGATGTCCATGAAGACCACGTCGAACGTCTCGACCGCGAGCGCGGCCAGCACGTCGGCGCCGGAGTTCACCTCGCGCACGCGGTGCCCCGCCCGCTGCAGGATGCGTCGGGCCAGCATCGCGTTGACCGCCGTGTCGTCCGCGACGAGCACCGAGAACGGCGCGCAGCCCGCGGGCGCGGCGGGTTCGGGCGGCGCGGCGACCGCGGGAATCGGCAGCTCGGCCGGCACGGGCAAGGAGACTCGAAAGGTGCTGCCGCGGCCGACTTCGCTCTGCACGGTGATGCGCCCGCCCATCATCGTGACGAGCTGCGCTGAGATGGCGAGCCCGAGTCCGGTACCGCCGAAGCGCCCCGCGACGCTCGCGTCGGCCTGCTCGAACGGCTCGAAGATGGCTTGCAGGCGGTCCTCGCGGATCCCGATGCCGGTGTCGGCCACCTCGAGCACGAGCTCGCGCGCGCCGTCCGCCGCGACGCAGCGCACCGTCACGCGACCGCCCGACGAAAACTTGAGCGCGTTGTCGACGAGATTCGCGAGGACCTGTCGAACGCGCCCCGGATCCGCAAGACACCAAACGGCGGTCCCGGCGTCGCCGTACGTCAATGTCGCGCCGCGCTTGGCGGCCACGGGTTCGAACACAGCGACGACGCTGCGCATGAGGACCGTCACATCGAAGCGCGTCACCGCGGGCGGCAAAGGCGCGGCCTCCATGCGCGAGAAGTCCAGAACATCGTTGACGATCTTGAGGAGCGCCGAGGCGCTGTCGTAGACCACGACGAGGTGCCCGCGCTCGGCCGGCCGCGTCTCCTCGGCGAGCATCAACTCGGTCATCCCGATGACCCCATGAAGGGGCGTGCGGATCTCATGCGACATTCGGGCGAGAAAGGCACTCTTGGCATTCGCGGCGGCAAGCGCCTTGACCCGGTTCTCTTCGGCGACAGCGAGCGCCCCCCTCAGGCGCTCGTTGGCCGCCGCCAGCTCGGCGTGCTGCCGGGCGATCGTGTGCGCGTCGACGTAGGCCTGGCGGCGACGCCGGAACGCGATGTGCGACGTGCCGAAGCCGGCCAGCGTCATGAGGCTCATGTTGACGACCTCGCTGACGAGGTCCGCGCCGGAGGGGCCAGGGGCCGTCAAGACCGGCACCAGCGCGCCGGCGAGTCCAGTCGCGAACACGGCGGCCGCCCAGCGGCTGGGCACCTTGACGGTCACTGTCAGTCCAAGGAACAGGACCGCCGCGACGAAGAAGCCGGGGGTCGGCTGCGACCAGCCCGCAAGGCCGATCACCACGGCCATGCACCCGAGCATCGCGCCGAGCCACGCCGCGACCCACGCCAACGCGACGCGATCGGTGGTGGTGCGAGGCCGCGACGACCGGCGCACGACCAGCAAGGCGACGCACAACACGATGGCGACCACACGCGCCGCGGTGAGCCACGGCAAGGCCGCATAGGCCGCGGCGCTCCCGGCCTGCGCCGCGACCCACGGATCGATCGCCAGGAACACGATCTGGGTGACCCCGACCACGACGGCCATCACGCGCGTCAGCGCGAGGTTGTCGGCGAGCAGCTGCCGCCAGAGGCCGTCGTCGAGCTCCGTGTTCGCTCGCGTGAGGGGGTCGGGTGGCGCCCCGTCGGCGACGGTTTGCAGTTCGTTCGTACGGCCTCGCAGTGGTGCGGGTGCCCGCATTCTGGGCGCCAATGCGAGGAAGCGTCAAGCGCCGACCGAGCACGCAGGACGCGAGGGCGTCGCCGATCAGCCGAGCTTGGACTTCAGCAGCGCGGCCACCAGCTCTGGGTTCGCGCTGCCACCGGTCGCCTTCAGCACCTGGCCGACGAAGAACCCGAACAGCTGCACTTTGCCGGCGCGGTAACGCGCGACCTGCTCCGGATTCGCGGCGATGACAGCCTCGGCAGCGGCCGCGAGCGCGCCCCGATCCGAGACCTGCGTGAGGCCACGCGCCGCGATGATGGCGTCGGGCGCGCCGCCGCTCTGGGCGAGCTCGGCGAAGACCTGCTTGGCCGCGGACGTGGAGATGACGCCCGTGTCGACGAGCTCGGCGAGGCGTCCGAGTGCGATGGGGGTGACCTGGAGATCGTCGAGCACGCGGCCCTTGAGCTCGCGCAGGAGCTCGTTGACGAGCCACTTCGCGACGCACTCGGGCTTCGGGTAGGCGGCCAGCGCCGCCTCGAAGTAGTCGGCGAGCGCGTGGGTCTCGGCGCAGAGTTCGGCGTCATCCTCGGCGAGCTGAAGCACGTCGCGGAAGCGCTCGAAGCGCGCGGCCAAGGTCGGGTCCGCTTGGAAGCGACGCTCGCGGGCCTCGGCGCGCGTGAGCTTGTCGGGCCGTCCGTCGCCGGCCTTCTTCGGGGCGCTCGCTTTCTCGACGGGCGCGAGGTCGGCGGCCGCCTCGCGGGCTTGCAGCTTGACCCAGGCATCCTTGAGCCCGACGACCTTGCTGAAGACGGGCGCCGAGCCCGCGCGGTGATCCATCGGATCGGCGAAGAAGAACCCGTGTCGCTCGAACTGGACATGGGAACCCGCGAGCGTGGTCGCGAGCGACGGCTCGAGCTGCGCGGCCACGACGACCTTGGACGCGGGGTTCAGGTACTGCAGGAACTCGCCGTCCTCGCGCTCGGGCTGCGGGACGGTGAAGAGACGATCATAGAGGCGGACCTCCGCGGAGAGGGCGTGCGCCGCAGACACCCAGTGGATGGTGCCCTTCACCTTCTTCTTGTTCGCCCCTTCCCCGCCGTGACGCGTGTCGGTGTCGACCTCGGCAAAGACGCACGTGACGCGGCCGTCCGCGTCTTTGTCGACGCGCGTGCAACGGACGACGTAGCCGTAGCGCAGGCGCACCTCGGTCCCCGGCGCGAGCCGATGGAAGTCCTTGGGGGGATGCTCCATGAAGTCGTCTTGCTCGATCCAGAGCGTGCGCGAAAATGGCACTCTCCGGGTGCCGTCCCGCGGAATGTCACTTGGCCAATATGGCGCATCGAACCAGTCGACGCGATCGTCGGGCCAGTTCTCGAGCACGAGTTTCAAGGGTTTGAGGACCGCCATGACGCGTGGGGCGATCGGGTTGAGGTCCTCGCGGATGCAATATTCGAGTTTGCCAAT
>SXIE01000158.1 GCA_005772945.1 Pseudomonadota bacterium
ACCGCGCCTCATGCGCGTCCGCGCGTCGCGCCCGCCGTCTCTGCGCACGCCAACAATCGACGCGCCGACGTAACGCTCGCTCGCACCCTCACCGCGCACGAGCCCGCCGAGCGGCCCCGGCGGCGGCGCCAGAAGGGCCCATCCCTGTGGCTCTTGCTGGCGCTTCTGGTGCTAGGCGGCTCGGCGGCGGCGGTCGTCATCACCCTCAGCGGCGGACCGGGGCCCGGCCCTGGACCTGGCTCCGCGACCTCCGCGCCCGCGACCGCCCTCGCCTCCGCCGAGCCGCCGCGCGCCGATGTAGACACTGGCAACATTCAGGACGCGCCCGCCCAGGCCGAGGCCATGGCCCAGGCCGAGGTGGCGGCCGACGAGGTCGCCGTCGCGGTCGCCGGTGACGCGCTCGCGGCCGACGCCCTCGCCGACGCCCTCGCCGACGACGCCGCGCCCGGCGTGAAGGTCGCGCACATCTTCGTCATCGAGCCGGGCGCCGCGACCGACGAGGTCTGGGTCGGCGACACGCGCCTCGGGCTCGGGGCGCAGTCTTTCCAAGGCACGCTCGGCGAGGTCATAACGATCAAGATCATCCCCGCGGCCGGCGGCACGCCGATCCTGAAGACGCTCACGGTCGACAGCGAGACGATCGTCGTCAAGATCGTGACGCCGATCGCCGTGACGATCACGCTCGACCCCCCGGTCGACGCAACCGTCAAGGCCAGCGCCGGCCGGGTCGAGGTCAAGGCTCCGGGCACCCTGCGCATCGTCGGACTCGATCCGGGCGCGACCTGCGAGCTCGAGATCCAGGCGCCCGGCTTCAAGCTGGTCAAGCGCACCCTGATTGCGGCCCAATCCACCGCGCTCACGATCAAGCTCGAGAAGGTGGGCGGCACGATCCCGCCCGTTCCCCCGCTCGGCGGCGGCAAAGGAACGCTTCAAGTTTCCGCGCGGCCGTGGGCGCAAGTCACCGTCAATGGCCGTCCGTACGGCACGACCCCGCAGACGATCCGCAACCTCGCGCCCGGCACCTACACAGTCGTCTTGACCAAGGGCGCCAAGAGCGTCACGAAGCGGGTCGCGGTCGCGGGTGGCAAGCAGGCGCAAGTCTCTGCCGACCTGACCGAATGAGATACGGCGTAGAGCCCGCGGGTAGCCCGAACGGCCCCGATCGACGCCTCGCTCCATATGCAACTTGCCATGGTGGGAAGGCGCGTGATACAGACGCCGCCCGCTGCTTGGAACCTAGCGAAGGGACACGAAGAACATGTCGCGATACACAGGACCTCGGCTCAAGAAGATGCGCGCACTCGGGCTCGACCTCCCCGGGCTCTCGCGCAAGTCGATCGAGCGCCGCCCTTATCCCCCGGGCCAGCACGGCCCCAAGACGCGCCGCAAGCTCTCCGACTTCGGAAAGCAGCTCAACGAGAAGCAGAAGCTGCGTCTCAACTACGGTCTCGGCGAGCGCCAGATGCGCCGCTACATGATCGAGGCACGCCGCTCGAAGACCGCGTCGGGCGACAAGCTCGTCGAGCGTCTCGAGCGCCGCCTCGACAACGTCATCTTCCGGGCCGGCTTCGCGCCGACCATCCCGGGCGCGCGCCAGCTCGTCTCGCATGGGCACATCCAGGTGAACGGCCGCCGCGTCAACGTCCCCAGCTTCCAGGTGCGCCCGGGTGACACCGTCGCCGTGCGCGAGAAGAGCAAGGACATGAAGGCGATCGCGGAGTCGCTCGAGGCCGTGCCGCTCGCGCGTCCCGAGTGGCTCGACGTCGCGCGCGACCAGAAGCAGGCGAAGATCCGCGATCTTCCGACCCGCGAGTCGGTGCCCTTTCAGGTCGACCTGCAGCAGGTCGTCGAGTACTACGCCAAGCGGCTCTGAGTCGCAGGCTCTCAGCAGCGACGAAACCGCCTCGGGAAACCGGGGCGGTTTTGTTTTGTACACCAACTATCTCGCGCGTGTGATCAGGCCTCGGCGAGGCGCTCCCAGGCACGCGCGAGGCGCTTGCTCCGGGCCGATCCGGCGACCCCCAAGAGCGGCCGATCGCGCACGAAGCGCGCGTGGGCGTCAGGCGCCTTGGGTGCCCAAGCGGCTTCGAACTCCGGCAACAAGGCGCGCTCGAGCGCGAGCATCCCCGCGAGCGCGACATGCGTCGCGGCGGCCGAGGCGTCCATGCGCGCGATGCCTTCCAGCGCGGCAACCAGCGCGATCGCCCGCTCGGCCAGCGACCGGTCGAGGGCGTGCAGGCGCACCTCGCGCACGACGTAACCGAGGACCGCCGCGGTCACGTGGACGTCTTCGATCGTCCGGAAAGGTTTGAGGATCTGGCTGTAGCCGTCGCCCCCGAGGACCTCGTGCGCCGCGACACGCACGTCCTCGAAGTGGACCTGGAAGTGCCCGATCTCCGGCGCAAACGGAGGCGTCGGCATCGCTTCGAGCCGCACCCCAGGCGCGTCCGAGGGCACCTTGGCGACGCGCAGCTGCGCGCGCCCGAGGGGATCCACGCCCGTCGTCGCGACCACCAGCAGCACGACGCGCGCATCGGCAATCGACGCCCAGCGCTTGTGGCCGCTCAGTCGAAACGCCCCGGGCTCGGACGGATCGGGCACGAGCGCCGTGGCGATCGCGCTCGGGTGAGCGCCGCCGGCCTCGGTTGCACAGAGGCAGGCCTTCGCGTCCTCGGCGAGAGCTGGTACCAGCACCCGCAACGCCGCCTGATAGCCGGCCGCGAACGCGTACCCGAGCCGGTCGGCCCGCAGCCCACCCACGAGGGCGCGCGCGATCGCCGCCGTCGGCCGTGCGATGGCATCGTGCCGTCGCCAGAAGTCGGCCAGGTCGACGACCGGTGCGGGATCGATTGCATCTCGGAGCAAGGATTCGAGCGCGCTCATGACCCGGGATGCTCGCACGCCGGCGCCTCGCGTCCACCCGATTCCGCCGATTCCGCCGACTCAGCCGACTCAGACAATCCGCGCGCGAGGCTCAGCAACTCCCCGATCGCCGCCGCGTCCGAGCGCCGCGCGAGCTCCGCCACCCCGTGCTTCCAGCGCCGCGACCCGGGCGTCCCGCGAAAGAGCCCGAGCACATGCCTGAGGACCAGGTGCAGCTTCAGCCCAGCGCCCGTGATCCCATGCAGATAGGGCACGAGCGCCGCGACGAACGCGACCCGATCCGCCAGCGGATCACTTGGACCACCAAAGATCTCGCTGTCCGCCCGCGACCACATCCACGGATCGTCGAGCGCCGCGCGCCCCACCATGACCCCATCGACGAGCCCGAGCTGTCCGAGCACCGCTTTCCGCGAAACGAAGCCGCCGTTGATCTCGATCGCGAGCCCCGGCCGCTCGCGCTTCAGGCGATGCACCTCGCCGTAGCGTAACGGCGGCACGGTCCGATTCTCCGTGGGCGAGAGCCCATGCAGCCAGGCCTTGCGCGCGTGGACCGTGAAGCGATCGCAGCCCGCGCGCGCGACCGTGTCCACAAAGGCGAGGAGCTCCTCGTAAGAATCGCGCGCGTCGATCCCGATGCGATGCTTCACCGTCACCGGCACATCGACCGCCGCGCGCGTCGCTGCAACAATGTCGGCCACCCGCTCGGGCTCGGCCATGAGGCACGCGCCGAAGCGTCCCTTCTGCACCCGATCCGAGGGACACCCGACGTTGAAGTTGATCTCGTCGTAGCCCAGATCAACCGCAATTCGCGCGGCCGCGGCGAGGGTCGTCGGATCGTCCCCGCCGAGCTGCAGCGCCAGCGGATGTTCCTCGGGCGCGAACGTCAGGAGATCCACGCGCCGCCCGAGGACGAGCGCGTTCGCGTTGATCATCTCCGTGTAGAGCAGCGTCTCGCGCGTCAGCTGCCGCAGGACGAACCGACAGTGGCGGTCCGTGTGGTCCATCATCGGCGCGAAGCTCAGGTGACGCGTGACCCCGCGCGCGGCCGCCACAGCCGCGCGGCCAGCGGTCCCGGCACCTGTCACTTCTTCTTCTGCACCGAGCTCACGGCCTTCTGCTTCACGGCCGCGGCCCCTTGGTTGACCTTCTTGTTGATCGAGTTCGAGACCTTGCTCTGCGCCCGAACCTGCGCGCCGGCGACCTTGGCCTTGGCCGTCGACTGGATCGCGTTCACCTTCTGGCGGAAGAGGCGCGCGAAGAAGTCACCGATTTCTTTGAAGATATCCATGGTCCTCACCCCCCGCCAGGCACGCGCTCCGCGCACGTCGCGCGTTACTCGGCCCAGAGCTGAACACGCAGCGACGCCCCCGTCGAGGGCCCGAGCCGCGTGCGATACGTCTTGAAGCCCGACTTCGCGATCGTGAGCTCGACCTGCTGACCGACGTCATCCCACTCGGCCCACATCGGGGTCACGCCCAGGTACATGCCGCGCACCGACAGCGCCGCGCCCGCAGGCTCGCTGACCACCATCACCCGTCGCTTGATCGTACCCTTGGGCGCCGCCTTGCCCACGACCTCCGGATCCTCGACGTCCGCAAACGGGTCCTTCTTGGCGTTCTTGTCGACCTTCGGCGGGTCGTGTTTGGGCGGCGGATCGTATTTGGGCGGCGGGTCGTACTTGGGCGGTGGGTCGTACTTGGGCGGCGGGTCGCGTTTGGGCGGTGCCTTCGTCGCCTCTTTGCCCGCGCCGACCTTGGTCGCGCCGCCGTCCCACACCTCGGGCCGCGCCAACCTCGCCACGCTCGTCGCGTCCGCCGCCGTGGCGCCGTCTGGGCCCGCATCCGCAGCCGCGAGGGCGACGACGTCCCCGGACGGCTCGGCGTCCGACCCCGGCGCGACAGCGTCGCTCGCGGCGCTCGACGGGCCAACGCCCGCGTGCGCGGGATCGACGGGCACTTCCCCGACGTTGGCGGTGCGCTCGAGCGGCGCCGCGCGACCGCGATTCTCGCGACCGGAAGGGGTGTCGCCCGTGAACGCGACGACGGCCAGGGCCGCGGTGACGCCCGCGATCCCGATGCCCAGCACGAAGCCGAGGATGGCGTTGCGTCGTCCAGGACGGGGCACCGCCGCGAGCGAGGACGCCGTCGAACCCTCGCGGCGCAGCGTCTCCTCGAGCGCCTGCGCCGGTGGCGGTGGCGGCGTCGAAGCGCTCGCCGGCGCAGGCCGCGGCCGGGGGCGCGTCGACGGGTTGCCGCGGAGATCGATGGACTTCGCGAGCGCCGACGTCGCGGGGAGCGTCCCGAGCGGCGGC
>SXIE01000159.1 GCA_005772945.1 Pseudomonadota bacterium
GCCTCGCTGTCCTTCTCGCGATCTTTGAACGCGTTCTGGACGGCGCCGACGATGCGCCCCACGCCCTCGGATTTCGAGACGAAGAGATGCACCCCGCGCCGCTGGGCCTCGAGTTCGTCCGCCTGCGTGCCGTGCGCCGTCATCATGATGATGCGCAGATCCGGGTTCGCCTTGAGGAGTGGCTCGACCAGGTCGAGCCCGTCCGCGTCCGGCAGCCGCAAGTCGAGTAAGACGACGCCGTCGAACCCCTCGGCGACGAGTCCGCGGCCTTGCGCAGCATCATGTGCGGCCGTGACCTGGTACCCTTGGCGCCTGAGATCGCGCGAAAGCAGCTCGACCCAGGAGGGCTCGTCGTCGATGATGAGGACCGGTTGGTCGGAGTTCAGAGCGTGACCTCAGAAGCGACAGGCATGGAAGATCCAGGTTGGGACGCCCTGCGCGAGGTTGCGGGCGATCTGGCGCTCGCGGTGCGGGCCGGCGCCTGGCTCGCAGAGCAGGCCCGCGATGGCACTTGGCGCGTCGCGCACTGCGCCCCCGCTGTTCCTGATGCACCCTATGTCGTCCAAGCGGCCGCCGATGCCAAGCGGATTATCGACCTCGCCATGGCCGCCTTCGACGCGCCGCCGTCGATGCTGGCGACCGCGCCCGTGCGCGACCACGCCGTGATTCCTTGGCCGCTCCCGCCGCGGCGCGCGCTCGTGCTCACGGCGGCGGACGGCCCGACCGCGTCGTTTGCCGCGTGCGTGGGGCGCATCGCGCGGCTCGCGGCGCATCTCGCCGACGGGACGCGGACCGAGCTCGCCCTAGGCGCGCTCGCGGAGGGTTATCTCCTCGCCGACGACACCCTGACGGTCCGGCTCGCGACTCCACGTGCCGCTCAACTGCTGGGCGTCTCGGGGCCGGCCGCCCTCGAGGGTGCTCGGCTGCGCGCGCTCGATCCCCATTGGCCAGCGACGATCCCCGAGCCGGGCGAGGTCGTGCGCGTGCACCTCACCGAGCGCCCGGTGTCCTCGCTCGTTCATACGCTCACGGCCGCCTCCAAGGAGGCCGTTACATCCCTCGACGCGGCGCTGGTCGTGCGCCTACGCGGCGACGCGGTGTTCAAGGACTCGCGCGCCCAGCAGGTTCACCTCATGTCGGCGCTGCGCCACGACGTGCGCTCGCCGCTGACGGCCCTGCGCGGCCTGGTCGCCGTGCTCATCGACGAGCCCGACATTCCGCGCCAGGAGCGCCTGAGCCTGCTCGAACTCTTGCGCCAGGAGTCGGAGCGAACGGTCACCTGGGTCGAGGACTACCTCGTCATGCTGCGGTTGCGGCTCGATCCGAGCGCCCCGACCGCGACCCCGCTGCAGTGCGACGTGGGTCCGTGGCTCTCCGGCCTCGAGAGCTTCTTTGCAGCACATTGCACCTCGCGCGGCATCGCCTTGTCCATCGTGCCGCCGGTGGCCGACCTCGCCGGACTCACGATCGCGGTCGAGCCGACGCTGCTCGGGTCCTTCGGGCGCAACCTCCTCGGGCACGCGCTCCGCCTCGCCGACGAGGGCGCCCGCATCGAGCTCGGCCTCGATGCGGCCAGTGGCCACCTGACGCTGCACGCGTCGGGCCCCGGCCTCTTCGGTCGCGAGCACGATCATCCGTTCACGACGCTCGCGCGCTCGACCGCCTCCGGCAAACGCACGCCGGGCGTCGGGCTCGGCCTCTTCCTCGTCAAGCGCATCGCCGACGTCTACGGCTGGCCGCTCACCCTCGCGGCGAGCCCAGATGCGGGGCTGCGCGTGGAGGTCCACTGGCCGGTCGGCCGTGCGTGAGCGCGCCTACGCCGTGGGCGCGCTCTGCAGGGCGTCGGTCCCGCAAAGGCTCGGCTCGGGCGCGGCGATGAAGTCGTCGAGCGGGTGATCCGCGAAGGCCTTGGCGCCGTGGCGCAACCAGCGGACGAGCCACTCGCCACCGATCATGACGGCGAACGAGGCCCAGCCGACCGAGAGCCTGAGCGGCAGCGTCTCGTCCAAGGTCATGTCGCTGTAGGCGAGCGCCACGTTTCCCGCGGCGCGCACGAAGAAGAAGACGCCCCACGCGAGCGTGAGGCGCGTGACGTAGCGGCGGCCCCGCGGGCCGAGCGTCCGCCCGCTCTGGCGCTCGAAGAGCTCGCCGAAGATCGGACGCTTGAAGTACGCCGTCCCGAGGAAGAAGAGGCCCGTTGCGGCGTTGCCGAAGGCGGGCTCGACCTTCATGAAGAAGTCGCTCTGGAAGACGAGCCCGAGCACCCCGAAGACGACGACGGACGCCGCGACGTAGATCGTGAACGGCGAGACGCGGCGGTCACGCCGGATCTGGATGCCGACGAGCAGCGCGCCCACCGCGATGCTGGCCACGATGGCCGCCGTCAGGCTGACGAGGTTCTCGAAGAGGACGAACGCGATGAGGGCGCCGAAGGCCTCGAGGAGCCACATCAGGAACTTGCCGAGTCGCGCGCCCTGGACCATGCGCGCTAGCGTAGACGCGAAATGGGCCGCCTTGGCAAGAAGCGGATCGATCGGCAGACCCGCGTCGCCGCTTCGGCGGCTTCACCGCTTGGGGCCGCGCTGATCGCGGATCAGCCGAGCGTCACGGTGCGCCAAAGAGGATGGCGGCGACGGCCGGGTCGGTCGCCGCGGTCGCGCGCTCGGCCGCCTCGGCGCGCGGGGCCCCGCTGTCGAGCAGCGCGCGCGCCTTCGCGAGCGCCTGTTGCACCTGCGATTCGAGACCGAGGTAGCTGCCCCAGCCGACGCTTTTCTGGCCGTTGACGACGAAGGCCGGCGTGCCGCGCAGCTCGAGCGCCTCGGCCTGCGCGGTCTCGTAAGCGATCTGGGCTCCGAGCGTCGCGTCGTCGACGTCCTTGGCGTACCTCACGCGGTCGAGGCCGACGGCGTCGACGTAGCCGGCGAGGCTTGCGTCTTCGAGGCGCTGCGCCTCGAACATCTGGTCGTGGAACTCCCAGAACTTCCCCTGGCGGAACGCGGCGAGGGCGGCGCGCGCCGCCGGGAGGGCGCGCGGGTGGGTCGAGAGCGGGTTCTGCTTGAAGATGACCTGGACGTCGGGGCCGAGCTTGCGCACGAGCTTCTTGAGCGGCTCGACCGCCCGTCGGCACACCGGGCATTGGAAGTCCGAGAAGACGATGACCTTGACGAGCGCGTCGTTCGGGCCCATCGCGGGCGACGGCCCGGGCGTCCCGGCGAGGCCCTTGACGGCTCGCGGCGCGGGCGCGCTGGTGGCCGGCAAGACCGCCGTGAGCCC
>SXIE01000160.1 GCA_005772945.1 Pseudomonadota bacterium
ATACACTTCGACGATCCGACGACGCAGATCGAGAGAAAGAGCTTGTGTCATACGGCCTCCTGACCCGGCAGACCTCCTTGGATCACACGTTCAGGTGCAAGTCGAGTTTCCGCTCCGTGATCCCGAGCGGCGCTGTCAGATCGTCGGCTTGCCAGGTCACCGCGAAGCTGCCGCGGCCGAGCTCGCGCTCGAGGCGGTAGCGTCCTGCGATCACCATCCCTGCGCGTGCGCCGGCGGCATGGGTCGTGGTGGTCGCCGTGGCGGTCGTCGTGGTGGTCGCCGTGGCGGTCGTCGTGGCAGTGTCCATGCGGCGACCGTGCGCACGGCTGGGCCGGCCCACAACGCGCAATCACGCAGGGCGCGGCGGCGGCGCCACCTTCTTCTTCTTCTTCGTCTTCTCGTCCGCTCCGCTCAGGTCCAGGAGTGCGACCGGCTCGAGCGGCGAGGCCCACGTGCCCCAGCGGTTCGCGAGCACGAAGGTGACGCGCGCGCCCAGCAGGAAGGCGAGCCCGCTCCAGTAGGCCCACCCGAGGAAGACGATGACTGCGCCAGCCGCGCCGTACGCGGAGCCGACCGTGCCGACCGAGAGGTAGCCCGCGAGGCCGGTGCGTCCCAGGACGAGCAGGACGGCGGTGACCAGCGCGCCGATCCAGGGCGCCTTGCCGGGCGGCGACAGGTCGGGGAGCAGCCGATAGACGATGCGCACGAAGACCGTCATGAACGCGAGCGAGACGACGATCTCGACCAGTTCCCACACCCAGAACGGGATCGACAGGAGGTCCTCGCTCCCGGACTCGACGAGGCTGAGGCCGAGGCGTGTGGCGAGGAGCCCGAGGAAGAGCGCGCCGACCACGAGGGTGCCCAGCGCGGCAAAGAGGCGATAGCGGACGAACCTGCGTACGGCCCTGCCGATCCCGCCCGGGGTCTTCTCCCGCGGTTGGATCTCCCAGACCGCATGGAGGGCGCTGCGGACCTGCGTGAACAGGCTGGTCGACGACCACAGGAGCACGACGACACCGACGAGCGACGCCAGGGAGAGCGACAGCACGTCGCCCGCGTTCCTTGCGAAACCCACCACGAGATCGGCGACCGGTCGCCCGGCGTTCGCCTCGAGGGTGTGGTGGAGCTCGCTCCGCGCGAGCTCGTCACCGAAGACGGCGCCGCCGATAGCGACCGCGAGCACGACAAAGGGCGTCAGCGAGATGACCCCGTAGAACGCGAGTCCGGCCGCATAGAGACCCCAGTCGTGATCGGAGAGGTATCGGAAGATGCCCTTGATGAAGTCGAACGCAGCCATCAGCGTGCGTGCGCGCGGGCCCGTCGAGTGCGCCTCCTACCTGCGCCGTCGGCTCCAGTAGAAGCCGCCGCCGAAGACGAGGAACGCGAGGATGATGACGATCAACAACGTGGTGCTCATGGGGTTCTCCGGAATATGCCAAATGGCATATGGCCCATCGTTCGATGTGCCATATGCAGGGGTGGGCGCGGTCACGACAGCCGCGGGCTCATTCGCAAGGGAATCGTCGTCCGCCACCGTCAGTCGATGGCTTCTCGGTCGCTACAGCACCTTCCGGGCCACCGATGCGACCGTTGCGCTGTCAGGCCTTGCCGCCAGCCGCTGCTCCGAGGACGCGGCAAAGTCCATCAAGCTGGACGGGGTCCGTTCAACATGAGCGCAGCGCCCGCACCCTGCGCGAGGCTCAGGTCGACCAGGGCGGCTTCCGATCGACCGGCGACCAGGGCGGGCGCCGCGCGAGGTACTGCTCGCGCTGCGCCGCAAAGCGAGCGAGCTCGCGCTGGACCTCGGGCCGCAGCTCGACCAGCCCGGTGCCCAACGCCTCCCAGAGAATCGGGTGCACGCGATGGCGGTGCCACTCCATGGGGTCGCCGCCTCCCGGCCGCGGGTCGTGCTCGGCGGCGCGCTGCACGCGCTCGATGAACGCACGCACCACCTCGTCGGCGATCGCCGCGCGCTCGCCGCTGGGAAGCGCCTTCCAGGCCTCGTAGAAGGCGGCCTCGGGCTCGATCCAGTCGCTCTCGAGGCGGCCCTGGGAGAGCTCGCGGTTGTACGCGCGCGCTTCCTTTCGGAGGCGCTCGAGGACCTCGGGCGCCCAGCGCACGAGCGTCTCCGCTGCGTCACCGAGCAGCTGGTCCTGGAGCAGCGAACCGATGACCGGCACGTGCGGGTGACGCTCGAGCCAGCGCGCGTGATGCACCTCGAGCAGCAGCGCCTCGACGAAGTCGCGCGCGCTCGTCCGCCCCATCTGGCCGCGGATCTCGTAGCTGGCGTCGTGGTACAGCATGTCGGGCGTCAGCGGCGCGGACGCATCCATCACCCGCTCGGGGTCGAGGATCTTGCCGTGCTTGACGTGGTACTCGCCGGCGATCTGGAGGCGATTGAGGTTCGCCTCGCTGTAGCGCATGATCTGGTCGGGTCGGTAGGCGTCGAGGTCCGGGTGGGCCGCCTGCCAGTAGCCCGGGTCGACGTTTTGCGCGTCGCGCCGCAGCGCGCGCCCGAACGCGAAGTTCGTACGGAAGAGCGCGAGCGTGTCGCCGCGCGGCCCGCGATCACCGTCGATGAGCTCGGGGTGAGCCGCCTCCGCCGGGCCGAACCCGCGGTCGAGCAGGATGTCGTGCACCGTCAGGACGCCGATGGCCTCGGGGTGGAAGCGACCCTCCCAGTAGCGATCGATGCAGCGTCGGAACGCCGCGGTGCGGGCCCGCGTGGCGCGAAAGGAGCGGTCGTCGCAGTTCGGCCAGTCGAAGATCCACGTCGCCAGCTCGGGGTGCGAGAGCCGATCGGCGACGTGATCGCAGAGCAGGCTCCCGCCCATCCACGTCTTGGCCGAGAACGAAAACTGCGCGCCGCCGTGCGCGATCGACGGCGCGAGACCCTCGGCCGCCGCCGGCCGCCACACGAAACGCTCGAGCAGCGAGACGAAGCGCGGCTCGTAGAACCACGCCAACGGCACCGGCTTCGAGGTGACCTCGAGCGTCTCGGCGTCGGCGTCGACGCGCAGGTCCATGGCGTCGAGCTCGGGATCGGCCCAGTGCAGCTTCACCGTTTGCCGCCGCTCGCCGTACGGGTCCTCTTCCTTGGCCCGCTCCGCCTTGGCGAAGATACACGCGGGCTCACCCGCGGCGCGCGCCTTCTTCCAGCGTGCGAGGATCGCCTTGGCGAGCTTCTTCTGCTTTCCCGTCACGTAGTCGCTCGCGAAGTAGCGCGCCTCGCCCTCGGGCGAGTCGGCCATCTTCTCCCACATGCGGACGAGCTTCTTGTTCTGGAACGTCGGCTCGATCCCGACCCATGCGTCTTCCCAGCCGCTTGTCGTCGGCTCGCGAGCGGTCGCGAGCGCGTGAGCGAGGGGGTCGGTGGCGGTCGTCGGAGGGAGCGGTTTCATTCGGGCAGGTAGCTCCCGGCGCGGACATGGTTGAGGGCAAGGCTCGTCAAGAGCGCGGTCACGCCGACGACGAACGCCTGGTCGTGCCGCGCGGCGAACGCTAGCTCCCGCGCCTCGGCGAGCCCAACCGCATGCGCGACGAGGCTCTTGGTATGCTCCGGCAGGTGGCCGGTCCAGCGGTAGATCTGACCGACGAGCGTGAGCTCGAGCGCGCGCAGACGAGCGGCCACGCGCGTAGTCGCCTCGCCAGGCACGGGCGCGAGGTCGCCGGCGACCGCCGCGAGCGCCCCATCGATCCCCGGAGGAAGCTCGAGCGGCTCGGGCTCGATGCGGTCGTACAGCTCGCGGATCGAGTAGTCGATATCGGTCACGGGCTCGTCGAGCGCATCGTCCGTCACGGGCGGTTCGAGGTCGCCGACGCGCGCGATGACGCGCTCGCAGTACGCGAGCTTCCCCAACGCGATCGGCCATGCGCCGTAGTCGCGGCGCCACTCGCGGCCTGGCGTCAGCCACACCGCGAACGTCTCGGCCCAGTCCTCGTCGGGGTGCTTCTGTGCGTACCAGCCGGGCAGGTGCCAGACGAAGCGGCGGCTGAAGGGCTCGGGCGAATACTGATCGCGATACGGCTGGGTGATCGCGCCGAACAGCTGGACCCACTCGGGCTCGTCGTAGAGGCGATACGCGTAGTTGACGACGTGGCCCAGTTCGTGGCGGAGGTAGCGCAGGATGTCCTCGGCGTCCGTGCCCTCGATGTGCCCGGTGCGCTGCAGGTGGAAGTCCGCAAGGTCGGGTCGCGCAAGGAAGAACGGGATCGCGAGCGCGACGGTCTCGAACGGGACGCCCCATTCGGTCGACAGGTAGAAGCGCGGCTTCACGCGCGTGAGTCCGGCCTCGATGAACTCGCCCTGGAATCGCGCGAGGATCGGCGCGAGCGGGGTGCCGTCGATCGCCAACCTGAGGTCGCGGATCGGTTTGCCCGAAAGGGTCTCGTCGTGCATCAGTTCGAGGAAGCTAGCGACGGGACGCGCGATCGCCTAACGCCGATCGGCCACGCGAGCGGTCACTCGGACGCGGCGGCTCGGATGAGGTGCTGCACAACGCGGCCGACCGGAGCGGCCACAGCTGGATGCGGGTGCGTGCGTGCGCGTCAGCGACGGCGACGGAGACGCATGGCGAGGCCGGCGGCGATCGCGAACCACGCGACCGCGTCGGCACCGCCTGCGCCGCAGGACCCGCAGCCCTTCGCGACGACGCCGACGGGGCTGTTCGCGGTCGGTGTCGACGCGGTCGGCGGCGCGCTGGTCGCTGGGCGCTCGGGTGCGGCGTCGGTGGCGAGCACGCAGTAGTGGCCGCGCTCGCAGCTCCCGACCGGGCAGGCGCCATCGCTGGCGCACACCTCGTGGGCGAAGCGCCGGGTGATCGGCGTCCCATGACTCCAGCCTGAAGCGCTCGGCTCCTTGCGGGTCTCGACGCAGATCGCGAGCGGCGCGCAGGTCCGCGGGCGCGCGTCGTACCCCCGCCGATCGGTACACTCGGCGTCCGTCGTGCAGGCCTTCGGCGTGCAGTAGGGGCCGTTGTGGCCCGTCTCGCCGATCGCGCCAGGGGGGCAATCGCTGGGCGGCGGCGGCACCGCATCGGCGCGCGCCGCGCCATCCGCGGTCGAGGTCGCGAGCCACGCCAGGCTGATCCAAATCCAAGCAGAGTGTCGCATGCCGATTCGCATAGCAGAGTTCGGGCCGGCGATCGAGCGACCCTGGCTCGCTGCGGCTCGCTGCGAGGACGCAATCGCGGGTTCGGCGCCGTGGCCTGGTTTGCGCAGCGTCAAGGAACCTCGAAACCACATCGCATAGACGCGTTCGACATGGTTGGCGCAGCCACCGTCGGCTGCTTCGCCATGGCCATTCGGCCAGCGAGGCCGTGTGCGAAGCGTTCATGGAATCGGGCTCGCACAGGCGCGCGGATCCTCGTTTCCAAGAGAAACCGTCGTTGCACATCGTGGAGGAACTCATGAGGTCGATGCTCGTGCTTGCGGTCATGGGGGCGCCGTTGTTGGTGGCGGCCTGTAACGACGACGAGAAGGCCGACCCAACGACGGCTGGCGACGTCCCGGAGGTCACCACGACTGCGGACACCGAGGGCACCACGGCTGCGGAAACCGAGGTCGCCTCCGAGGTGGTGGCAGACGTGGCAGACACCGAGGTTACCTCTGAGGTGGTGCCGGAGACGACTGAGACCCCTGACGTCGCGGACGTCGGTCCGGAGGTGGACGAGACGACCGACACCACGGGCGAGGTCGTCGAGCCGCAGGGGACCCTCGAACGCGTGCGCGCGCGGGAAGCTCCGCTGTGGCGCCAACGCCGGCCTCCGCGGCTTCGGCGTCATCCAGGGCGAGACGGCGTCGGGCTTCGATATCGACTTCTGCCGCGCCGTTGCGGTCGCCGTCCTCGGCGATGCCGCCGCCGTCGAGCTGGTGCCACTCACCGCGGCCCAGCGTTTCTCGGCGCTGCTGACCGGCGATATCGACGTGCTCATCCGCAACACCACGTGGACCCAGGGGCGTGACGCGGCCGTCGACTTCGGCCCCACCACCTTCTATGACGGCCAAAAGCTCATGGGGAAGACGCCTGTCTTCGGCGCCGACTCCGTGCTCGCCGACATCGATGGTACCAAGGTGTGTGTCGTGATCGGCAGCACCGGCGCCGACAACATCGCGAACGCGGCCGCCGCCGCGTCCCTCACGCCGACGTTCGTGCCGGTCGCCAACGAGGCCGAGGCGACCGCGCAACTTCTCGCTGGCACGTGCGACCTCTACACGACCGACGAGTCCTCGCTGGTGAGCGCCCGCTTCAACGCGCTCGGCTCGGGCGGCGAAAATCTCGTCATCTTCCCCGGGACGCCGATCTCGAAAGAGCCGCTCGGCCCGGTCTACCGCGGCGGCGATTCCACCTGGGCCGACATCATCGACTGGGTCGTCTACGCCATGATCATCGCGGACGAGAAAGGCATCACCTCCGCCAACATCGGCGAGACCTGGGACAACGACGTTCAGTCGACGGCGCTCTTTGGTGGTGCTGGCGAGCGCCAGACCGCGATGCACCTCGACGCGGACGCGTTCCGCGAGGTCATCACGCAGGTCGGCAACTACAACGAGGTCTTCGAGGCGAACCTGACGCCCGTCGGGTTCGCGCGCGCCGGGACCCTCAACGCGCGCTACGGCGTCGACGGCGGCCTTCTGTTCGCGCCGCCGGCGGGCGGCTCGGTGCCGGCCGGCCTCGCCCCCGCGGCGGCCCCGACCGTGAGCACGCTCGCCGCCGTCAAGGCGCGCGGGGAGCTCCGTTGCGGCGTGAACGGCGGGCTGGCGGGCTTCAGCATCGTCAACGGTGCGGGCGCGTCGGGCTTCGACGTGGCGCTGTGCCGCGCGGTCGCGACCGCCGTGCTCGGCGACGCGACGCTGGTCGACTACGTGCCGCTCACCTCCGCCGAGCGCTTCAACGCGCTCGCGCATGGAGACATCGACGTCCTCATCCGCAACACGACGCGCACGCAGGGGCGCGAGTCCGCCTTCGACTTCGCGCCGACGACCTTCTACGACGGCCAGAAGCTGCTGGGCCGCGCGAGCGCATACAGCGCGCCCTCGACGTTCGCCGACATCGGCAACGCGACCGTGTGCGTGGTCAACGGCTCGACCGGCGCGGACAACGTCGTCAACGTCGCCGCGGCCGCGGGGGTGACGATCACCGTCGTCAAGGTCGCCAGCGAAACCGAGGCCGGGACGAAGCTGCTCGATGCCAGCTGCGACCTCTTCACGACCGACGAGTCAGGCCTCATGAGCCTGCGCGCAAGCCTCGCCGCCGGCGGTGGCCCGGAGCTCGTCATCTTCCCCTACATCGCGTTCTCCAAGGAGCCGCTCGGCCCTGTCTACCGCGCCAACGATTCGGCCTGGGGGGACGTCATCAACTGGACAGTCTATGCGATGTTCATGGCCGACAAGAAGGGCATCACCGCTGGCAACATCGGCGACAGCTGGGACACCGACGCCGAGTCGACCGCCCTGTTTGGCGGCACGAACGAGCGGCAGACGGCGATGGGCCTCGCGGCCGACGCCTTCCGCAAGGTGATCGCCGCAGTCGGCAACTATGGCGAGGTCTTCGAGGCGAACCTGAAGCCGCTCGGCTTCTCGCGGACGAGCAGCGCGAACGCACGCTACGGCGCGGAAGGTGGTCTCATCTTCTCACCCCCGGCCGGCGGCTCGGTCCCGCAGTGAAGTCCCCGGCGGCGGGCCGCGGATCCGACGGCTTCGTCCGGCGATCCCTTTGGCAAGCGGCCCGCGCAGTCGGTTCGGTGACCTTTCGCCTCTCCTGCCGGGGGTGCCGAAAGGGCGCGACGGCCGCTTCTCACGGACACGCCGACGCGGTCGCTCGGATCGCGCCGGTCGTGGGTGACAGCGCGTTGCAGAACGTCGCCGCGCCCGCGCCCGAGTAGACCGCACGCATCTCCTCGAGGCCCGCGTCGTAGGTACCCAGCGGCACGCTGCGGCACTCCCAGGCGGCCGAATCGGGCGCGGTCACGCGCACGTCCACCTCGATGACCGGGTACAGCACGTCGATCGGGGTCGCATACGGCAAGCCCGTGGCTCCGCCGCCGGCGAACTCGGTCTCGGCCCCCTTGGCGGTCGCGCGCGTCGTGATGTGGCAGTCGCGATTGCCCGGATCGGCGCCCACCACCGGCGAGGGCGCGGACTCGTCGAGCGCGATCCCGACGCTCCAATAGAGCTTGTTGCAGCTGCCCGGGCCTTGGCCACAGTCGAGGAGCTCCGCGCCCCGGTAGATGGCCCACGAACGAAGAACTCCGCTGGCGTCGACCTCGCCCGGATCGGTGCAGTCCTCGTCGCCGTTGGTGCCGAGGCAGGTCCCGTGACCGCCGCCGCCCTGGTGAGCGTCGAGGCGCACCGAGCGCGTGCCGTTCCAGGCGCCGGGCGCCGGGTCCGCGTCGTACGTGCACGTCACGTTCAGGTCATCTAGGTACAGGGTCGACTCGCTGTCATTGCCCGCGCCGCCCGTGCAGGCCATCGCGAAGAGCGCGGTCCGCACGCGCGCGCCGGTGTCGGGATCGAAGAGAAAGACGATGGGCTCGGTCGGCGTGCCGCCGCCGTCGCGCCGGCAGGTGTCGAGCTTGCCGGAGCAGAAGACATCCTCGAAGGTCACGGCCACGTCGAAGAAGCCCTGGCCGGCCGAGCGCATGATCGTCAGGTTGAAGACGACCGGAACGTCCTCGTTCTCGCGGCACGTGAACGTCGCGCTGCACGGAGCGCCGCCGGGCGCGCACGGATTCGCGTAGTCGATGTGGCCGCCGGCGACCTCGTTGAGCCGCACGGTGTTGGAGACCCAGAGCCCGTCCAGCCACAGGTCTGCCGTGTTCACGCCGGTCCCGGTTGGGTCGCACGGGCCCGTGTAGGCGATGTCGCCGCCTTCGCCGTTGCCGAACTGGCCCGCGCAGAGCGCGCCATCGGAGCCCGGGGTGGCCTCGGCGGTCGTCGCGTTGCCGCGCGCCCACACGAGGTCGCCGTCGGCGTTGCGGAACTCGACGTCGTAGCAGGCGTCCACGATCCCCGGGAGCGACAGCGGCGAGACGCGCAGGTCGACCCTGCGCCCGGCCGGCACGCGGGTACCGCCGTCGCTACACGCCGCGCATGCGGCCAGCCCGACGGCGAGGACCCTCGCGAGGCTGCGAGCGCGGCGCCTGCCCGCGTCGAAATGCCAACTCACGCGTCCCCCGGGATTCTGGCGACCAAGCGGCGACCCGTTCGCCGCTCCGTGTGCGTGACCCGAGGTATAGGTCGGCCGAGCACGCGCGAAACCTTAGAAGGATCGTTGCGGGGGGCGGATGCCTCACTCCAAGAGGAGCAGCGCGCACGACCCGATGACGGCGAGGAGGACCACGCGCATCACCGCGCGCTGGCCGCGCACGAGGGCAAAGCGGACGGCGAGCAGAGCGCCGACGACGGTGCCGAGGGCGAGCACGAGGGCCGGCAGCCAGTCGACCTTGCCGTTGGCGATGAAGACGACGAGGGCGACGGCCGTGAGCGCGGCGATCGCGAGCGACTTGAGCGCGTTGCCGCGCACGAGGTCGTAGCGCAGGAGACCACCGAGGAGGGTGAGGAGCACGAGGCCCATGCCGGCCTGCACGAAGCCGCCGTAGATCCCGGCGCCGAAGAGCGCGACGAGCGCCAGCGGCCGCTTGCGCGGATCGACCGGGACGGAGCCGGCGGGCGCCGCGATCGTCTCGGGCGCGACGAGCAGCACGACCGTGATGGCGAGGAGCGTGCCGATGAGGATCGGGCGCAGCACCTCGGCCGGGACCCAGGATGCGAGAAGGGCACCGAGGAGCGCCCCGAGAGCGCTCGGGACGACGACCCACAGCGCGGCGCGGCGGTCGAGGCGGCCGCCCTTGTCGAAGCCGCGCGCGCCGGCGAGCGACTGCGCGAGGACGCCGACGCGGTTGGTCGCGTTGGCGACGTCGGCGGGAAGGCCGGCGGCCAGGAGCGCGGGCACGGCGATGAGGGTGCCGCCGCCGGCGAGCGTATTGAGGAAGCCCGCGGCGACGCCCGCCACGGCGAGCAGGAGGAAGTGGGCGAGGGTCATGTGGGGCGCTCGGGAGGCGGGGCCGGTGCGTGGGGGGCGCGTGCGCGGGTGCGTGCGCGCTCCATGAGCGGTGACGGAGGTGCGCGCGTCAATGGCGACGCCGCTCTTTTGAGAGAGAGCGCGCGCTGCGTCCCTTCGCCGAACCCTCGCCTCGGAGTCTGAGATGCGAGCTTCGAGCTCGGTGGGCGCCCCCAGAACGCCGTCGAGAGCATCGATGTCATCGGCATCGGCGACCGCTGGTACCTGCAGGAGCAGTGAGCCTGACGGGCGCTGGGCGCCGGCCGGTGTGGATCACGCGGGCCGCTCGAACGGCAGATCGAGCTGCGCCGCCCCTCCCCTGTCCGCGTCCTCGGGGAAGCCGCTGACCGACACGCCGACCAGTCGCACCGGGCGCTTGCCGGCCTCGGTCAGGGCGAGGAGCGCGATCGCCGCGTCGGCGATCAGCGTCGCGTCGGCGGTGACCGCGAGCAGCGTGCGGCTGCGCGTGACGGTCGCGAAGTCGTGGTAACGGACCTTGAGGGTGACCGTGCGGCCCGCTCGGCGCGCGCGTGCGAGACCGTCGGCGACCGTGACGGCGTGGCGGCGGACGAGCTCCGCGACGGCATCGTAGGTCGTGAGATCGGCGGCGAGCGTTGTCTCGGCGCCGCGGCTTTTGGGCGCACGGTTCGGGGTGACCGAGCGCAGGTCCTCGCCGCGCGCCAGGTGGTGCAGGACGCGCCCGAAGCGGCCGAGCTCGCGCTCGAGCGTCACCACGTCGGCCTCGGCCAGGTCGCCGACCTGCACGAACCCGAGGCGCTCGAGGCGCCCGCTGGTGACCGGCCCGACCCCCCAGAGCTTGCGCACCGGCAGGGTCGCCAAGAAGGCACGCGCGCGCTCGGGTGGGATCACGACGAGGCCATCGGGCTTGCGGAGATCGCTCGCGATCTTCGCGAGCAGCTTCGTCGACGCGACGCCCGCCGACGCCGTGAGCCCGGTCTCTTCGAGGATGCGACGCTTCACCCACCGCGCCACCTCGCGTGCGAGTGGCTCGCCCAGGCGATTCTCGGTGACATCGAGGTAGGCCTCGTCGAGAGAAATCGGCTCGACCAGCGGCGTCACGCTGAGAAAGATCTGGCGGATCTGACGGCTCACCGCCACGTAGCGCGCCATGTTCGGGCGGACGAATGCGGCCTCCGGGCAGCGCCGATACGCTTCGGCCGCGCTCATCGCCGAGTGGATCCCGAACGCGCGCGCCTCGTAGCTGCACGTCGCGACGACCCCACGACCGCCCGGGTCGCCGCCGACCACCACGGGGCGACC
>SXIE01000161.1 GCA_005772945.1 Pseudomonadota bacterium
GTTCAGAGCCGCGCCCCCGGTCACGCGACGATCTTGTTGGTCGAAGACGACGAGAGCGTTCGGCGGTTTGCCCTCGCAGTCCTGAGGGCCCAAGGCTATCAGGTGCTGTGTGCGGGATCCGGCAACGCGGCGCTGGATGAGGCCCGCGCGTGGCAAAAGCCCATCGACCTGCTGGTGACCGACGTCGTCATGGCCGGGCTCACGGGCCGGCAGTTGGCCGAGCGGCTTCTCGCGCAACAGCCCGGCATGCGGGTCCTCTATGTTTCGGGTTACACGGACGACGCGATCTTGCGCCGCGGCGTCGAGGACCAGTCGGCCGCGTTCCTGGCCAAGCCGTTCAATGCCGCGAGTCTGGCGGGGCGGGTCCGGGCGGTATTGGCGACGAAGTTCGGCGCACCGGCACCACGGATCTGACCTCACGCGCGCGGCCTCGCGATCGAGAACGCGCGCCCCGGGCATTGACACGCGCCCTGGCGCTTGACACGTGGCGCGCAAACCTGCATCGGGGGCCGTGACCAAGGACGCCCCCCTCGATCCGTCAGCCGCGCCGCCGCGGCTCGGGCGTGTCGTCGAGGTTCACGGGATCCTCGCGACCGTGGCGCTCGCTCGCGAAGAGCGCACGGCGCTTGCCCGCGACGCAGAGTGCGAAGAGCGCACGTCGCGCGCCATTCTCGATGGCGAGCGCCTCCGCTGCCGGCTCCCGCGCGATCGCACGACGCCGGTCGTCGGCGACGTCGTGGACGTCACGCTCGACCCCCGCGGCGAGGCCCGCATCACGGTTGTCCATGCGCGCGAGCGCGTGTTTGCCCGCATGGGCCCGAACGGCCCGATGCCGATCGCCGCCTCGGTCGATCGCCTCGTCATCGTGACGGCGGCCCACCCGGGTCCACGCCTCGGGCTCATCGATCGGATGGCCATCGCGTGCGACCCCGGGGTGCCCATCCTCATCGTCCTCAATAAGGATGACATGCCGGAGGTCGCGGCGGCGCGCGCCCTGCTCGCCGATCACACGGCCCAGGGCTGGCCGATCCTGACCACCTCGGCGGCGACCGGCGCGGGCGTCGAGGCCCTGCGTGAGACCCTCGGCGACGGGATCTCGGTGCTGGTCGGGCACTCGGGCGTCGGCAAGTCGACGCTCGTCAACCGCCTCGTGCCGGGGGCGCGCCTGCTGACCGGCGACGTGCACGACACGACCGGCAAGGGGCGCCACACGACCACCGTCACGACCGTTCACGTCATGAACGCGCACGCGCTCGTCGTCGACACGCCGGGGGTGCGCGCGTTCCCGCTGGACGGGATGCCGCTCACGCGCATTGCGGAACGTTTCCCGGGCCTTGGCGAGGTCGTCGAGCGCTGCCATTTCGCCGGTTGCCTGCACGAGGGCGAGCCGGGTTGCGCGGTCGCCGACGCGGTCGCCGCGGGGTCGGTGCCGGCCGCGCGCGTTCAGCGCTGGCATCAACTGCTGGCGGCGCTGCGCGAGGAAGATGCGCAGGCGCCGGCACGAACCCGGCGCGCGCGCCAAGCAGGCGGCACAGCGGGTGGGGGGAGTAAGGGGCCGCCTCCGAGGCAACGTCGCTGAAACACGGTTCGAGGAGGGAGCTCTCGAGGGCCGTCGGCGGCGGCACGAGCTCCCAACCTCGGGCACCCTGGGATTGTTCCGCGGGTCGCGGAAGGACCTTTCTTCAATGCGCACGATCGACCGCGACACCGCACGCCGCTTCATGCTCAGCCACCATGGCCTGCGCCAGAACGTGCGCGCCGTCTCGCCCGCGGCGGCCGTCCGGAAGCTCCTCGCGCGCGCGCGCCACATCCAGCTCGACCCGCTCGATGTCGTCGGCACCAACGCCGATCTGGTCGCGATGGCGCGCATCGACGGCCTCGCCAAGGGCGACGTCTACCGGCACCTCATGCCCAAGCACGCGTTCGAGCACTTCGCCAAAGAGCGCTGCCTCCTCCCGGCCGAGGCCTTCGCGCGCTACCGCGAGCGGTCGACCGAGCCGACCGAGACTACCTGGTGGAACACGGCGAGCCGCCTCGAGCGCCTGACGCCCGAGCTCATCGCGGCCGTGCTGGAGGCGGTCCGCACGCATGGGCCGCTCACCGCCGCCGAGCTCGAGAAGCATGGCGCCTGGGGCAAAGTCGAGGCGCTCGATTGGAGCGGCTGGAAGGGGACGGCGCGCGCCGCCTCGATGGCACTCGAGGTGCTCTGGACGCGCTGCGAGGTCGTCGTCGCGGGGCGCGTGGCCGGCGCGCGCGGCGTCAAGCTGTGGGACCTCCCCGAGCGCGCCCTGGGCAAGCACGCGGCGCCCGCGCGCGCCGACACCTCGGCGGGCACCGAGCAGGACTTTGTCGCGGGCAAGCGCTCCAAAGGCTTCGCCTTCTCCGTGGGGCCCCCGCCCCACTCGCTGCGCCAAGCCGGGCTCGGCGCGCTCTTCGCGAGTGGCTTCGCAGCCTGGGCGCTCACCGAGCGGGCGCGCGCCTCGGGCCTGCTCGCGCGTGCGTCCGGTCCCTGGTGGTCGACGCTTGCAGCGACACGCAAGGGTCCGCTCCCCGACGCGCTCGTCGCGGCCGGCGTTCTCGAGGCCGTGGCGATCGAGGGCGTGCGCGGCGCGTACCTCGCACCGCGTGGATTTCTCGATACGAAGGAGGCGGCCGACGACGGGCGCATGCGCATCCTCGCGCCGCTCGACGCCTTCCTCTGGGACCGCAAGCTCGTTCACGCGATCTTCGGTTTCGACTACCTCTGGGAGGTCTACAAGCCCGCCGCCCAGCGCCGCTGGGGCTACTACGTGTGCCCGCTCTTACACCGCGGCGCGCTGGTCGGACGCTTCGAGGGACGCGTCGTCCCGAGCGCGACCCACGCGGACGCGCGCGAACCTCGCGGGCAGCCGCGCCGTGCCCCTGCCGGGGCGAGCGCGGCCTTCGCGAACGAACTCACCGTGGTCGGCCTCTGGCCCGAGCCGGGGCAGCGCTTCGAGCGCGCCGCCTTCAAGGACGCCTTCGTCCGTCACGCCGCGCAGCTCGGCGTCAGGGCCGCTCGGATTCCGGCGCACGCGGGCCGCTGACCTCGGTCGTACTCTCGCGGATTGCGCCCGACTCCTTCGCCGTCGCCCGCTGGAATGTCGGCCCCGCGCGCGACGGTTCCGAGCCGGTTCTTGCGTCGCGCGTTCCCCCGTGGCACGGACACCTCATGCGTTCTCGGGTCGTTGGGTTCATGGTCGTGATTGGATGTGCGATGGGCGCGACGGCCTCGATGGTCGCCGCCGGGAGCGCGCGCGCCGACGTCTACGCCTGCCGCGACAAGCAGGGCGTCATCCGTTTCTCGAATCGCAAGCTCCCGGGCTACCGCTGTTCGCTCTACGCGAAGAGCCCCGGGATCCCGAAGGAGGCCGTGCCGGACGGACTCGCCAGTGACGGCGCTGGCGTGGCGCCGGGCTTGGCCCGCACCGGCTCGACGGGGCCGACGGGGCCGGCCGCCCACTACGCGCCGATCCCCGTCGCGAGCGCGCGCTTCTCGGGTGACGAGCCCGACGATCGCGCCGGTCGCGAGAAGCTCTACGGCCCCTACTTCGAAGAGGCCGCGAGCCTCTACACGCTGCCGGTCGCCTTCCTCCGCGGCGTCGCGCGCGCCGAGAGCAACTTCCGCTACCGCATCAAGGGCGGCGCCGGCGAGATGGGCATGATGCAGCTCATGCCGGCGGTCGCGCGCGAGATGGGCGTCGCCGATCCGTGGGACCCGCGCTCGAACATTCTCGGCGGCGCGCGTCTCCTCCGCATCCTCGCCGACCGTTGGAAGGGCGACCTGGTGAAGGTCATCTCCGCTTATAATGCGGGCTCGGGGGCCGTCGCCAGCGCCGACGGGATCCCGTACGAGGCGACCGAAAACTACGTCCGCACCGTCCTCGACTACTACTACCAGTACAAGTCCGAGCTCGCGGGGCCCGCGCCCGGTACCCCCGAGCCGCCCACGCCGTAGTCGCCCGAATTCGTCGCGCCCGTTTCGCTTCGCATCGCCTGGCGTGTCCCAACCGCGTCCACACTCGCGGAGGGGATCATGAGCCGCACCGAGTCCGTTGTTTCCGGTCGCTTGGCGTCACTGCTCGGATGGCTCGCCGTGGCCGGCGGGTGCGCGGAACCGGCGGCCTCGCAGCCCGTCGCGACCGCCACGACCACCCCAGACGTGACGGATGCATGCTTTGGGGCCTGCGGCACCGCGTCGCCCGACACGCGCACGGCTCCCGACATCGCCGCGGCCGATACCACAAGCGGCACCGAGAGCCCGGTCACGACCGACGCCGAGAGCACCGCGGGCCCCATGTCCGAAACGCCGGGAGCCGGCGCCGACGCCCGCAAGACCGACGTCGCCGAGGTGTCCGAGGTCGTCGAGGTCGCCGATGTCATTTTGGGCTGAGTGCCCCAAGAGGTCTCGACCCGCTACGACGCCACGTGGCTCTTCGGCCTCGGTTGCCGCGCCGACTGGGACGCCGCCGACCAACTGACCGTCCAGCCGAGCCCGGTGCGCTTCACCGGTTTCGAAGGGACCATCACCGCAGCCGATGCCTTCACGGGCGCTCTGTTTGCGGCCTCGGACGGCATCGACCTCTATGACGGCAGCGGCATGAAGACGAACACCGAGCCGCTCGGGGCCAACGTCACGACCTCCCAGGCCGTCGCCTTCATCGGCCGTCCGGGGAGCGCGTCCGATTTCTACCTCGTCGCGAACGCCGCGAACGAATCGGGCGTCGCGGGCCTCTTCGTCACGACCCTCTCGTGTGGCGTCGTGACACCGTCGCGCCCGCCCGAGCTGCTGCTCGGCACCGAAACGTTCACCGAGGCCCTCGCGACCGTGCGCCACGCCAACAACGTCGATCGCTGGGTCGTCTCGATCGCACCCGAAGGGGTCGCCGCCGTGCCGCTCACCGGAGCTGGCTTTGGCACCCCGATCGTCTCTCCGTGGAATGGCGCACTCGCGACCGTGAACCCCGCCCAGCGCACGTCCAGCGTCTTCGCGCGCGACCGCCGGACCATCGCCATCACGGCCGAGGAGCGCGGGCTCGTCGTCGGGACCTTCGATGCGGCCACCGGCACCGCGAGCGCCCTCGAAGCGATCCCATTGCCGCCCCACACCTTCCTTTATAGTGCCGCGTTCTCGGCGGATCAGACCAAGCTCTACGTCTCGGAGTGGGCGGGCCGTTTCTGGCAAGTCGATCTCACGGGCGGCCACGCCGTGACCGACCTCGGCGTGGCCGGGGGCGCGGTCCGCCTCGGGATCGACCAGCGGATCTACGTGGCCCAGTACGGCACCTCGACCCTGACGGTCGTCACGAACCCGGACGCCCCGGCTTGGGCGCTGCTCATCGACAGCGTCGCGCTCCCCGACGGGTGCACCAGCAGCTACGGCTTCCCGGGGGTCGGCGATCTCTGAGACCCTGCCCACACGCACGTTCAGCCCGCATCACCGCCAAGACGTGCGCGCCAGACCAGCTGATCCGGCGCCGCTCCCGACACCACGAGATGGCCCCCGTGCACCAACTCGAGGTGACAGACACTGCAAAGGCTCACGAGGTTCGAGCGATCCTCGCCGCCGCCCTTCGATCGAAACACGATGTGATGTGGCGTGAGGTCGTACGCGACCCGGCCGCCGTGCACCCCACGCCAGGCGCGCTCGACGCTCTCACACAGGAAC
>SXIE01000019.1 GCA_005772945.1 Pseudomonadota bacterium
GGCGCTCGTGGAAGACGACACCGTGCAGGGCTGCAAAGGGGATGTAGCCGTCGCCGACGGGCGAGAAGCCGTGGAGGCCGGCGGGCTCGATGACGAGGCGATGGGGGCCGAGCAGGGCGCCGCCCTTGCGGAGCATACGGCGGACGACGCTCGGCATGAGGCGACCGAAGGCCCACGGCAGGATCCAGACGGTCGCGAGGCCGACGGCGAGCGCGATGGCGGCGGCGATCGGGGCGTCGTGCATGAACTCGAGGCCCGCCAAGAGTGCGGACGCGACGAGGGTCATCAGGCGGAGCTGGTTCATGCGCCGGCGCATCGCGACGTCGTTCCGAAGGTGGAACACGTTGAAGGCGACCAGGTCCTCGAGCGTGACGTCGTATGCGACTTCGGCGACTTCCATCGCTCGCCTCGTAGCATCGCGCGGCAGCCGTGGCGCGTCCGTTTTTTCGGTCCGCGTTGGGGAGGCGGTCGTCGCGCTTTCGCGCGGGGCGCGCGGCGTGCTATCGGGAGGCGCATGGACTACCGCGCGATCGTCTTGGGTGCGACCGGGGCCGTCGGCTCGGCGCTGGTGGAGGCGCTGCTCCGTTCAGAGCGTTGTGCGGGCGTCGTGACGCTCGGCCGGCGGACGAGCGAGGCCCTCGCGGCCCGCACGCGGGCGGCCAAGCTCGACGCGCGCGTGGTGGATCTGGAAGCACTCGAGGCCGCCACGCGCGCGGCGGCGGTCGGCTGCGACGTCGCGTTCTGCGCCCTGGGCATCGGCCAGCCGAGCAAAGTCTCCGAGGCCGAGTTCCGCCGGGTCGACCTCGGCTACGCGCGCGCGTTCGCGAGCGGGGCGCGCGCGGCGGGCGTCCGGCACTTCTCGCTGCTGACCTCCGTCGGCGCCAATCACCGCTCGCGCATCCGCTACCTGCGCGTCAAAGGCGAGGTCGAAGAGGCCGTCAAGGCGCTCGGCTTCCCGCAGACGAGCCTCGTGCGCCCGAGCGTGCTCATCACGCCGAAGGCGCGCTTCGGGCTGGAGGACCACGTCCTGCGCGTCGTCATGCCGCTGACCTCGTGGGCCATCCCGCGGAAGCTCCACGAGATCACGACGGCCGATCTCGGACGCGCGTTCGTCCTCGACGCCGAGGCCGTTCTGGCATGCGCAGGCGCGGCCGGGGCGCACGTCCTGCACTACCCCGAGCTACGGCGCCTGCTCCGGGCCGCCGCGGGCGGTCGGTGACCGGAAGGAAATTCTTCCGGGTCGGCAGGCGCGGCGGCGACCAGGCGGTACGTCGGATTCTCCAGCGCGCACTTGCGGGCAGCTTAGCCGCGGCGCATCAGACGCGAATCACCCGCAGCGTCGGATCCAGTCGGAGAAGATCCCCTGCGTCGCTCGTGATGACGGCGCCGCCTCTCTCGCGGGCGCTGAGCGCCACCGAGGCATCGACGATGTCGTGCGTCTTCGTCACGCCGCAGAGCTGTCCGGCCGCGCGTGCTCTGTGATCGTTGAGAACCTCGATCTCGATCGCATCCGAGGCGAGGAGTCGCGCGAGCCTGGCCTGTTTCCTCCCGTCGCGCCACACCTGAGCGACGACGCCGGCCGGCACGACGAAGCGAGTGCGTTCCTGGCGCGCGGCGACGATGATGGCCAGCATCGCTCGGTCGCCCCGCTCGAACGCGATGAGCGCGCCCGCATCGAGCGTCGGTCGCTTCATGACGCTCGACGTCGTGCGTTGGCACGAGGACCACGGAGCGTCTCACGCGCCCGGCGGAGTTCGGCGCGGGTCAGAGGACCGCCGCTCTCCGACAGCATTTGGTCGAGGAGCTCGTCCAGCTCGTCCTGCATGAGCTTCTGATCGAGAGCCGCGCTGACGTAGGCGCTGAGGCTCTGGCCTCGCCCTCTGCGCACGGCGGCTCGCGCCCGCGTGAGGACTTCGGACGGAACCGACACAGCGATCTTCGACGTGGTCATACCGCGAATCCTACCGGCCCGGCGGCTAGCGTCAAGGAGCGCGCGCATTGCCGCGCATTGCCGCGGACGGTGCGCAACCGGCGTCGACTGCCAGCTCGAAGCGGCCGCCGGTGGACGGGAAGAGTCTCTCCCGGGTCGGGAGGAATTTCTTCCGGGTCGGGAGACGCGGCGACGCGACGGTAAGGGCTCGTCCCAAGGCCCGCATCGAGGCGCGCGCGGCGCTCCAAGAGCTTCGCGGCGCTGGCGCGGCCATTCCGAATCAGGATTCAGAACGTCGCCGAAGCGGCGGGCGTGACGCGACAGACTGAGTCGCAGCACCTTCGGACGCTCGCTGCGATCGGCGTCCTCGAGGAACAGAAGAGCGGTCGCGGCAAGGTGTTCGTTCACCCGGCGTTCATTCGACTGCTCGCGTCGGACGTGGCGTTGCCGACCTACGGACGTGAGTTCGTTCGTTAGGGGGGCGGTCGAGTCATCATGCGTGCGAGGAACGACCCGAGCGGCTGCGACGCCCCAGCCATCGCCAGGCGTACATCAGCCCGAGGACAACGCTCCCGTCGCCATGCGCAAGGCCACCAGCGCAGCCGCTCTCGGCGCCCGCTGGGGACGTCTCGGCGCCACTCGCGTCGGGTGTCGTCGCCGCGTCGACGCCCCCCTCCGGCGAAGAGGCGACCGCATCCGCCGGCTCGGTCTCGGGCAGCGAGTCTTCGATCGCATCCGTGGGGGGCTCGGCCTCCGACGTCACCGTGATTCGGTGCAGCGTGTCGGGCGCGGCCGGCGGATTCTGGGCCGTGTTCGCCTGTCGGCTGCCGTCGACGGCCCAGAGGTAGTACGCGACGCTCGCACCGTCCGTGGCGGTGCTCGGGATCTCGCCGCGCCACCGCCCGGCGCCATCGCCCGCATCGCTGGCGAGCTCGACGCGCGTGAACTCGGTTTCGCCGTCCGCGCGGTAGTGGAGGTAGGCGGACGCCACGCCGCTCGCGTCGGTGACGTTCGCTTCGATGGGCACCGCGTGCCCGTGGGCCACGGTGGTGACCGGGTCGTGAAGTAGCGCCGGTGGCGTCACATCGGGCGGAACATGCACCGGAACGTCGCTGTAGGAGGCGCAGATGCCGATCAGGTCGTCCTTGGCCAACCTCCGGCCCGGAAGCGGTTCGGTCGGCGTCGGCTCGGGGTAGCCTGCGTGCATCGCGGCCTCCTCGTCGCCCGAATGGGCCAACCCGAGAGCATGCCCGGTCTCGTGCTGAATCACGGTCAGGAGATCGCGGGTCCCCTCGGGTCCCGCAGCGTCGACGCTGAACACGTGAGCGGCCGCATTGACGGCGATATCGGCGTCGAAGATCTCGCCAGTGCTGGCGACGTACCGCACGAAGGTCGACGCCAATACCGTCGACGATTGTCCCAGTGCCTGCCATGCGTCGGCGCTGGTGATGAACACCACGAGATTGTCCGTATCCGCGAGGCTCTCGGGAAAGGTCGACGACGTGTCGTTCGTGGTGCCGGCGTGCACGAACACCGGGACGGTCGCACACGGCGCGCGGTCGCTCCACTGGTCGTAGGCCGCCTGCACGAGCGCGGGAAGATCGACGCCAGGGATGTTCGCGTGGGCCGGAACGAGCGCGGTGTAGAACGGAATGGGCTCAGGACGGACGAACCAGCGTAGCCGCTGGCCGTCCATCGTTTGGGTCGGCTCGTAGGCCAGCGCCGACAGCGGCACGCCCGCGGTCGCGGCGGCGAGAGTGAGCAGACAAAGAATGCCAGTGCGGTGATGGTCGACCATCGCGCCACCTTGTCACGGAGCGTTGCGGTGAGGCGCCTTGCCAAAGTGCAGCGTGCCATTTCGCACTCGGGACCGTCAACTCGCCGAGGCACGCGCGGATGACACGACCCGAGCCGTCGCGCGGGTCGGCGTGGTCGTCTTCTCGCCCCCACCGATGAGAAGCGTCAAGGTAGGACGCGCGGCACCTCGACCATGTACAGCTCGGTCTCGTTGGAGCGGACGAGCAGGCGTGCGTCGTCCTCGAAGTCTTCGCTCACGCTCAAGAGACGCCAGAAGTCCGCCTGCGAGAGCTCACGCAAGTCGACGTCGTCGATGGCCACGATGGTATCGCCGGGACTGACGCCGGCGCGTGCGAGCGGCCCCGCCTCGTCGACTTCCCCCACCCACAACCGGTGATGCCATTCTGCGTGCCACCCGCTGCCGGCGCCCATGCCGAGGGCCTCGGCAATCGCCTCGTGGACGCGTTGCGCTCGGTCCGGCGGCACCCAAACGATGTCGCGCAGCTGAATGACCTGCCCTGGAAGACACCGTTCCCAACGGCGGGCACTCCCCTCGGTCGTCCCATTCAGGCGCGGGTCCCACACGACGACCTGGCAGTCGTCACCGCGACCGAAGCCGCTCAGCACGAATCTCCCGTCGCTCCCTGTGGTCACCTGGCGGCAATAGCGTCGACCATCCTCGGTGGGGTTGGCGCGCCCGACACAGTCGATGTAGGCGCGACTCCCCGCATCGCTCGCGAGCAACGGCGCCGCGACTTCCATGCCCGCCAAAGGCATTCCCGCGACATCGACGACGCGACCCGCGAAGGCCATCGGAACGAAGGCCCCGCACTCGACTTCCACGGTCTGCCCCGCCGGGACCCGGTACATGCCGCACTCGATGCGGAACCCGTCGAGCTCGCCCCCGACGAGCTCGAGCTCGACGAGGTGCTCCCACTGCGCACTGACCGAGATGGGCGTGTCGGTCGCCCCCGTCACCACGACGCCCGGAGAAAAACGAGACAGGTGCGCGGCTGGGAAGCGGGGGCGTCGATCATGCCGCCGATCGAACTCGGCCAATGCGTCCGCATGGGACACCTCGAGCGCCTCGATGCGCGCTTCGTCCTCCGCAAGGGCCTCGCTGGCGATCCGCGCGTCGAGTTCCGCCGACGAGCGCGCTTCAGCGTCCGAGCCGCCCTCGCCCGGCGCGATCGACCGCACGATCACGGTCCCCGCCACGTCCGGAGGCGCGTGAACGATCAGGTTGCCGGCGGGCTCGAGCACGAGCTCGACCTCGCGGCGCGCCTCGCCGGCTCCGTATACGACCAGTGTCCCCGTGCCGCGCTCGCCCCCATCGGCGCGGAGATGGACGACGCTCGCGGGCGCCCTGCGAAACACGAACGACCCCCGCGCATCGGTCGTCGTCGCCCAGGCCGCGCGCACCTGTTCCGCGCGCATCGCGACGCGAACCCCCGCTTGCGGCTCGCCCCGGACATCGAGAACCCAGCCGACGATCTCGCGAACGTCTCCGAGCAAGAGATCCAGCTCCCGGTCCTCGCCCGGTCCAAGCGGTTCGATCACCACCCGCTCCACCTGACCGCCGATCCAAACCGCCGTCGCGGCGAGGTCCGGGTCCTCGAGGACATAGGTTCCGGCGGCGCTCGTCGCCACGCTGTCGACGATGCCGCCAGCCGCGTCGAGCAAGTCCAGCGCGACGCCTGCCTGCGCCGCGCCCCCCGCGCTGTCCAACACGCGCCCGTGCAGGCGCCCACCCGCACAAACCCTGACCCGGGCGACGCCGTTCGACGTGACGACCGGGTCGGCCGCCCATCGCCCCATGCGCGCCCGCACCAGGGCGGCGCTCGGGGTGCAAGGCACGACGAGCGTCACGTCGCCTTGGCGGTCGGTGTTTCCCGCGACCGTCACGCCGCCGACTTCAGCGCTCGCATGCGCTCGGTGCGCCGGCCCGCTGCAGCCATCGACATGCACCGCGATGGAGCAGCGCGTGGCGTCGCGAGCGGTCGACGGCGCGATCGGGGCTCGCGCCGGCGGGATCGAGGCTTCAGTCGGCGTTGGACCAGGGGCGTGGTCGTTCTCGGGCACGCTACTGCTGGACCCCTCGTATCTGCCTTTCATGACGAGATAGGACGCGACGGCGGCGAGAAGCAGGAGAACCCAGAGCAGCGCACGCTTCCTACGACCCATGAAGTGCGTACCTCCGGTGCGGCGCGCCGCGTCCGCGGCCCATGCGCAGTATGAGCCATCGTAACATGACGTGTCGCCGAGGCGCACGGTGAGAACCACGTTCGAACTCGACGAGACGCAACGCTCGGAGCTCTTCCAAATCGTCGCTCGTCGCGTGTCGCGGGTTTACAAATCCGTGCGAGGATCCCGTCTCATGGACATGCACCAGCCCACCATCGTCGCGACGTTCGTCACCACCCTCGTTCTTGCCCTGGCCCCCGCCGTTCGCGCGGGCGAGCCCTGGCACCACCGCTCGGGTTTCTCGGCGTCGGTGCCATCCGGTTGGACCCGCGACTTCGTCGACACCAACGTCGAGTGTTTTCGCGGACCGGGCGGCGCGCGTGCGTGCCTGACGATCAACAGCACCGGCGGGCGGGAGCCGCGCGCGATCCTGGACAACCTCATTTCGTACATCCGCTGCGACGCGCGGACCGATCACCCGCTGGAGGGCGACCCCGCGGGCGGGGCGCGTATCGGTCGCAGCTGCCGCTTCACGGCGGGCGAACAAGCGAAGTGGGGCAGCTGGTGGGTCTTCGCGGTCGCCTCCAAGAACGTCTATCTCTACGTCGACGTCGAGGGCGTGGGGGACGGGGCGTCCTACCAGGCCACCGTCAGCGACATCGTCAACAGCATTCGCTTCACCGCGCCCTGACGGCGGCGGGCGCGGCGACTCGGCGGTACGTTCGACGCATCCTAAGGAGGTTCGTCGTGACCATGTCACGCGCAGCCGCTCGCACGGGGGTCAGCGCCCGCAGCACTTCTTGAACTTCTTGCCGCTCCCGCAATGGATGCGGCCGCGTGCACGACGTGCCTGAATGCGTCGTGGGTCGGGTGTGCAGTCACGTCGTGTCCTCGCGACGGTCCGGGTCAGTCCCACCAACGGGCGAGGTCGATCGGCAGGGACTCGAACGGCGGGATCCGCGCCGCGCTGGCCTGTTCGTGGCCCTCGCCCCAGGTGCCTTCGAGCACCCAAAGGGCTGCGCCCCCTCCCTGGGGCCCGCGGTCGGCCAGGCGATAGACTTCGACATGGCGGCTCACGGGGTCGACGAGCCAGGCCCAGGCGACGCCTTCATGGGCGTAGGCCGGCAGCTTCAACATGCGATCGCGGCGCGTGGTGCTCGGGGAGAGCACCTCGCAGACCCAGTCGGGAGCGAGCGAGAACCAGGCGGTTTCGGGGAGGCGGGGCAGCCGCTCGCGACGCCAGCCTGCGATGTCTGGGACGTAGGCATCGCCGGAGAGGTGCAGCTCGGGTTCGAAGAGGATCCACCAACCGCCGCCGTCTGGCGGCTTCGGTGGGCCATGGAAGCGGCCATTGACGTCGCTGCCGAGCACGGAGGCCGCGCTGGCATGTTTCGGGGCAGGCCGCGGGCTCAGGTGGATCTCGCCGTTGATGAGCTCGGCGACCATGTGCTCGGGGGTCGTCTCGAGGTCCGCGTAGGTCGCACGTTTTGGCGTCAGCTTCGGTGCTTGGGTCATCGTCGCCTCTCGGGGACAGGATAGCACGAACGCCCGAGGTCTTCGGCACCGTGGATCGCGAGTGACCGTCGACGCGCGCGTGGGTTGAACCGCGGACCTGAGGCGGCCGCTCGGCGCCGCGCGCTGGACTGGGCGCTCAGCGCCCGCAGCACGTCTTGAACGTCGTGCCGCTCCCGCAGGGACACGGGGCGTTGGGACCGACCTTGGGTGCTTCGCGCCGCACGGGCGTTTGTCGTGGGAAGGCCGGCTTGAAGCCCGGGTCGTCGTGCAATGCGCTCCGGACCTTGGAGTGGTCAGGGTGCGAGGGGTCGTCGACCACGCGCTTCCACATCGCGTAGTGTCGTTCGAGGCGCGCCTGGTACGCCGGGTCGTTGGCGATCATCTCGACGAAGACGCCGAGCAGCGCAGGTGACATCGGCGACTGCGGGTTGATGGGGTCGAGGAACGTCTGGCCCTCGTCCTCGAACGGCGGTTTCGGCGGCTCGAAGGCGTGATTGATCGTCGCGAACTGCTCGCGGGTCGCGCCATCCACGACCTCGAGGAGGACCCTGCGGCAGTCGCAGCGCGGCTCCACGCAGTAGCGCTCGAGGAACGTGAACGTGCGGCTCGGCAGGGTCGCGTGGCCGAGCGGGGTGATCGTGCGGGCCGGCGGCAACCACGACGAGGCCCCGGCCCACGGCTACACCGGCAGCGACTACGAGGGGGCCCGCTTCAGCTACCTCTCGGCCAACGTGATCTACGACGAGGACGGCCTGCCCGTCTTCCCGTCCTACACGGTGCGCCGCTTCGGCAACGCCCGCGTGGCCTTCATCGGCATGACGCTCGAGGGCACGCCCAACGTGGTCACGGCCGAGGGGGTCGAGGGGCTGACGTTCCTCGACGAGGCCGAGACTGCCAACGCGCTCGTGCCGGAGATCAAGGCGCTCGGCATCGAGACCATCGTCGTCCTCATCCACGAGGGCGGCGCGGCGACGGGCCTCTATAATAGGTGCGACGGGATCTCGGGGCGCATCTTCGACGTGGTGAAGAACTTCGATCCCGAGATCGACGTGGTCGTCAGCGGCCACACCAACGCGGCCCACATTTGCAACATCGACGGTCGCCTCGTGACCTCGGCCGCGCACAATGGGCGCTTGGTCTCGGCCATCGACCTGATCATCGACGAGAAGACCGGCGACGTCACGAAGATGAGCGCCGAGAACGTCGTGGTCACGCGCGACGTCGCCAAGGATCCGGCACAGACCGACCTCATCGCCAAGTGGAAGGCGCTCATCGCGCCGATCGCCAATCGCGTCGCCGCGACCATCGCCGCCGATCTCAAGCGCGCGCTGCCGACCGAGTTCGAGAGCCCGCTCGGCAACCTCATCGCCGACGCGCAGCTCGCGGCGATGGCCGCTCAGGGCGCTGAGGTCGCGTTCATGAACCCGGGCGGGATCCGCACCGACCTCGTCTTCACGCAGGTCTCGGGCGGCGAGAAGGCGGGCGAGGTCACGTATGCCGAGCTGTTCGCGGTGCAGCCCTTCTCGAACAACCTCGTGATGTTCGAGGTGACGGGCGCGCAGCTCCTGCAGGCCCTCGAGGAGCAGTGGTACGACTTCGGCGGCAACAAGCCGCGCGTGGCGCCGGCGGTGCTGGCCGTGTCGTCGACGCTGAGCTACGCGTTCGTCGCCAGCGACGCGACCGGGCACCGCGTCGACGCCGCGAGCGTCAAGATCGGCGGTCAGCCCCTCGAACTCGGCAAGACCTACCGCGTCACGGCGAACGTGTTCCTGGCGGGCGGCGGCGACAGCTTCCCGAGCTTCAAGCTCGGCACGAACCGCGTGAGCGGCCCGTTCGATCTCGAGGCGCTCGAGGCCTGGATGAAGTCGCACCCGGCCGCCCCGGCGCCGGCGCTCGGGCGCCTCGTCGCGCGCTGAGCGTTCGGACGTAGGGCGCGGAAGAGCGTCAGCGATCGGTGACGAGCGCGCGCAGCGCAGCCCCGTAGCGGGCCGCGCGCAGCGCTCCGAGTTGCGGCACCTCGGCCAGATCGCACGCGGGGTGCGCGGCGAGATGCTCGAGCGCGCGCGCCGGTAGGACCACCTGCAAGGTCACCTTGCGCGCGGCCGCCTCGGTCTCGCGCCAGCGCTTGAGGCGGACCTCGCGCTTCTCGATCACCGGATCGGGGATCACGCGCTCGGGGCGCGGCGGCACCACGCCGGGTGGGCCTGTGAGCGCCGCGAGCAGCGAGGTCCCGAAGCTGTCGACGATCGTACGCGGCACGCCCGCTTGGCGCAGGCCCTCGATGGACGTCGGCCGCGCCGTCACGAGATGGCGAAGCACCTCGCTCGGCAGCCACATCGGCGCCGGCTTGTCGCGCTTCTCGGCCGCCGTCTCGCGCCACGCGATGAGCGCCGCCAGCGTCCCCAGCTGCGCCTCGCCGAACCGCGCGCCGCTCGCCGCGCGCCACAGCTGGTCGCCCGGGCGCGGTGCATGCGGCCGGCTCTCGGCGACGGTCTGACAGGCGATGGCGACCTCCTCCTCTAGATCGGCCACGCGCACGCGCGCCTCGATCGCGCTGACGAGCCCGGGCAGGTAGCGCACGTCGTCGAGCGCATAGCGCAGGGCCGGCTCGGGGATCGGGCGCCGCGCCCAGTCGTGCTTCTGGTAGGCCTTGCCGAGATGGACCCCGAACTCCGCCTCCACCAAGGATGCGTAGCCGGTCTTTTGTACACCAAGCATCGCCGCGGCGGCCTGCGTGTCGAAGACGCGCGCCGGCCCGTGCCCCGTCTCGCGCTTCAAGATCGAGACGTCGTACTCGCCGCCGTGGAGCAGCACGCGGTGGGCGGGGTCGGTCATCCACGCGACCAGCGGCGCGACGGACGCGGCGACGCTCGCGAACGCGAGTGGATCGATCGCGAAGACGGCGAGGTCATCGGGCGACCGGTCGGGCGCGAGCACGCCGATTTGCACGAGGCAGAGGCGCTCGCGATACGCGTGCATCGCGTTGGACGCGGTGTCGAGCGCGACCTCCGAGGCGGTCGCGAGCGCCTCGGCGAGGTGCGCGAGGCCGCTCGGCGAATCGATCCATTGAAATGCCTGGCTTGCCATCGCTCGAACCCCTGGGCTATCTCGGCGTCCCCACTCGGCCGGAGGAGAACCCCAGATGGCACTCAAGGACAAGCTCAACGAGGATGTGAAGACGGCCATGAAGGCGCGCGACCAGGTGCGCCTCGACACCGTGCGCATGCTGCTGGCCGATGTGAAGAACCAGATCATCGCCAAGATGGGCGAGCTCGACGAGGCCGAGGAGCTCGCGCTTCTGTCCAAGCACAAGAAGCAGCGCGAGGAGTCGATCGTCGCGTTTCGGGGCGGCGGGCGCGAGGATCTGGCGAAGAACGAAGAGGCCCAGCTCGTGATCCTGATGACCTACCTGCCCAAACAGCTCGACCGGGGCGAGGTCGAGGCCATCATCAAGGGGATCGTCGCCGAGGTGGGCGCGACCTCTAAGAAGGACATGGGCAAGGTCATGGGCAAGCTCATGCCGCAGGTGAAGGGGCGCTTCCCGGGTGATCAGGTGAAGGCGCTCGTGGAGGCCGCCTTGCCCTGAGTGCGGATGGGATCGGCGCGGAAACGCGCGACAGGCGTACGACGTGCGACGCTCGCAAGCACGTGCGCACAAAGCGGTTTCAGGCAAAGTGGACCGCGACATTGCATTTCGACGTACGCGCGGCCACCATCGCCCCCTCGCACACAACTCCTCTTCGCACGTGCAGCGCCACCTGCTGGTCTGCGCGGTTGATTTGCCATTGCCGTTCCCCACGTCCACCCCGACTTGGAGGTCGCTATGTCGCACGTGCTGCTCGCTACGTCGTCGCCGGTATCGCTCGGAACCCTTGTCGCGTCGCGCCCCGCGTCGGTGAAGGTGCTGCTCAGGCATCGCATCGATTTCTGGAGCAACAGTCAGCGCGCCATCGACGAGGTGTGCGGCATGGCCGGGGTCTCGGCGCGCTCGCTCATGGAGGAGGTCGCCAGCGAAGAGGACGTCGGCGGGCCGGACTGGGATTGGTCGCGCAGCTCGCTGACGACGATCGTCGCGATGATCGTGGAGGAGTGGCATCGGCCGATCGAGGAGGCGCTCGTACGCGTCCACGGGCGCGCGTTGGCGTGCGCGCGCGCGGCGGGTGACGCGCGCACGGGCGAGTTGGCGCGCATCCTCGGCGTGCTGCGCGACGACATGGTCGTGCACGTCCAGCGTCAGGAGTGCGCGATCTTTCCGTGCATCGTGGACGGAAACCGGCTCTCGCCGCGCATCCGATCGGAGCTCGCCGACCACAGCGATGCAGGCGTGGGGCGCATGCTGACGCGCATCCGCGAGCTCACGGGCAATTTCCAGTTGCCGCGCGACCCGGTCCCTGGCCTGCGGGCGCTGTGGGATGGGCTCGCGTCGCTGTCGACCAGCCTGGTCGAGCACATCGCCCTCGAGGCGCACGTGCTCTACCCGCGCGCGCTGGCAGGGGAGGACCCGCGTCGCGCACGTCCTGCGGCCTCGATGGCGGCGTGCTGAGGGCGCGGGGCCGGGCGGGCCGACGCGAGGCGTCGCCTTCGACCGCGGAAGGGTGTAGGTCATGGCGACGGGTCGACGCGATGCCAGCGTCGCCGCCGCCCCTCCTCCTCCTGAGGTCGACACCCACGCCATGCCACTCGAAACCCGCCCGCTGACTGCCTCCGACATCCCCGCGCTGCAGGCGGTGATGGTCGACACGCCCGGCTACTTCGACGCAATCGGCGCCGCGCAGCCCGATCCCCACGGGCGGCGCGAAGCCCAGGCGGTGCTCGAGGAGCTGCCGCCCGGCAAGGGCGCCGACGACAAAGTCGTGCTCGGGCTGTGGCTCGATGGCGCGCTCGTCGGGTGTGCCGACATGGTGATCGGCTATCCGCGCCCCGAGGTCGCCTTCGTCGGGCTCCTCCTGGTGGCCGAGGGGCTGCAGGGCTGCGGCCTCGGAACGGTGGCCTTCGGCGAGCTCGCGCGCCGTGCCCAAGCACGTGGGTGCGAGCGCATGCGGCTCGGCGTGGCCCAGGGACACGCGCAGGCGGAGCACTTCTGGACGCGCCGTGGGTTCTCTGCGACGGGCGAGGTGGGACGAGATCTCACGGGCCACAGCCCGCGCGACATCCTGCTCTTCGAGCGCCCCCTACGGCGCGCGGCGACCCGGGCCTGAAGCGCCTCGCGCGCTACGTCACGGCCCCGTCAAAAGAGGTGCAAGACGAAGTGGGCGACCGCGACGCCACCACCCGCAAGCGCCGTCGTCCCAGCGGCCCACCAAACCCACTTGCGCGATTTCTTCGCGGCCGGATCGTTCGCCGCGGCTTTGGCGGGAACCGCCGCGGGTGCGGCTTTGGCGGGCATCCCAGCCTTGACCGGCGGCGCCGCTTTGGCGGGGACGGCGGCCTTGCCGGGCGCTGCCTTGGCGGCCGGCATGCCCTTGAGCGGCGGTAATTCCTCACCCTCGGGGAGCTCGTCGTCGGCGACCTGGACCATCTCGGGCAGCTTGTCGTCGACCTCGATGACCGGTGCCTGCTTCTTCTTTTTGGGGAGCTCGACCGCACTCAGATCGATGTTCATCTCGGACATCAGCGCGGCGAATTCGTCATCGAGCGCGTCGGCCTTCTTTGGGGGTCCGCCGGGCTTGGTAGCCGCCTTGGGAGCGGCTGCGGGCTTCGCACTCGGACTCGGCTTCGCACTCGGACTCGGACTCGGACTCGGACTCGACTTCGCACTCGAACTCGAACTCGGACTCGAGCTCGAACTCGGACTCGAGCTCGGACTCGGACTCGAACTCGGACTCGAACTCGGACTCGAACTCGGACTCGAACTCGGACTCGAACTCGGACTCGGACTCGAACTCGGACTCGGACTCGAACTCGGACTCGAACTCGAACTCGGACTCGAACTCGGACTCGAACTCGGACTCGGACTCGGACTCGGACTCGACTTCGCGCTCGCACTCGGGCTCGCCTTCGGCACCTGCCCCTCGGCCACCTTCCGCCCCCACTCCTCCACGTCCAGCTGCTTTTCCTGCAGCGCCGCGATCGCGTCCTCGGCCTTATCCCGCTCGGCGTCGATCCCGGCCTGCTCGGCCTCGAGCGCGATCCGCTGCCCGTCGGCCGCCACGCGCCGCCCCACCGCCGCCACCTTCAGGTCCGCCCGCCCTTCGTTCTCCGCCTTGGCGAGCACCGCATCCAGCTTGGTCACGGCCGCCCGCGCCGTCTCGATGAGCGATGGCAATTCGAGCGAGCGTTGGTCGAGCTGCTCGATCCGCCCCTCGACCGCCGTCACGGCCGCGGCTATCTTGCGCTCCAACGCCGCGAGCACCGCCGCGGGATCGGTTGCTTTGCCCAACAAATGGTCGAGCTTGGCGGCAATGAGGCTATCGGTCTGAGTCCAGTCCATGGCGTCTCCCGCGCGCAGTATAGCCCCCGAGGTCCACTTGGAACACTCCATCGAAACCGCGCTCCAATCTGCCGTTCAGGCCCTGTCGAATCAGGAGTCGGAGCGCGCCATCGAGATCCTCACCACGCTGCTCGCCAGCCCGCCTCAGGGCTTGCTCCCGCCGCAAACCGAGATGTTCGCGCGCGGCCTGCTCGCGCCTGCCTACGCGAGCCTCGGCCAGGTCACGGACGCCCGCGCCGCGGCCGAAAAAGCGGTCGCGCTCGCCCAGGCGCTCGAGGACGCGGAGTCGCTGGCGCACTATCAGGGACTCCTCCAGCAGCTCTCGGTCGTCGCCATGACCGAGGACGCGGTCGACGCCGCCATCGAGCGCGCCACCCAGGCCTTCGAGCGCGGCGACTCGGCCACCGCGGAGTCCGAGCTCGGCGTCATCCTCGTCGCGGCCATCGCCCACCAGCGCCTGGACCTCGAGGCCACCGCGCGCGGAATGTTCGCCCAAGCGCTCCTCATGCGCGCCGCCGTCGACGACGCCCGTCCGCACCTGGTCCGCGCGCACGAGATCGCGATCGAGATGGAGGACGACAGCGCCGCCCAGCACTTCGCCGGGATCCTCACGCAGATCTCGACCCCCGACGGCGCCGACCGTCTGCGCCAGGAGGCCGAGGCCGCGCGTCGCGGCGACGAGGTCACGCGCCAGGCCGGCGCCGCCATGGAGGCCGGCGACTTCGATCTCGCCCAGAGCCTGCTCGAGCCCGCCGTCCGCGAGGCCGAGGCCGCCGCCACCCCCGAGACGCAGGCCTCGCTCCGCGGCATGCTCGCCCAGGCCTACCTCATGGGTGGCAAGCGCGAGCTCGCCGCCGCCGAGGCCAAGCGCGCCCAAGCCGTCGCCCTCGCGCTCGGCGCCCACGACGCCGCCGAGAGCTTCGGCCAGATCCTGAAGCTCGCCGTCGGCTTCGTGAGCCCGGTCGCCAAGAGCTGAGGCACTTTCGGACGATCGTGGCGACTGATCGCCGTTCAGTAGCGCCAGAGGTCGTTCAGAAATCCGCTGGACCCGCCGGCGTATCCGAACCCGCCGAAGAGCCACATCCGACCATCGCCCGTCCCCCACAGGGCCGGCCGAGCCGCGCGCGCTCCGGGTGCGTTGCTCGGCGCCGGGGCCCCTTGGAACCCGTAGGCGCCGTCGGTGTTGCTCCATGGGCTCCCTGAGACCCAGGTCCAGTCGGTGCCGTCGAAGCGCCACAGGTCGCTCAGATGGCCGAACATGGAGGTCGCGTAGCCCTGCCCCGAGCTCAGCCATGCCGCACCGCTCGCATCGACCCACGCATTGCTCATCCAGGCACGGGACCCCGGCGTGTTGGCGGCTCCAGGGACACCCTGCGTTCCGTAAATCCCCATCCCATTGACGCTCGACTCACCCTTGATCCACGTCCAATCGGTACCGTCCCAACGCCACAGATCATTCAAGTATCCAGGCGCCCCGACCGCACTGAAGCCGCGCCCGCCGAACAACCAGAGATGGCCATCCGCGTCCCACCAGAGGGCGCTCCCAGTGCGACCGCCGGGCATGTTCGACGGGTCCGCCACGCCGCTGGCGCCATAGACGCCATCGGCGTTGGCGCTGTCGAGCCCGCTCATCCAGATCCAGTTCGCGCCATCGAACGTCCAGAGATCGTTGCGGTACCCACCGCCCTTGTCGAGCCCTCCGAAGAGCCAGAAGCCGTTCGCGGCGTCCGTCGCATACGCCGAATCGCGGCGCGCCCCGGGGGTATGGGTGGAGGCGGGCACGCCTTGGGTCCCGTAGCTGCCTTCCGCGTCCGCGCTGTTGCTCCCCTTCATCCAGGTCCAGTCCGCGCCGTCGTACCGCCAGAGATCGTCGAGAAGCCCCGCCCCGCTGACGCCGCCAAAGGCCCAGACAGCACCCGCACCGTCGATCCACATCGCCGCCGCGCCGCGTCCGGGCGGGAGGTTCGCGCCGGACGCGACGCCCAACTCACCGTAGCTCCCTGGCGAGCTGCTCTCGCTGGTGCCCGCCACCCAGGTCCAGTAGATGCCGTCGTACCGCCATAAGTCGCTGGCATACCTCTCGCTGCCGCCGATCGGGACGAGGCGCCCACCGAAGAGGTACAGGTTGTCGCTCGCGTCGCTCGCCGCAGCGCCGAGGGACCGCGCCCCCGGGACGTTGCCGGCGGCCGCCACACCCGCTTCCCCGTAGCTGCCCACCGCGTTGGTCACGGCGCTGCCCGCGGCCCACATCCAGCCCGGCGTTCCCACGGAAAACGTGAGCGTCACGCTGGTCGAGCCCCGCGCGTTCGACGTCACCACCATGCACGCGCTGGCGGGTTGCCACGACGTGGGGACGCCGCTGATGGTGCCGGTCGCGGGGTCGAGCGTGAGGCCCGTCGGCAGCGTTCCCGCCAACAGTTCGAAGGTCGCTTCGCTACCGCCGTAGCTCGCGGTCATGCTGGTGATCGCCTGCGCAACGGTCATGGGTTGTGTCGTGTGGGTGTAGCTCAGCCCGAAGGGCGCCAGCGGTTCGAAGGTCACGTCCGCAGTCTGCGTGACGAGCAGCCCGTCGGTGTCGTCGCTCGCCGTGAAGCTCGCCGTGCCGGGCGTGGACGATGTCACGGCGAACGTCGCTTTGCCGCTCGCGTCGGTCGTCCCCTGCGTGGTCGTGATGGCGTCGATCGCACCTCGACTCGAGGTCAGCGACGCCGCCTTCCCCGCGATCGGGTGCCCGCCGGCGTCGACCAACGTCACCGTCATGGTCGCGGAGCTGGCGTCATCGGCGTCGACGGCGGAGGGCGCCGCACTCAACGAGGAGGCGCTCGCCGAGACCGGACCGGTGACGAACGTGACCGTCTGCGTCTGGCCCACCGTCACGTCGTCGGTCAGATCCCGCGCCGTGAGCACCGCCTCGCCCAACGCTGTCGACTGGATCGTGAACGTCGCGCGGCCGTCGGCATCGGTGAGGTCTTGGAGCGCGACGATGGAATCGCTCGCGCCGCGACTCGACGACAGCATCACCAACGTGTCGGCCGCGGCGTTGTCATACGCATCGCGCAGCGTCACGGTCATCGTCGCCGTCGCGCTGCCGTCGGCCTCGACCTCCGTCGGCTTCGCCAGGACCTCGGATCGCGTCGCATCCGTGGGCCCCGCGACGACCCAGAGGTCATGCGTCGCCGGCGTTGCATTCTCGACCGATGCGCGTAGGCGGATCGCTTCCGCCCCGGTGTAGGTCACGTCGTCGAATACCGCCTCGCCGCCGACCACCGTCCGCGTCAAGGTCCCACCCAACGCCTGAGTGCCGACCGCCAACGAGAGCGTCACGAGCGCATCGTTGTTGGTCGTGATGAGGTTCCCCTCGGGATCTTCGAGGCGCACGCGCAGGGGCGTCATCGCGACCACGTGGCTCGCCTGGTACTGCGTCGGTGGCGCGAGGCTCCAGCTCACCAATCCGATGGTTCCACTCGGGACGATGGCGAAGACCTCGCTGCTGGTCGCGATCGGCCCCGTGCCGCCGATGAGGGTGGTGTCCTCCTTCTGCACGCTCAGCACTTTGTCGGCGCCGACGAGGTCGATGCTCAGCCCGAAGAACGTCGCCACCCCGCCTGTCGCTTGGGCCGTGACGACACCGCTCAACGTGCCGCTGCCGCTCGAGAGCGAGACGGAGACCACCGCGCTCGCGTCGACTCCGGTCGTGACGAGGTTGCCGAGGGCGTCGACGATGCGCACGACCGGTTGCTCACCCCAGGCCGCGCCCGCGGTGCCACCGCCCGGCTGGGTGTCGAACGCCAAGGCGGCCGCCGGTCCCGGGACGAAGTTGATGGTGGCCGACTGCGCCACGGCAAGGCCGTCGGTCACGTCCCACGCGCTCAAGACGGCGTCGCCCGCAACGGTCGACTGCACGGTGAACTGGATTTCGCCAGCGACATCCGTGTGCGCCCCGAGCGCTACGACCGTGTCGTCGTCCGCGCGGCTGGAGGACAGCGTGACGGGACGGCCCGCCAAGGCGTTGCCAAACGCATCGAGCAGCCTGACCGTGATCGTCGCGCTCGAGGTTCCGTCGGCGGGCACGATCGTCGGCGCGACGCTCACGGCCGATCCGGTCTCCGACGGCGCACCCGCGACGACCGTGACCTCTGCATCGCTGGCGGTTTCGGCGGCATCCGTGACGCGCACCGTCGCGACACCCGGCGTGGTCGGCGCCGTGTAGACGCCGGTGACCGAATCGATACTGCCGCCGCCACTCACCACGCCAAAGACATACGGCGGCACGCCTCCGGTCGCCGCGAACGGCGACGTAGCGCCGACCACCAGCGTCAGGCTGGTGGGCGCCATTCCGAGCGGACCGGCCGCGGTTTCGTCCTGGGTGTCGGGCTCGATCTCGGGCTCGATCTCGGGCTCGATCTCGGGCTCGATCTCGGGCTCGATCTCGGGCTCGATCTCGGGCTCGATCTCGGGCTCGA
>SXIE01000001.1 GCA_005772945.1 Pseudomonadota bacterium
CGTGACGCCGTCGACCGGGAGGTCTTGCGTGCCATGAACGAGTTGCCCAGAGGCCACATCGTCAGTTGGTTCAAGGACGCCGGATACCGCGCTCGGTGAACTCGATCGGCGCTGTCAGCATGCCATTCCAGGTGGGCCCCGAGCGCATGCATCGCCAGAACGCCGTTAGCGCCGTCGTCGTGTCGCGCGCCATCCGACGAACGCGCCGAGCGCCAGGATCGCGCCCGCGAGTCCGGTTGTTCCGCCCGTGCAGCCCTTAGATGCGGGCGCTGCGGGCGCTGCGGGTCGCGTCTCGGCCGGAGGTGCCGGCGCCGGATCGGCCGCGGGCTGCGCACCTTTGCAGTAGATCGCGTAGCTCCAGCCACGACAGCGCTGGGCAAGTCCGTCCGCCGCCGCCCGGGTGTGGCACTCCTTGTCCTTGAACTCGGGCACCCCGCAAACGACGCACCCCGGCGCATCGCGGCTCACGCCCAGCGCGACGCATCCGTCCTTGTAGTCGGGCGGCGGTCCAACGTCCGCGTAGGCCGACGCCCGCCCGACCGCCACCGCCAAGACCAAACCGAGAGACGCGCGCGCCAGCTTTGTCATGAGCCGAGCCTCGTACGAAACTGGCTCGTCCGCCAGACCCCGCGCTACTTCATCAGTACGCCATCGCGGTCGGTTGCGCTTTGGCCGGGAAGCGCGAGCCGCCCAGCAGGAACTTGAACGCGACGCCGGCCGTGAAGAACATCGCGTCGATGTCGCTCGGCGCGTTCAGCCAGAACATGAGCCCCGCGTTCGGCTGGATCGCGAACGAATTGCCGAGCGCGAACTCGAAGCCCAGCGTGCTGCCGACCAGATGTTGGGCCTCCGACGTCGAGCCCCCCGGCGCTCCGGCAAAGAAGAACAGCATCGAATAGCGCGGGCCGATCGTGATCGAGAAGCGCTCGCTCGGCGCAATGTCGAGCAGGACCGGCAGATCGAACTGCATGTACCCCGCGCTGACCCCGCCCACGCTCAGGAACACACCGCCCAACGTCGGATCGACCGCGAGTCGGAGGTGCTCCGATTCGACGAGACCGACCTTCACATCGACGTTGACGTTGCCGAAGTTCGATAGGCGCACGCCCACATCCACGATGTCGGCGACGCCCGCGCGGTAGCCGAAGTCGATCGTCCCCGAATAGGCGAGCTCCTTCTCGTTCGAGTCGAAGAGCCCAGCCGACATGCCGTAGGCGGCCGGCGCGATCGTGATCTCGTGGGTGCCGGGTTGGATGACGCGCGCGGTCGTGAGGCTCGCGACATTCGGGCAGCCGGTCGTGCCGACCGCGACGAGTCCGAGCAGGGCGACGCCAAGGGCGGTGTGCCGCCCGGGGTTCGTATCACCTCGCCCGCCCCCCGTCGTGACGGTCGCGGTCCCTGCCGGCACGCTCTCCGAAAGAGGTCTCCATGGCCACCAGTCGGAGCCGGGGTCGTCGTTTGTGGGTTCCAGAAGAGGTGGCCGCTCCGGTTCCGGAAACTCTGGCCGGTCGTCGTCGGCGCAAGCCGACGAATAGTCCGAGGCAAGAGTCCCCGTTTGCGGGGTACTCCGGAGCATGCTCACCATGACCTGTTGCCGCGCACGCTGGATGGGGTTTTTGAGAGCCGGCTTCTTGATGGCCATCGCGGGGGTGCCGCAGGCGGTGCACCAGGATGATGGCCATCGCGCCGTGACGAAACCTCGTACATCGGAGCGATGGCCATCGCGCCGTGACGCGGCGCGAGCAACCCGGTGATGGTCGTCGCCGGGTTGCTCGTGGACGTGCACGAGGACGATGTAGGCTGGTCAGAAGCGAGGCGGTCCGTCGACGTTGAGTGGGTCATCGTCGCACGCGTCGTCGTAGTCGTCGTAGTCGTATTCGGCCTTGGCCTCGAGGGCTTCGGCCATCTCGGAGCCATACGTCTGCCAGATGGCCGTGACCAGGGTGTCGAGGAAGCCGACGACGGTGAGGGCGTGCTCCGCGGTCCAGTCGATGGGGATCTCGAGTCGTACCATGGCGCTACTCCTCGAAGGCCGGGAGGGCCCCGGCCGCGCGCGTGACCACGTCGCGCTCGACGCGCTTCTTGTCGAGGCGCGCGGCCTCCCTGAGCGAGAGCGTGGCTAGCCGGTCGACCTCTCGGAGCGCGCCGCGCGTGGCCTCGTGGAGGACGGCGACGGCGTCGCTGGCGAAGAGCTCGCGGTCGTTGCCGGCGCGCTGTAGGCGGGTGCGCAGATAGGCGCCGGTGTCGTGAGCGGTCAGCGGGTCGACGCGAAAGCGACGGTGGATGCGCTGGAGCAGCGAGCGGTTGCGGCGGAGCGCGAGGCGGTCCTCGAGCTCGGGCAGACCGACCAGCACGAGCGACAAGAGGGCGCGACTGTCCCACTCGTAGTTGAGCAGGATGTGCAGGTGGTCGAGCGTGTCCTGGTGCAAGAGATGCGCTTCGTCGAGGAGGAACACCGGATGGATGCGCTCTTTGCCGAGCTCCTGCACGTGCGCGCTGACGGCGTAGAAGAGCGCCGCCGCCGTGGCCGATGGCGCAAGTCCCAGCGCCTGGCACACCTGGCGATAGAAGTCGCGCCGGCCCAGCGTGGCGTTATGACAGTAGGTCAGCCGACATCCCTCTGCCGGCACGCGCGCCCGCACCGCGCGTAGGACGCAGGTCTTGCCGACGCCCGGCTCGCCCGTGAGCAAGACCGAGTCGTGCTCGGCGATGCCCTCGCAGACCTCGTCGACGAGCGCCTGTTTGGTCGGCGGGACCCAGAGCTCGGCGTCCCCGAGCTCCTTGGTGAATGGCTTGGTGGTGAACGCAAAGTGGTCGAGATACTTGGTGTTCAAAGGATATCCTCCTGGGCGGTTTGGCGTTTGCGGGCCGGCTCCAAGAGCGCACCGGCGGGGTCGAACGGGGTCGTCGGGGTGGGGGTGGGGGTGGGCGTGGCGGCGTCGGCGCGCGGTCCGCGTCGGCGGTGCGCGTTCTTGGTTGGGTCGACGCGATGGAGCGCGAGGCGCTTGCCCTCGTGCTCGACCCAGGGCGCCGAGGCGTGGTCGACCAGGCAGCGCCCGACCGTCACGAGGCGGCCGGCGAGGAAGCTCTGGTCGAGCTCCCAGTCGACGCCGTCGACGGCGACCGTGGAGTCCCCGCGGACGCGGCGCTTCTCGCGCGCGGTGAGCGCGTCGCGCAGGGTCTTGTCGTCGAGGTCGCGCACGTGCGCGGCGGCGCTCCACACCATTTCGGGGGACTGGCCTATGAGCGAGGCGTGCGGCGCGACATGGTAGTGCCGGCCCAGGAACGCCGTGAGCCGCGCGTTGACGTCGGCGAGCGAGGCGACCGAGCCGGCCGCGAGGAAGTCGAGGCAGCCCTCGCGCAAGGTCCGCCAGAAGCGCTCCATCTTGCCGCACGCTTGCGGGTCGTAGGGTTGGGCGTGGAGAAGCGTGATGCCCAGCCGCGCGCACGCCGTGTCGAGCGCCGCGCCCCGATACGTCGACCCGTTGTCGAGGTAGAGCGCGCCCGGCTTGCCGTGCCGTCTCAGCGCGGCGACGAAGAGGTCGAGCATGTCGACTTCGCGCTCGGTGTGGTGCGCCTCGAGCGCGACGACGTAGCGCGAGCAGTCGTCGAGCAGACCGTGGATGCGCAGCGGACGCGACACGCCATCGACGGTGATCGCCGGGCCGTGGCAGACATCGCCATGCCAGAGGGCACCTGGGCGCTCGGCCTGCCAGCGTAGGCGCGGGGTCGCACCGGCGGCCGCTCGGAGCGACTGCTTGTCGAGTCCCTGCTCGCGGAAGAGGCGACGCACGGTCGCGGGCGAGACGGCGCGCTCGGCGAGGCAACCGTCGGCGACGAGCGTGCGCAGGATGAGCGCGACCGACGCGTGCGGGTGTTCGCGGCGGATATCGAGGAGCAACTGCTTCTGCTCCGGCGCGATGTTCTTGGCGCGCCCGCGGTCGCTGCGCGGCATGGGCCGAAGGGCGTCGAGGCCGCCGCGCCGGTAGCGATAGAGGCAGCGCTCGAGCGTCGGCACCGAGAAGGTACGCGTCGCGTCGGCGTCGGGCGGGCGGTAGCGCTGGTGGCTCAGGCGGCGCAGCTCGGCTCGCAGCTCGCCGCGCGTGAGCTCGCGGCGCGCGATGGTGCCGATGACCTGGCTGCGGAAGATGGCCACTTCTTCCGCGTGGTCGGAGGGCGTGAGGTCGGACATGGGGCTCCTTGGGGACCACCGGTGTGGGCATCACGCAGCGTGCGCACCTCCGAGGTAGAGCAGGCTCTCCTGGTCGCGGTGCCGATCGCCGGGCGGGGCGAAGCCGATGAGGGCGGTGGCGAGGCGGCGGGCGGTGGCGCGACGGTCCCCGTCGGCGATGACATCGAGCCTGGGAAAGAGGCGGCCCGCTGCGCCGTCGTCGACCCAACGCGCGACCGTCTTCCACCGATGGCGCGCTGCTTCGCCGAAGGAGGGCCACGGCGAGACCCGCGCGCGGACCGCAGGCGACGGGCGGCCGACAAGACCCCAGAGGCCCAACGCTAGGCTGATCGCGGCCGCAGCGTAGAGGCGGGACCTGAGGATGCCACGCGGCACGACGGTCATGACCGCGCCGCAACGGCAGAGATAGCGGCGCACGGGGATGACCAGCACCTCGCCGTGGCCGTCCGGAGATCGCGGCCCGAACTGGACGCGCTCGCGCAACCCGTGGCCACGGATCGCCAGTCCTGCTCCGACCGGCCGACTGGCGGTGCCGCAGCCGAGGCACCTGCCAGGCCTCACGGCATCAACCGAGGGCGGCTCGGTGAGCCAGTCCTTGACGAGAATGTCGGCCCGTACGATTCGATCCGCGCTTCGTTCCACTTGCACGAGGCACGGCGGGAGGGGCCGAAGTCGCCAAACTCGGGGCCCCTCCCGCCACCTATCCGGCCGGCTTCGCCGCTGCCCCCCCTCCGGTGGCGACGACTACATCGCCGGCACCGCTCCTGCCCGCACCTTCTGGACGATGGCCCGAGCGGTCGGCCTCAGCGCGTTTTCATCACGCAGTCGGGTCAGCCGAGGGACTTGCGGGACCGTTCAGGCTGCTCAGCAACAACAAGCAGCTCGAACGTCGCCTTCAGGCGGGCAGCTGCGTCGTTCGCGGCGGGGCATCGTCCAAAATGCCAATCTCTCCCAATGCTCGCCCGACCGCAGGTTCGCGGAGTACAGCGAGGGGCCGTCTTCGGCGGACGCTTGCCGACCGGACGACGCCTACGTAGCGCCTGCCGAACGAACTCGCGATCGCCAGGCCGTCTCGATGATCGCGCGAAGGTCCGGGTGCGCGGGCCGCCAACCGAGCGCCACACCGGCCCTGGCGGCGTCGCCCACCAGGGTCGCCGGATCGCCGGGCCGGCGGGGCGCCAGCGTGAAGTGGATGGGCTGGCCGGTCACCGCGCGGCACGTCGCGATCACGTCCAAGACGCTGAATCCGACGCCATTTGCCAAATTGTAGAACTCGGCGCCGTGCACGGCTCCGGCCAGGAGACGTCGGGCGGCCAAGAGGTGCGCGTGACAGAGGTCGGCGACGTGGATGTAGTCGCGGACGCAG
>SXIE01000162.1 GCA_005772945.1 Pseudomonadota bacterium
CGCGACCTCGGTCGACCACCCCTGGCCGAGATCGTCGCAGGTGCGATAGCTCGTCTCGGTCAGGCACTCGAGGGCCTTGGGCGTACACGCGCGACAGAACCCCTCCTGGCACGTTTGCTCCGAGGTGCAAGGATGGTCCTCTTGCCACGTCACCTCGCCCGAGCTGCACTGGGCGCGCGCGAGCGTCGGGTCGACGCAGACGTTCTCGAGGCCGCAGTGCTTGCACCCCGCCGGCTCTTCGCCGCGCTTGCCGATGCAACGAAAGTCGTTGCCACACGCCAGCGACCCCGACCACGCGCTCGCATCCTCGGCGCAGCGCTTGTAGGTCGTGTCCGACAGGCACTCGACCGTGTTCTCGACGCATGCCCGGCAGCGCCCATCGGCGCAGTACATCGGGTCGGCGCACGTCAGCGTCTCGCCCCAGGTGCTGCCGTCACCCGCGCACACCTGGTAGCGATGCAGGTCGAGGCAGTTGAGCTTCTCCGGCTCGCAGATCGTGGCGCGACAGAGGCCCGTGCTCGGCTCGCAGGCGGTCGCGCCCGTGCACGGCGCCGTCGAGGCGATCGCGTCGCCGGTCGCATTGCACATCGCCGACTCGCGCGCCGACGTGCAGAAGCGATGGTCCGCGACACACAGCGTGCCCACCAGGACCTCCGCGGCGGCGTCGGCCGGCTTCGTGTCGGCGGGCGTCTGGCTGGCGGTGTCAACGGCCGCGTCGGCGCTGTCGCCGGCGCTGTCGATCGTCTCCTGCGCGGCGTCGTTGCAGGCCACGCAAGCCCCGAGGACCGCCGCGAGCGGCACGAGCAGGGGATGGGTACGAAAACGAAGGGAGCTCTGGAGCGCGCGCATGCGGGCGAGCATAGCGTCCCGCGGGCCCGGCGCATAGTCGATGTGTTCGCGGCGTTCGCGGCGATTCCCAGCGCCGACCGCCAGCGCCCTCAGCGCGCGTCCGGCGGGGACACGAGCGTCGTCAGGGGCGGCGGCAGCTTCGGCGCGCGCGGCGGCTTGACCAAGAGGTACGCGAAGAGCCCGCCGAGTCCCATGAAGACGATCGCCAGGAGCCACACGACGACTCGCCGCCGCCCGCTCTCGGCGCGCCGCATCGCCCGCAGCGCATGGCGCGTGGCGCGGCCGCTCGGGCCCTCGTAGATGAGCGACGCGGGGCTCGGCAGGTGGATGACATCCGAGCGGTCCTTGGACCCGATCAGCCGCTCCGCGTCCGTCTCCAGCTGGTGCAGCCAACCCCCGACCTCGGCCGCGGTCTGCGGACGCCGCTCCGGACTCTTCGCCAGCAACACCCCGATCAGCGCCCGCCATGCGGCCGCGAGCGGCTCCGGACACCCGCGCAGCACCAACTTCGGCACCGGGTCGTTGACGTGCGCCAGCGCCAGCGCCATCCCCGAGTCTCCCGAGAACGGCGGCGCCCCGCTCAGCATCTCGAAGAGGATCACACCCAGCGCGTACAAGTCCGCCGGCGGGCCGACCTTCTTCGCCATCGCCTGCTCGGGCGGCATGTACTTCGGCGTTCCCATCATGATGCCCGTGCGCGTCATCTCCTTGAGGCCCTTGCCGTCCTCGGCCAAGAGGCGCGCGATCCCGAAGTCCATGACCTTCACGAAGTCCGGCTCGCCGTGGTAGTCGCACAGGAAGATGTTGTCCGGCTTCAGGTCGCGATGGACGATCCCGAGCTCGTGCGCCTCGGCCAGCGACTTCGCGATCTGCTTGCCGATCGCCGCGACCCGCTGCGGCGGCAGCGGCGCCGACGCGCGGATGACCCGCGACAGCGTCGCCCCCTCGAGCAGCTCGAGCACCATATAAAGGAGGCCGCCCGGGGCCTGCCCGAAGTCGATCACCGACACCGTGTTCGGGTGCCGCAACTTCGACGTGGCGAGCGCCTCGCGTCGGAAGCGCTCGATGAGCTGCTGCTCGTCGACACCCGGGATGTTCCGCAGCACCTTCACCGCGACCGGTCGGTTGATGGCGAGCTGGGTCGCCCGATAGACGGCCCCCATGCCGCCCGCCCCGAGCAGCGAATCGATGCGATATTTCTGCGCGATGACGAGCCCGAGCATCGGGTCGCCGCTCTCGCCGGGCGGCCCGACCGGCGGGGTCGGGGCCTCGGAGAGACTTGGCCTCCGGCGCGGCGGTGGGGGCGGTGGCGCCAACGCTCAGGGCCTCCCGGGGCGGGCGAGGCGGGCGGGACGTGCGCGGCTCAGGGGGCCTCCGCCGGCGCGGTCGTGAAGGCGCTCGCCTCGCCGCTCTCGATCATGAGCGCGTCGTACCACGCGGCGTACGTCGCGCCCGCTTTCGTGCGCGGCAGCTTGAGGCCGAGCACCTGCGCCGTGACGATCCCGGCATACGCGACCGCGCGCGCGACCGCATCCGACGGGTCGCGCAGCTCGAGCGTCTCGAGGGCCTCGCGGATGTGGCGCGCGAGCTGTTCCTCGACGCGGCGCGGGACGGTCGACAGCCCGAAGGCCTCGGGGAGCGCGTCGAAGTGCGCCGCGAGGTCGATTCCAGGCGGCCGCGCGGGCTTCGCGTCGGCCTCGCCCCCGCTCCCGTCCTGCCTCAGCGCGCGCAGCTCCGTGGTCGCGCGCCGCGCCTTGGCCCGCCGAATCGCCCGCACCAGGAGCTCATGCACCCGCTCGAGCTCGAACGGCTTGGCGAAAAGCGTCAGCCCATACCCGAGCGCCTCGCGCGCCGTCCGCGCGTCCGGGTCGCCCGTCATCAGGACGACCTCCATCTGCGGATTGTTGCGGTGGAGGTACTCGCCGAGCACGAGCCCCTCCATCCCCGGCAGGTGATGGTCGAGCAGCGCCGCGTCGAACGTGTGAAACGGCAACTCCGCGAGCGCCTCCTCGGCCGAGCCGGCCGTCACCACCTGGTGCCCCTCGGTCAGGACGAACCGCGCGATCAGCTCGCGCAGCGCCGCGTCGTCGTTGACGAGCACATTCAGGAACCCCTGATCGCGGTAGCCCACGGTGGCAGGATACCTTGGTCTGGGCTAATGTGAAGCCGGCTCCCCCTCCGAACCCTCCCGAAATGGTCACTTCGCGCGCCGCCCCCGGAGGTCATCGCCGTGCCCGACAAGCATATCATCCGCCCCCACGACCGCCCGCTCCGCGGCGGAGGCGTGGCCGAGGCCCACGTCGCCGAGCTCGCCGCCCTCGGCGAGCTCATGCTGGCGGCGGCCTACTCGGACGGGGCGAAATGCGCCGTCGAGGTCGTCACCATCGCCGAGCAGCTCAAGGACTTCATGGAGGCCGACGAGCTGCCCGCCTTCGTGTCGCGCCGCCTCGAGAAATTCGATGCGTCCACGTTCGACGTCGAAGCCGCCTGCGCCTCGCTCCACCTCGCGACCTATCAGGACCGCCTCAACGTCTTGAATCTGGTCGCCCGCGTGACCGGGGCCGACATGGTCGTGCGCCCCGAGGAGCTCGCGTACCTGAAGCGCGTCGCGGCCGCGATCGGGCTCGATCCGGCCAGCGTGAAGGTCGAGTTCAAGTAATCTGGAGCGTCCCCGGTACCGCGATCAGCTCGCCGAGGCCGGCTTCTCAGGTCCAGCGGGCGCGGGGGCCGCCGGCGCATCTTCTTGCAGGTACTGCCGACCCTTGTAGAACGATGCAAGGATCGCGAAGACCACTGCAGCACCTGCCATCAGGCCCGCGAAGATCCAGAAGAAACTGGAGAGGCCGTTCGACTTTTGCAGCGGCGCCAGGAACGCCACGATCAAGTTGCCGAACGTCACGCACAGGAGCCAGAAACCCATGATGGTGGACTTCATGGCGCGTGGGGCCTGCGTGTAGGCGAACGCGAGCCCGGTGGCGCTCACGAGCACTTCGGCCGTCGTCATGACGAAGTACTGGCCGAACTGCAGGAGCACCGGCACCGACCCCTTGTCCGAGCTGTCGATGACGGCCTGCAGCACGGCCGCAATGGCGAAGGCTGCAGCCGCCAGGAACATGCCGATCGTCATGCGCACGAGCGTCGGAACGTCCTTGCCGCGGCGCTTGAGGGGCGCCCAAACGCCGACCTGTAGGAGCGGAATGATGAGCATGACCATCAGCGGGTTGAGTGCGGAGATCTGCGAGGACTCGAGCTTCTGCTGGATCAGGACGCCGTTGATCGCGTCGATGATTCCGGCCACCGCGAGCGCCAAGACGACGGCGCCGATGGCTCCCCAGAGGACCATCTTGGGCAGCCGCCGGTTGGCCACGTACAGCAGGAGCCACGCGCCGCCGAGGGCGGCGAGCACGCAGAACGCGACGAGGAAGACCGGAAAGAAGGTCTTGGGAACCGTGATCGTGAGGTCCATCATGTCGGCCTGCTTGACCCAGGTCGAGGCGTGCTGGTCGAAGAGTGCCCAGAAGACGCTCACCATCGAGAAGACGATCATGATGCGCAGGACCGCCGGCGGGCCGTCGCCCGCGTCCTGCCCGAAGGTCTTGCGCGCCGGCTCGAAGAATCCCTCTCCGGGGCCGCGTTTCTTGCGGTTCCGGAAGCTGTAAACCAGCATCGCCAGGAACCCCTTGTCCTGCTGGATCCGCTGGCGCGCGACGAAGAGCACGACGCCAAGCGCCAGCGCCGCGCCCATGCCGACGAGCAGCGGCAAATAATAGATGGCGTTGGCGCCGAGACGAGCCCCGAGGTCGAGGCTGGTGACCCCGAAGCCGTCACCGAACGTGATGAACGGCTGCGCGAAGTGATGGCGCAAGACGAAGAACCCCACCACGAGCGCGAAGATCGGGCTGAAGAACAGCAGCGTCGCGAACGTGTCGAGAAGACCGATCTTCCCGCCGGGATTCGGCTGCTGGATCACGAAACGCTTGCGCCCCATCCAGAAGACGACCGTGGCGACGCCCATCAGAATGCCGGGCACGCCAAAGGCCCATTCGGGGCCGGCTTCCACGTAGAGGAGCGGCGTGAGGATGGTCGAGAAGAACGACCCGAAATTGATGACGAAGTAGAAGATCTGGAAGATGCGCTCGACCAGGTGTCCATTCTTCTTGCTGAACTGATCGCCGACGTTCGCGGACACGCAGGGCTTGATGCCGCCGGAGCCGATGGCGATGAGGACGAGTCCAAGATACAAGGCCGACTCGGCACCGCCGAAGTCCCCCGATTCACCCATGCGCCCGGCAACCGCGAGCACAGCATGGCCGGCGCAGTAGATGATCGAGACCCAGAGGATGACACGGTATTTGCCGAGCAAGCGATCCGCCAGAATCGCGCCGATCAGCGGGAACATGTACACGCCCGCCATGAAGAGGTGCGCGACTTCCGTCGAGCGCGCCTCGGCGTCGGCGAGGTCGTCGGCAGCGAGCAGCTCGGGCTTGACGAACTTGACGAGCAGCGCGGTGACGTAGACCCAGAGGATCGCGCGCATGCCGTAGTAGCTGAAGCGCTCGGCCGTCTCGTTACCGACGATATACGGGATACCGGCCGGGAACTTGTCGGAGGTCGGTTGCGGAGCGTCGGGCGGAGGCGCGCCCGGAGCGGCGGTGGCGGTCATGAGGTCTCCAGGGTCGGAACCGCCGGGGATGTAGCATCGTGTGGGTGCTGCTTCAACCGCTCTTGTGAAGCCACTTGCTGATCGGCGGGCGCCGTGACAAGGAGTGCGACCGGACCACAATCACACGCCCCGAAGCGGGTGCGAGAGGAGCCGCCTATGCGTCTTGCACATCTGGGATTGCCCGCGATCGTCGTGATGATGGCGCTCACAGCGTGCTCCGGCGGGGTGTCGTTGAAGTCGTTCGCGAAGGCTCGAGAGAAGGCCTGCGCCTGCACGACGGCCACCTGCGCGAGCAACTTGGCCGCGGATGTCCATCACCTGCAGACCTTGGGCAGCGAGCCAGAGCCCGAGTGCCGTCCGGCGCCCGACTGCAAACCCGAGGTCGTAAAGGAGCGCCCAGGCGACTGCGTTCAGGTTTGCGACGACCGGCCGACGACCGAGGCCAAGGCCAAGGCGTATCTCGATGCGGCCTACGCGTGTGCCGTGAAGCTGGACCCCGCGATAGGCGCGAAACTCGAGGCTGCGCTCGCGCACTGACCCCGCGTGCGGCGCGGAACGTTCTTGCCCCCACCCGCCGCGCCGCCCTATGGTGCCGCGTTTGGAAGCGGTCTGGAGGCGCGCGAGATGCGTCAGAGTTTGGTGGTGTTCGCGGGATTCTTGCTCGTCGCTGCATGCGACGGCGAGGGCGGTCAGGTCGCCGACGTGACGGGCGCGCCCGAGGATGCGGCGGATGCGACGACCGCCACCGGCGCGGATGCGACGACCGAGACGATCGAGCCACTCGACACGGCGCTGCCCGATCTCGGCGAGGTCGACCAGAACCGCGATCTCCGCAACGGCGCCATCGCGCGCGTCGGGCACGTGACGGACGGGGACACGCTCGAGGTGTGGGTCGGGACCTTGGCGCCGAAGTCGTACGTCATCCGCATGAAGGGGCTGTCCTCGCCCGAGTGCTTCAAGGACCAGCGCCAGACGCCCGACGGCAACCGATACGTCTGCACGGCCGACGACGAACTCTACGGGCTCGAGTCCTATCTCACGCTCAAGGCGCTGATCGAAGGCAAGACCGTCCGCATCACCTGCGATGTCGCGACCGGCGCCTGGTGCGATCAGGACACGTTCGACCGCTACCTTTCCTATGTCGAGTACGAGGGCAAGGACGCGGCGACCGAGATGGCGCGCGCCGGCGCGGGCTTTTCGTACACCGACTTCACGTCGAGCAAGCGCGCGCAGATCTGCCAGGCCGAGTACGAGGCTCGAAACGCCAAGCGCGGGATCTGGGCCCTCGGATCGGTCGAGCAGGTCATGGCGCAGATGAGCCCCAGCACGGCCGGCTGGTACAAGAAACACGACGCGCGTTGCGACGCGGCGATCGGCGGCAACTGATCCGCCTGACCGTGAGGTTCCGATGAACGCTGCCCCGCCGTTACCGGCACGTGCCCCCGCCGCGCTCGTCGCGCACGCCCAGGCCGGCCGCCACGTCCAGATCGGCGCGGACCGCGTCTTCGTGCGCGACCAAGGGCAGGGCGAGCCCGTCGTGCTCATGCACGGGATCCCGACCAGCTCGTACCTCTACCGCAAGATGATCCCGCTCATCGCCGCCGAAGGCCTGCGCGCCATCGCGTTCGACTTTCTCGGGATGGGGCTGACGGCCAAGCCGCGCGACGGCGACTACCGATGGTCGAGCATGGCGCGCTGGACTGGCGAGGTCCTCGACGGCCTCGGCCTCGGGCGCGTGCACCTCGTCGTCCACGATCTCAGCGGCCGCCTCGGCCTCGCCTGGGCCATCGCCCATCCCGAGCGCATCGCGAGCCTCACGATCATGGACACGCCGTTCGACGCCTCGCGCTTCCGGCCGCCCTTCCCGGTCTCGCTCTTCGCCATCCCGGTCATTCGCCAAGCGGCCATCCGCCTCACCAGCGCGCGCCTCTTCCACGCGATCATGAAGCGCCAGGGCGTCCACGATCCGACCACCATCACACTCGACGACACGCGCGCGTACCTCACGATGCTCGCCCACGACGGCGGTCGCCGCAGCTATCTCGCGATCATGCGCGGGGATGACGTGCGCCCCGACCATCGCGCGACGATGCGCGCCGGGCTCGCCCAGATCCAAGGCCCGATTCAGGCCGTTTGGGGCGCCCACGACAGGGCCGTGCCGGCCTTTCATACCGAGGTGCTCGCGGCCGACGTCGCGCTCTCCGCCTTTCATCGGCTGGAGGCCGGGCATTTCCTGCAAGAGGAAGTGCCCGAGGCTTGCGCCCGTCACATCGTCGCGTTGGCGCGCGCACGCGGCACCCTCGATCGATGACCACTCAGCGCGGGGTGGCCGAGCTTCGAGGGGTACGTCCGCGCCGGAGGCGGCGCACGGTGCGACCGATCGTGTGAACGAGAGTCCGGCCGTTGACGGGCAGGAGCAGCGGCATCGTGCGACCCTCGCGCCAGCCAGGATTGAGGCGCTCGTACTCGTCGATGAGCTGCCGCGCCTCGGCCGAGGGCGACTCCAATTCCTCGGGGACGGCCTGCCCGAGGACCAGCCCGAGCGTCGGATCGAAGGTCGGATAGCGGCTCGCGAACACGGTGAGCGCGTGGCGCTCCCAGGCGGGCGTGTCGGCCTTCTGCAGGGAGTAGGATTGGCCGATCGAGCGCGTGAGCGACGCGTAGCTGAGGGGGAAGGCCGTCGTCACGAAGTAGAGCGAGCGCAGGCCGAAGCGCCGGGCGGCGCGCGGTAAGAGCTTGAGGCCCGAGAGGAGCACGGCGGGCCCGCCCCGGAAGCCCTTGCGAATGTACCAGTATTTGGCGTTCAGCAGCACCGCGCGGCGCCCCGCGTGTGCGAGCGGGATCATCGTGAGGCTGTAGAAGCCTTGCGGCTCCCCGCGCGCGTCGTCGAGCACCACGGCGCCCGTCTCATCCTGCGCGAAGACCGCCCGGAACGCGCGCCAATCCTCGTCCGGATCCTTGGCCAGGCGCAGGTGCTCGACGCGAATCTGCCAGAGCTTGCGAAGGAGCGCTTCGTCGGGGTGGGCGACGAAACGATCTCGAAGTGCCGCCATAGGGGGTGTGATCCGCCGGAGGTGATGCGTGAGGCGCGGGCGTCCGGAGCGCGCGGCTCATCGTAGCCTCATCCTGAATGCTCGGAAACCCCGGAGGTGACGCGGGCATCCGTGCTTCCGGGCGGTCTTGACCGGCCGCCTGGTCAGGTCGAGGATGCGGCGGCCATGCGGTTGCGTGGCCGGGCGGGCAGGGGACGAGCGGACCGGGGTGGGCGATGCGTAAGCTGTGGGCGTGGGTGTGGGTCCTCGGCGCGTGTACCGAGGCGGGCGCGGGGCGCGAGGTTGCGGGCGCGACGGATGCTGCGACCGCGTCCGAGACCGAGTCCGAGATCGAGTCCGAGTCCGAGTCCGAGACCGAGTCCGAGTCCGAGATCGAGTCCGAGATCGAGTCCGAGATCGAGTCCGAGATCGAGTCCGAGACCGAGTCCGAGACCGAGACCGAGTCCGAGACCGAGTCCGAGTCCGAGACCGAGTCCGAGACCGAGTCCGAGACATCCGCCCCGTGGACGGCGAGTCTCGCCGTATCCCCGGTCGCGGCCGCCACGATCGCAGGCACCGCCTACCTATCGGCCTCGCGCCTCGACGTCACCTGGAGCGCCCCGGCCGAAAGTGTGAACGGCTTTCGCATTCGCGCGCGCGAGGGCGCGCTCGTCCATGCCGAGGTCCTCGCGGCCGCGGGCGCGACCTCCACCCCGCTGACGGGCCTCGACGCCAGCACGCACTACGACGTGTCGATCGAGGCCTGCCTCGACGCGCCCTGCACGGCGACGCTGACGCCCGTCGATGCCGCGTCGGTGGCGGCCGACACCGCCGAGCAGATCTGGCAATTCCGCGGCACGGGCGCCTCGACGGCCGGCCTCACGCACATCGTTCCCGACGGCAACGTCCGCATCCACGCGATTCGCTACGGCGCCGAGGCGCCCGCCGGATCCGAGGGCCACGTGCAGCTCTACTACGGTCCGATGCCGCCAACGAAGGGCCTCGCGGTCGCAACCAGCGCGGCCGCGGCGACCACCGATCCGAGCACCTTCGACAGCTTCACGAGCCTGGCGACCACCTCGGGCCTTCGCACGCCGACGACCGCGACGTCGCTGATCAAGGACATCGGCACGGCGCAGGCCGTCCCCGTCACGGCCGCGCTGGGCGGCGGAATCCGGCTCTACATCGAGGCCAGCGGCACCGACGGCCACGCGCGCATCATGCACTTCGACAGCGCCGATGGGTACGTCGGCCTCGACTTCAACCGCGGGACGCCGACCGTGTGCACGACGGCCGCCGACTACGGCAACGCCGGTGATTGCGCGCCGACGGTCGACCTCGGCGTCGACGGCGATGCCCTCCTGCCGTCGGCCAAACTCAAGAACGTGCGGCAGTTCAAGATCGGCGTCCGCACCCTCGACGACTGGCGCTGGGACGGGGCGGTCGGCTCCTTCATGGTCGTCACGACCGACAAGGTCGACGGCTGCTCCGTCGACGGCCACAACCAGGCCTACGCCGTCTGGGACGGCGCGCGCTGGAACATCCAATACCGCGCCGACGGCTGCCCGAAGCTGATGACGCAGATGCAGGCCGCCACGCCGCTGCACCTCGGCAAGGGGCACTACGCGCTCTACTCTGGTGATAGGTCCGATCTCTCGGCGCGCCCCCAGGGGACGCACCTGCCGTACCTCGGCCCCAAGCGCGTCCGTTTCGCGCACGGCGAGGCGACGGGCGCGGTGGACGTCATCGACTTCGAGGACTGGGAGACGGCCGCAGAGAGCCACCCGCTCACGTTCCTCTGGCCCTCGGGAGCCGCTCTGGATGCGGTGTCCGAGGGGTACATCGACGACTTCGTCGCGCTGACGCCGACCGATTCCACGGCGCTCCAGGTCCTCTACGCCGCGGTGACGAACGGGACCGAGCCACCGTTTGCGGCGATCGCCGTCCTCGTCAATCCATGACTCTACGCATGCATCGCCTGGTGGTCGGCCCCGTGCTCATGACCCTCACCGCGTGCGCCTCGCCGGAGGCGGCGGCGCCGCTCGAGCGCGTCGTCGTCGCGCCCGATGGCCGCGGCTTCGCGCTTGCCGAGAGCGGGGCGCCGTTCGTGCCTTGGGGATTCAACTACGATCATGATCGCGACGTGCGTCTGCTCGAAGAGTATTGGGTCGACGGGTGGGACGAGGTGGTCGCCGATCTGGGCGAGATCCGCGCGCTCGGCGCGACCGTCGTCCGCCTGCATCTCCAGGTCGCGGCGTTCATGACGGGTCCGGACACGGTCGACGAGGCAGCGCTCGCGCGCCTCCGCGAGCTTGCCACGGTCGCCGCGCGGCTCGGACTGCGTCTCGATATCACCGGGCTCGCAGCGTATCGGGGCGCGGCCGACCCGCCCTGGTACGTCGCGCTTCCGGAGGCCGCGCGCTGGGAGGCGCAGGCGCGTTTTTGGGACGCGGTCGCCGAGCGTCTCGCGGGCGATCCGGTGGTCTTTGCCTACGATCTGGTGAACGAGCCGCTCGTCCCGACCGACGTGCGGACCGATTGGACCCCGGGCGAGTTCGCCGGCCTCAGCTTTGTCCAGTGCCTCGTGCTCGAGCTCGGCGCGCGCGATCCGGCCGCGGTCGCGCACGCGTGGCGCATGGCCATGAAGGCGGCCATCCGCGCCCACGACCCGGACGTCCTCATCACCGTCGGACAGTTCCCGTTCACGACGCAGCCGGGCTTCACGCCGGCCGAGGTCGCCGCCGATCTCGACTACCTGAGCGTCCACCTCTACCCGGAGACCGGCAAGATGGACGCCTCGCTCGGGGTACTCGCGGCCTTCGCCGCGGCGGGTCGGCCGGTCGTCGTCGAAGAGATCGGCCCGCTGAACTGCAGCGCCGAGGAGCTCGGCCAGTTCATCACCGATTCGCGCGCCTACGCGACCGGCTGGATCGGGTTCTACTGGGGCCAAACCCCGGCCGAATTCGGCGCGGGCAAGCGCTACGCGCTCTTCGCGAACGAATTGCGCGCGCCCAAAACGACATCCCCGCCGCGTTGCTCCTGTCGTGGCTCGACCTCTTCGTCGGCCTGACGCCGACCCTCGTCGGGCCCTGACGGCGCGCCCATCGCGCCGCGGCGCGCGCCCGACTGGACCTGACCGCGCCTGGGGCCGGAAAGGATTGACGCGGCGCGGGCGATCGGCGACAAGCGCTCGCCTGAACATCCGTGACGTACTCTGGAGGACGCATGCAGGGTCTGGACGACGAAAACGCGGGGCGCGCGGCGCTTGCGCACTGGCTGCCGCGGCTCCTGGACGCGGCGCGTTCGGAGGGCCCGAACCTGGATACCGAGGGAGCGGCGGAGCGCGCGCTCGCGCTGGCGATCGTGGCCGAGAGCGCGGCGGTGGCGGCGCGGCTCGCGCTGCTGCCCGACGCGCTGTTTGCGGCCGGGCGCGTCGAGGCGCTGTGGACGCTGGCCTTGGCGCTCCGGCAGGTGGATCGGCTGGGGCAGCTCGGACCGGCCGGCAAGGCGCGCGCGACCGCGTCGCAGGCGGGCGCCGACGCGATTCCCGACGAGGGCGAGCAGGTGCGGACGGCGCTCGTCAAGCTGCTCGACTATCACTTCGGCGAGGATCCGGTCGTTGCGGCCGAGCTCGGCGAGGGGCGGCCCAAGGGTGGCACGTTCAAGTTCGCGGCGATGCTTGCGCGGCTCGCGGCGCTGGCTGAGGCGCGCAGCGAGACGCTCTCGCGCGATCCGAAGTACTGGCGTCCGACGCTCTTGGCGGACGCGCGGCGCTTGGCCGAGGCGGGGTTGAACTCGGTCGAGAGCCTGAACGAGCGCGAGGCCCTCGACGTGAAGCGGCGCGCCTTCGGGCTCTTGGAGAGTGCGTTCACGGACGTGCGCGCGGCGATCGCGTTCGTCATGCGCCACGATGGGGAGCTGTGCGACGGGCTGCCGTACCTGATCGTCAAGAAGCCGATCGCGCGCAAGGCCAAGGTCGAGGCGGCGCCGGTCGCGACCTGAGCGGCGCATCAGAAGTCGGGCGGCGCCTCGAACGCGAGCGCCTGGCCCGTCGTCGGATGCACGAAGGCGAGCTGGCACGCGTGGAGGAGCAGCGGCGCGAGCGGCACGTCGGATGCGCTCGAGCGGCCGTAGATCCGATCGCCGACGATCGGGCAGCCGAGGCCACGCGGATCGGCCGCGTGGAGCCGGAGTTGGTGCGTGCGGCCGGTCAGCGGCTCGAGCGCGACGCGGGTGCGCACGCCGCCCTCGTATTGTGTGACGCCGAGCAGGCGCCAGCGGGTTTGGGCGGGACGTCCGGCGACGAGGTCGACGACCTGGCGCGGGCGCTGACGCCAGTCGCTGCGCATCGGAAGCGTGATGAGACCTTCGGGGGCCTCGGGGCCGCATAGAGCGGGCGCGAGCGGGCCGTCGAGGAGGGCCTCGTAGCGCTTGGCGACGCGCCGCTCGGCGAACGCGCGCGAGAGGCGGCGGTGGCTCTCGGGGGTGAGCGCGACGACCATGAGGCCCGAGGTCGGCGCGTCGAGGCGGTGCGCGAGGATCGGGCCGTGCGCGTCGGGAAAAAGCCGCGGAATGCGGGTCTGAACCGAGTCCCAGGCGGGCGTGCTGGTGCCGGGGCAGCTGAGGAGCTCGCGCGGCTTGAGGACGACGGCCAGCTCCCGGTCCGCAAAGAGGACCGTCAGCGGCAGTGCAGACACATCGGGAGGTACGAAGCGCAACGCGCGAGGCTGTCCCATCGCGGCGCGTGGCGGTCAAGCCTCGGGATGAGGCGATGAGGCGCGCATGCGCCGAGGTCGGGACACTGGCTCCAAGACCGCACGAAACGCATACAGGGACGGCGGGCCCGCCTGGTATAGGGTTCGGACTGCCTGCGACCGGCCGTCCTCGTGGCCCTCGGCGCCGCGCTCGTCGCGCCCAACGCGCGCGGCGGCGCTGGCCAGCGGCAAGGATCTGACCGGCTTCCGCGCCCATTGGCTCGAGCGCACCGGCTTGTCGATGCGGCTGATCTGGCCGCCGTCGTACGCGCCATCGGGCCCTGACGCGGCGGCCCAGCGTCCGGGTTTCGCTTGGTGCGGAGGCGCGTGTCGAGAAGGCAGGGGGAAGGGACGGCGCCTTGATCAAGGCGCGCCGCACCAGTGGTGGTGACCCACACCCAGGAGCCTTCGTGGTCAACCCGACCCGCGTTCTTCCTCGTCGCGCCGCATCCGTCCCCGCCCCGATCACGCCCGCGCCGGTTCCTCAGAACCAGGCGACCACCGATCCGCGCCGCGCGGCCCTTCGTCAGGCGACCTTTGCCGAGGGCGAGCAGATGCTGGCGCCGAACGCCCAGACGCAGAGCGCGCAGGCGCCGCCTGGGCCGCTCGACGCCAACCCGCTCACGCGCCAACGGGGCGCCGTGCGCGGCATCGCCGACACCGTCACCGACGTCGCGACGCTCGCCAATGCGACCCAGGGAAACACGACCGACACCTCGGGAATCGGCGCGGTCACGGCGGCGCGCGGCGTCGTCGATCGCACGCGCTCGGCGGCCGATGCGCTCATTCCGGAGGAGGCGGCGACCTCGGCGAGCGAGCGTACGTCGGGCTACCTCGGCGCGGCGTCGGGCGTCTTGCGCATGGGCACCGGCGCGATGCGCATGCGCGACGCGATGAACCAGGCGAGCGCCGCGCGCAATAATCCAAATCCAGACGCGATGTTAGGCGCCGCGGACACAAGCCTGCAGGCGACGGGCGAGGTCGCGAGCGGCGGCCAGACGCTCATCAATACGGCCAACCGCGTCATCGACGGCGGCAGCCGCGCGGCGCCGACCGGCGGGGCCTCGGGCGCGCTCGGTATGGTCGGCCGCGTCGCCGACGGCGGTCGCGGCGTGCTCGACGTCGCGCGCGGCGTGACGCAGGCGACTCGCCAGGGCGCCAACGAAGACGAAATCCAAGCGGGCGTGGTCCGCGGCGGGCGCGGCGCGCTGCGGGCGGTCGGTGC